>JBARKH010000594.1:0-31132 GCA_049801295.1 Allostellaceae bacterium | reverse complement strand
CAGCAGCACCCATCCCACTGTCCCGCCGGCGCCGGCCGGCAAACTCAGATCCGGGTGGAGGATCGAACAGGACGCCGCGCCGAGCACCAGCGCCAGCAGCAGAAATCCGATCCCGCGTAGCGGCCGGCGGATCGGGCGCCCCAGCATCAGGCGGAACGCCCAGCCGAACATGACGGTGGGCACCAGATAGGCGGCAAGCCCGACGCACTGTACCAGAACATCGGCAACGAGCGCGCCCTCGGGGCCGAGAAAATTGCGGGTTGGCGCATCGACCGCGGTGTCGAGCGACACATCGCCCGGGTTGTAGGTCAATAAGGCGAGAACGAGGAGGAGGCTCGCCACCACCAGCGCGACGCCGAGCCCCTCGAGCAGATGCTGGCCGAGGCCGCCCAGCATCTCGCTCCCGCTTCGCCAACGCTGGCCGAAGCCGCGCACCGACAGCTGCGCCACCCTGGGCATCCGCTTGTCCCCCACCCCTCAACGCGCCCTGCAGACCCCGGCCCCCCAGCCAAAGCCGCACGCGCTAGGCTACAACACGCGGCGGATCCGCGCGAATGCGGTGTCGAGCGTGACCTCGTCATGGACAATCGCCAAGCGAATATAGCGGCCGCCCGGATTGTCCCGTCCTGCGGACGCCCGCGCGGTATAGCCGCCCGGCAATCCCCGAATCGCCGCCTCGCGCCACAGCCGCAACGCCGCGGCTTCGCCGTCGCCGACATCGAGCCACAGAAAGAACCCGCCCTCGGGCCGGTAAAACCCGAATCGGCCGGCGAGCGCAGCCTCCGCGATGTCGAATTTACGGCGGTAGAGCGCCCGGTTCTCCTCGACATGCGCTTCGTCCCGCCACAGCGCCGTCGCCGCGGCCTGGATCGGCAGCGGCACCTGGCAGCCGCCATAGTCGCGCAGATGCTTGAAATGCCCGATGAGGCGCGGGTCGCCGGCGACAAAACCGGAGCGCAGCCCGGCCGCGCTCGACCGCTTCGAGAGCGAGTGGAAGACGACGACCTGGTCGAAGCCTTGCCCGAGCGCGGCGCAGGCCTCGAGCGCTCCCGCAGGTGGCGTGCGGTCGTAGATTTCGGCATAGCACTCGTCGACCGCGAGCACGAAATCATACTGGCGCGCGAGCGAGATCGCCTGTTTCAGATAATCTGCACTGGCGACCGTGCCCTGCGGGTTGGCCGGCGAGCACAGATAGAAGAGCGCCGTGCGTTCGAGCGTCTCGCGCGGGATCGCGGCGAGGTCGGGCATGAAGCCGTTCTCGCGCGTCGCGTCGAGAAAGACGGCGTCGGCCCCGGCCATCGTCGCCGCGCCGTTGTAGACGAGGTAGTAGGGGTTGGGCACCAGGACGACCGGCCGGCGGCCGGCCTTGCGGCGCGGCACCACCAGACCCGACACCAGATAGAGCCCCTCCTTGGTGCCGGCCAAGTTGAGGATGTGGCGGTCGGGATCGAGCGCGCCCTGCGGCAGGTGATAGCGCCGACCCAGCCAATCGGCGATCGCCTGGCGCAGCTCGGGGGTGCCGACCATCGGCGGGTATTTGTTCCATTCATGCGCGTGGGCAGCCAGCGTCTCGGCCAATAAGGCGGGCGGCTGATGCTGCGGCTCGCCCACCGACATCAGGATCGGCGCGTCGTTGACCACCGGCGTCACCGGGTTCAGGAGCGTGCGCAACGCCTCGAAGGGATAATCCGACAGGGTATCGAGCTGCGGGTTGAGCGGCACGGTCGCGTCCCGGTTGCGAAAAAGCAACAAACATTACGCGATTGCCGCGCGCCGCGGAAGGATAGCGCGGGCAGGTTCGACTTGGCCCCCTCGCCTTCCCGTTACGAGATGAAGAAGATCTTTCCCGAAGCCCCGGCGCTGAGGCTCGGATGCCCGCTCAGCACCACCACCGTGCTGGCGCTGAAACTCGCGCCGCTGCCGTCCTTGTCGTAGCGCAGCGCGCCGGTCGCCGTATTGTAGGCAAAGCGCTGGTTGGTCGTCGTGAAGCTTCCGGTCGAATTGGCGACAAAGACGCTGGCGGCAAGGTGTTGCAGGCTGGCGGTGCCCAGCCCCTCGTCGAGGCCGAGGTCGAACCCGGAGTCGCGCAGCACGATCTTGTTGCTGGTACTCGCGCCGAAATCGGTGATGCCGTTGGTGCCGATATGGGCGAAGGTGAACTGGTTCGCGCCGGCGCCGCCGGTCATCGTGGTCTTGCCGCCGGCGTAGAAGATATCGGCGCCCGCGCCTCCTGTTAACGTATCCACGCCGCCGCCGGCATGAACGAGGATCGCGTCACTCGACGGCAGGCTGGCACCGTTGACGGTATTGCCGGAATTGCCATCGGTGATGGTGATCTTGCCGCCCGTCACCCCGGTAAAGTTGCTGCTCGTCAAGGTGAGGTTGTCGGCGCCGCCATCGGCCAGCACGATGGTTTCAAAGCCGGTGAACCCGGTCACCTTGAGGGTGCCGTGCGAGCCCTCGACGACCTTGTTTGTTCCGCCGCGGCCGTTGACCTTGCCGGTAAACACTGCGCCGGCATCGACGATCAGCACATCATTGCCGCCGCCGAACTGAACCGCCGTCCCGCCCTTGCCGTCGATCGTACCGGCGTTGGTGACGGTCACCGCCGCCGTGCTGGTGACGCGGATGCCGGTGCCGCCAGCAATCGTCGCGAAATTGGTGATCCGCGCCGCTTCGTTCGAGTAGACGTAGATTCCAATCAGCCCGCCCTCGATCACCGCCGTCTTGATGCCGCTCACACCATTGGTGACGAGCCCCGAACCGATCGCCGGGCCATAACTGCCGAGAAAGACGCCGGAGCCGCGCGACCCGGCGCTGCTGATGCTGCCGAGGTTGCTCACCGTGCCGCTGACGGCATCGAGCCTCACCGCGTAATCTAGAAAACCGATGCCGGTAGTGGTGATCAGGCCGAAATTGCGGACGCTCGCGACGTTCCCGCCGACTTCGACGCCTCTCCGCGTGCCGGCGATATACCCCTCGGTCGATCCGCTCTGCCCGTTGGTGACGCTGCCGCCGCCGAGACCGTAGCCGATGACCACCCCCTCACCGTTGCTGCCGGTACTCCTGATCGTGCCGAAATTGCTGACGGTGCTGGATATCGGGGCAATGATGGCCACGCCCACCGCAGCCCCGCCGATATAGGCGCCCGTCGCCCCGCTCGCTCCATTGGTGACGCTGCCGGCGGCCTCGAGATAGATGCCCTGGCCCGAGCTGTTGCTTGCCGATACGCGGCCGTAATTGGCGATCGCGCCCACCGCTCCCGCGACGTCGATGCCGAAATAATTGCCTTCCACCTGCCCGCCGGAATTGGCGACCGTGCTACCGTTAGTGACAATCCCACCGTCGCCGAGCTTGATGCCGCCGTCGCCAGAGTAGCCTTGGATGCCGAAGACCTCGCCGAAATTGTTGACCCTTCCGAAGCCACCCTCGATGTCGATGCCGACCGGGCCATCGATCTCCGACTGGTGCAGCGTGCCGGTACCGGTCGTGCCATTGGTGACGACACCGCCAGCCGTCAGGCCGACACCCGCGCCGGCGGTGTAGCCGATTCCGACGAATGCGGCGTAGCCGAGGATCCGGCCGTAATTGGTGACCGTGCCGGCGCCGCCCTCGATCAATACGCCCCGCCGGCTGGAGTATCCGGTGATCTCCGCGCCGGTGCTGTATTTATTGCCGTTGGCGATGGTGCCGCCGCCGGTCAGCTCGACCCCGGCGCCCTTGCCCCCAACCCCCGCAAACCCCCGGATCGCGCCGTAATTGGTGACGGTGCCGCTGCCGTTCTTGATGAAAACCCCGACATAACCCTCAATCAAACTATTGGTTTTGCCGTCGATGCCATTGTTGACTTCCCCGCCGGCTTTCAACCGGACGCCATCGCCGGTGCCACTGCCGCTCCACGCGATGACGCCGCCGCGGTTGCTGATCGTTCACGCGTAGTTGTATCCATAGATGCCGTTCGGATGGGTGTCGCCGTAGCCGCCGACGATGGCTGACGCGCCGACCTCGAACCCGTTCTTGGTAGCGAAACTCGAATTGAGGATGACGCCGTTCGACACATTGCTGTAATAAAAGCCCATCGAAACCTCCCGGTCTGGCTCTCCCGATCCCGAAAGGTGCTGGCGGCCGGCGCAAGGCCTGGCGATCGTCGGAGGCCATGCGCGACGGATCCTGTGTCGCGGATCCACCTCGGGAGTGAAGCGGACTAACACTTCCGCGAGCTGCGCCAACATTATATTCTCGCCCTGACTAGAAATGGAAGACGGTGACGTCGATCTCACGCCACTGCAGGCGCTCGTCGCGATGAGACGACAAATCCCCGCTCCCCCACCGCGGGACAGAATGGCGGCAGTTGCCGCGATAGGGGGACCTCGGCCCTTCGGGCTGGACTCGATCCGGCCCGGTGCCCATGCTCCGGTCATGGCCGATGATGCCGAACTGGTGATCGCGGGCGCGGGGCTGACGGGGATGCTGCTCGCGGTCGCGTGCGCCGGTGCTGGCCTCCCGGTTGCCGTCGTCGACCCGCAGGACCCGGCGGCGATGCTGGGCGAGGGCTTTGACGGCCGCAGCTCGGCGATCGCCTACGGCTCGCGCCTGGTGTTCGACGGCATCGGGCTGTGGCCGCAGATCGCGAACGACGCCGAGCCGATCCGCGAGATCCGCGTCGCCGACGACGATTCGCCCCTTTTCCTGCACTACGATCATAAGGAGCTCGGGGGCGATACGCCGCTCGGTTACATCGTCGAGAACCGGGTGCTGCGCCGCGCCCTTTACGAGGCAGCCCGCGCGCTGCCGAATTTGCATCTGTTAGCGCCGCGCCGTGTCACCGCGCTGGAGGCGAGTGAGACCGGCGCCGTGGCGCTCCTCGACCGCGGTGGGCGGCTCAACGCGCGGCTGGTTGCCGCCGCCGACGGGAAGGACTCGCCGCTGCGCCGGGCTGCCGGGATCCGCGCGATAGAATGGCGCTACCGCCAGACCGGCATCGTCACAACGGTGGCGCATGCGCGCCCGCATGGCGGGATCGCGATCGAGCATTTCCTGCCATCCGGGCCGTTCGCGATCCTGCCGATGACCGGCAACCGGTCGTCAATCGTGTGGACCGAGCATGCCGACCTGGCGCCGCGCCTCCTCGCGTTGCCGGAAGCGGAATTCGCCGCCGAACTGGGCGTCCGCTTCGGCGATTTTCTCGGGGCGATCGAGCCGGTCGGGCCGCGCTGGGCCTACCCGCTGGGGCTCCTCCAGGCCGAGCGCTATGTCGCGCGCCGCCTCGCGCTCATTGGCGAAGCCGCCCATGTCATCCACCCGATCGCCGGGCAAGGCCTCAATATCGCGATCCGCGACGTCGCCGCGCTCGCCGAATTGATCGTCGATCAGCGCCGCCTCGGCCTCGACATCGGCGACCAATCGCTGCTTGCGGCCTATGAGCGCCGGCGCCGCCCCGACGCGCTCCTGCTGGCGGCGGTGACCGACGGCCTCAACCGCCTGTTTTCCAATACGATCCCGCCCATTCGCCTCGCCCGCGATCTCGGCCTGGCGATGGTCAACCGAATGGCGCCGTTAAAGCGCCTCCTGATGCATCACGCGATGGGCACACTCGGCGACCAACCCCGCCTCGCCCGGGGTCAGCCGTTGTAGGCGGCGGTGCTGCTGCCCGATCGCGGCTAACCCACAATGACCGCCTTGCCGATGACCTTGCGGTCGATGACGGCCTGGATCGCCTCGCCCGCCTCTTCCAGCGCGAAGCGATGCGAGATGCGCGGTTTGAGCTTGCCCTCCCCGGCCAGCTCCACGAGCAGCTTCATATTGGCGCGGCCGATCTCGGGCTGGTGCTCGGTAACCCCGCCGAGGCGGACGCCAATGACCTCGAGCCCTTTGATCAACAGGTAATTGGTGCGCGGCGTCGACGGCCCGCCGCCGAGGAAGCCGAGCACCAGAATGCGCCCGCCCCACGCCAGGCAGCGCAGACTTTCGTCGAACACCTCGGCGCCGATCGGGTCGTAGACGATGTCGACGCCATCGTGTGTGCCGGTCAGTTCCTTGACCTTGTCGCGCAGCCCGGCGCGGTAATCGATCGCGTAATCGGCGCCCTCCTCGATGCAGGCGGCGCGCTTTTCATCGGTGCTGGCGGTGGCGATGACGGTGGCGCCATAGAGCTTGGCGACCTGGATCGCGGCGATGCCGATGCCGCCGGCGGCGCCGTTGACCATCACCCAATCGCCGGCCTTCATCCGGCCGCGCTGGACGAGGGCGTGATAGGCGGTCATGTACGCGCCGCTGAACACCGCCGCCTCTTCGATGCTCATGGCCCCCGGGACCGGGCTGCAGTTCTCGGCCCGGGCGTTGCCGAGCTGGGCGAAGGCGCCGAGCCGATGCCGGCTCATCACCCGGTCGCCGAGTTTGAAGCCCGTGACCCCCTCGCCGACCCCGACCACTTCGCCCGCGGCCTCATTCCCGGGGATGAAGGGTGGCTCGGGGCGGAACTGGTATTTGCCGGCGAGCATCAGGACGTCGACGTATTGGACGCCGCGCGCGGCGATCCGCACCTGCACCTCGCCCGGGCCGGGCGGCGCCGGATCGGGCAGTTCGCGCAGATGCAGCACCTCGGGTCCGCCGAATGCTTCGCAGACAACCGCTTTCATAGGCATTGCCCCTCGCCAAGATCGCGCGATGCTATCGCTCTGCGCCGATCTGGCGCAACCGGGTGCGGATTTGTGCCCCCACGCTCGCTTGACGCCCATGGGCGGGCAAACCATGATCCGGCCGCGCCGCGGCCGGGCTCCTTGAGACCCGTAGACAGCGAGCGCCGGGGAGGTCGGGGATGGATCATCGGAATTATCTGACGGCGTTATTGACGGCAACGATGCTGTTTCCGCTGACCGCGCGGGCGGCCGAGACGATCAAGATCGGGTTCCCGATCCCGTTATCGGGGCCGACAGCCACCTATGGCGTGCCGATCCTGAAGGGCGCCGAGATGGCGGTCGCCGAGATCAACGCCAAGGGCGGCGTTCTTGGCCGCAAGCTCGAGCTTCTGTCGCGCGACAGCAAGGCCAACGCCGACGAAGCGGTGCGGCTCGCGCGCGAGCTGATCATCAAGAACAGCGTCGATTTCCTCGCCGGCACCCTGACCTCCGCCGAGGCGCCGGCGGTCTCCACGGTCGCCAAGGAAAACAAGATCGTGTTCGTGGCGCCGACCGCAAAGCTGACCGAGCTCACTAAGCCGCCGCAACTGCACCCCTATATCTTCCGCGTCGCCTCGAACACCGAAGTCGAGGGGATCGCCGGCGCGAGCCTGATGGCCAAGTGGACCGACGTCAAATCCGTCGCCACGATCGCCCCGGACTATGCCTATGGCCGCGATTCGATCGGCTCCTTCGTCGAAAAGATCAAAAAGCTGCGCCCCGATATCCAGATCGTCGATCAGGAATGGCCGAAACTCGGGGAGGCTGATTTCACCCCGTTCATCACCGCGCAGATGGGCAAGAAGCCCGACGCCGTCTATTGCTCGCTGTTCGCCGGCGATTTTGTCACCTTCACCAAGGAAGCGACGCCGCTCGGCTATTACAAGGCGATCAAGAACCGGATGCTGGTGCCCTCCGAAGTCGGCACGGTCGACGAGGCGCAGGCGCTCGGCGACAACTATCCTTACGGGATCATCGCCGACGCCTACGACCCGGTGGTCTGGGGCGGTCCGGGCGAACCGGCCGAGCACAAGACCTTTGAGACGAACCTCCAGACATCGATGAAGTCGAAATACGGCTCCGGCTGGGCGATCGTCGGGTACGAAGCGATCGAGGCGCTCACCGAAGGCATCAAGAAGGCCGGCAATACCAAGAGCGACGACGTCGCGAAGGCCCTGCTCGGCCTGACCTTCGACACGCCAGTCGGCAAACGGACCTTCAGCGCCACGACCCACGAAACGCTGAGCCCCGAATACTGGGGGACGATGGTCAAGGATGCGGCCTACCCCTTCGCGGTCATGAAGGATCCGCAGTTGTTGCCGCCGTCGACGACCAATTGACCACTGCAGCTGGAAACTGCACCGCCCGCGGCGGGGACATCGCCGCGGGCGACGCGCGCACCTTGGGGGATTGATCGGCGGTGGTGCCCTCGTTTCTGTTTAGCCAGTTCATGGGCGGCCTGACCACCGCGATGTTCCTGTTCCTGATCGCCTCGGGACTGTCGCTGGTGTTTGGGGTCATGCGCGTGATCAACTTCGCGCATGGCTCGTTCTACATGATCGGCGCCTATCTCGCCTGGCAGATGGTGGAATGGCTGCACCCGTCGGCGGAGGCGTTCTGGCCGGCGGCGCTGTTCGCAGCCTGCGGCGTCGGCTTGCTTGGCGCCGTCGTCGAGCGATTGTTCTTCCGCTCGCTATACGGCCGCGAAGAGCTCTATCAGCTGCTCTTCACCTACGGTCTGGTGCTGATCCTGGGCGACGCGGCAAAGTTCATCTGGGGCACGGGCCAGCTCTCGCTGTCGACCCCGCCGGTGCTCGCCGGCAGCGTGCAGATATTTGGCACGACCCAGCCGCTCTACACCCTCTTCATCGTCGCGATCGGCCCGGCGATCGCTTTTGGCGGGTGGCTGGCGCTCAACCGGACCGGTGTCGGACGGATGGTGCGGGCGGCCCAGATGGACCGCGAGATGCTCGACGCGCTCGGCGTCAATGTCGGCACGCTCTACACCGGGATGTTCGTGGTCAGCGCATTCCTCGCCGGCCTCTCGGGCGCGCTGGTGACGCCGATCCAGGGCATCGTTCCGGGGATGGACGTCTTGATCATCGTGCAGGCCTTCATCGTCGTGGTGATCGGCGGGATGGGTTCGCTCTGGGGCACGTTTTGGGGTTCGGTGATCTACGGCGAGGTGCTATCGTTCGGCATCCTCATTTTTCCCGGCTTCTCGCTGTTCTCGGTCTTCGCACTGATGGCCGTCATCCTGATCATCCGCCCGTGGGGCTTGTTCGGGCGGCCATTGTGACGGCCTCGAACCGCGCCGCTCTTCCCCGCCGCGTGCCGTGGACCCTGATCGTGTTCCTGGTCCTCGCGACGGTGCCGTGGCTCGGCTCGCGCTACAACGTCTTCCTCGCCGAACAGATCATCATCGACGCGCTGTTCGCCGTCAGCCTCAACCTGCTGCTCGGCACAACCGGTCTCGTCTCGTTCGGGCATGTCGCCTATTTCGGCGTCGGCGCCTATGTCTGCGGCATCTTGATGAAGACCTACGGCGTGCCGTTCACCCTCGCCTTTCCGGCGGCGGGGCTGGGCACCGCGGCATTCGCGCTGGTCTCCGGCTATTTCTGCGTGCGTCTGATCAAGCTCTATTTCGCGATGCTGACGCTGGCGTTTTCGCAGATCGTCTGGGCGATCTGCTACAAATGGAACGACGTCACCGGTGGCGACCAGGGCCTGCCGGAGATCCCCTACCCCCATCTCGATTGGATCTCGGCGATCCCCGGACTGGGCGATCTGTCGATCGGGGACCGCTTCTACCTGTTGTCGCTGGTGCTGATCGCGGTGTCGCTGGCGGTGTTGCACCGGATCGTGCGCTCGCCGTTCGGCCGGGTCTTGACGGCGATCCGCGACAACCCAGAGCGGGCCGCCTTTATCGGCGTCAACGTGCGCGCCTATCAGCTCGCCGCCTTTGTCGTCGCCGGCACCTTTGCCGGGTTCGCCGGCGCGCTTTATGGAATTTTCAGCCGCGGGGTCTTCGCCGATTACGTGTTCTGGTCGAAATCGGCCGAAGTCATGATCATGACGATCCTCGGCGGAATGGGCTATTTCTGGGGGCCGCCGGTCGGCGCCGCGGCACTGGTTTGGCTCAACCAGGAGATCACCGACTACACCGAGTATTGGTCGTTCGTGCTCGGCGCGATCCTGCTGCTGCTGCTGTTCGCCTTCCCGGGCGGGATCGTCGGCGGGATCGACACCCTGTGGACCCGCCTGCGGAACGCCCGCCGTGCTTGAAGTCTCCGGCCTCAATAAATCTTTCGCCGGCTTCCGCGCGGTGAGCGATGTCAGCCTGACGGTCGATACCCGTCAGATCGCGGCCGTGATCGGCCCCAACGGCGCCGGCAAGTCGACGCTGTTCAACCTGATTACCGGGCATCTGCGGCCGGATAGCGGCAGGGTCACGCTCGACGGCCGCGACATCACCGGCGCAGCGCCGCACCGCATCTGCCGGATGGGGATCGGTCGCTCGTTCCAGCGCACCAATATCTTCGCGCAACTGACCGTGTTCGAAAATCTCCAGGCGGCCTATCTCGTGCATCACCGCCGCGGCCGCAATTTCTGGGCGCGCTCCGAGGCGCTCTACCGCGACGAGACCGCCGCTCTCCTCGCCTCGATCGGGCTTGCCGGCGAAGAAAACACGGTCGCCGGCACCCTCAGCTATGGCAACCAGAAGCAGCTGGAGCTGGGCCTCGCATTGGCCAGCGACCCGCAAGTGCTGCTGCTCGACGAGCCGACCGCCGGCATGTCGGCGAGCGAGACGCACGAGACGATCGCGCTGTTGGAGCGGATCGCCGCCGAGCGTTCGCTGACCCTCCTGTTCACCGAGCACGACATGGAGGTGGTGTTTCAGATCGCGCGCAAGATCGCGGTGCTGCATCAGGGACGGGTGATCGCCGAAGGCGCGCCCGCCGAGGTGCGCAACGACCCCGAGGTGCGGCGGGTCTATCTCGGCCACGGGCTCGTCCACACGCAATGACGACGCTGCTTGCCGTCGAGGACCTCCACACCGCCTATGGTCTCAGCCGGGTGCTGTTCGGCCTCTCGCTCGACATCGCGGCGGGGGAGTGCGTCTGCCTGCTCGGCCGCAACGGGGTCGGCAAGACGACGACGATCCGCTCGGTGATGGGATTGGTGCGGCCGACGAGCGGGCGGGTCGTGTGGAAGGGCCGCGATATCGCGGGCTGGCCCCCGCACCGGGTGGCGCGTGCCGGGATCGGCTTTGTCCCCGAGGACCGCCGCGTCTTCGCCGAACTGACGGTTTGGGAGAACCTCGATATTGCCGCGCGCGCGGCGCGCCGTCCGGGGCGCTGGAACATTGCCGCGGTCTATGAGCTCTTCCCGGTGTTGCGCGAATTGAGAAACCGGCCGGGCGGCTTTCTCTCGGGCGGCGAACAGCAGATGCTGACGATCGCGCGCACGCTGATGGGCAACCCCGAACTCCTGCTGCTCGACGAACCCTCGGAGGGTCTGGCGCCGCTGGTCGTTGAGGCGCTGCTCGCCAAGATCGGCGAATTGAAGGCGCAGGGCCTGACGATCCTCCTCGCCGAGCAGGGCGTCGACTTTTCGCTGGCTCTCGCCGACCGCGTCTACGTCCTCGAAAAGGGCAATATCCGCTTTACCGGCCCGGCGGCCGAGTTGCGTGGGGATGCAGCGTTGCGAGACCGGCTCCTGGCGCTATAGCGCCAGGCGCACCCAGTCGCCCTCGGCGGCGAGGCGGGCGCCGAGCGGGGCGCTTTTGGCGACGAGGCGGTCGAAGGTCGCTCCCTCCGCCGACAGCGCGCACGGCACCGTCTCGTTCTTCGCGTTGTGGCGCACGAAACGGAAGCGCGCCGCGCTGACGCCGCCCTGCCCGGCCTCGACTTGCGCCATCATGCCGATCCAATCGCCGTGGCGCCGTCCGCCATGGCCGGTATGGAACGAAAAGCTGCCGAGCCCGTAGAAGATCGGCTTGCCGCGATAGAGTTCGACCGGCAGCGAGTAATGCGGCCCGTGCCCGATCACGATGTCGGCGCCCGCCTCGATCGCCGCGTGGGCGATCTCGCTCATATAGTCGAGGACTTCTTCGCCCAGCCCCCAATGGCACGACGCGACGACGATGTCGGCCGCTCTGCGCAAGGCCGCGATGTCGTCGGCGAAGGCAGCGAGGTAGGCGCGATCGGCCCAAGTCAGGATGACGGGTGGAATGCCCGGCCGGTTCATCGGCGGCATCTCGCGCCGGATTTTGTGCGACGGCACCTGGTAGGCGGTGTGGCCAGGGATGACCGCGATGCCGGCGGCGCGCTCGCTCGCTTCGTGGTCGGTGGGCCAGTAGACCGAACTGCGCTGGACAATGCCGACACTGAGCCCGCCTGCCCGCACGATCGCCGGCGCGCACGCCCGAGCGAGATCGGTGCCCGCCCCGCAATGGGCGATTTGGAGGCGGTCGAGCTGGGCGATCGAGCCCGCTATCGCGGCGGCGCCGTAATTGACGTTGTTGGCGAGCCCGACCGCCGCGATCCCACCGATCTTCAGCGCCTCGCCGGCAATCTCGGGGTCGGCGAAGAAGCCTTCCCGCTCGACCGCATGGCCACCGGGCGGCTGGTAGAGACAGCATTCGAGGTTGGCGAAGACGAGGTCGGCCGCGCGCAGTTCCTCAGCCACCCGCGCGAACGGCACTGCGGGATCGGGGACATTCATCAGGTTCACATCGCCAACGAGGATCATTGAGGGCATCTGGAATCTCCCTCTGCCGTACTTACACCGGTGATTACATCGCCGATCGGCCGAGCTGCGCAACTTGCAGTTTTGTCACGCGATCCCGTCACCTGATACATCAGGCCAGGATCAGGTGGATTTCGCGGGAGGGTTGAAAACCCTCTGAAACCCGATCGAGCAGCTCCCGCACCATCCGAACAAAGTAGGAACAAGGACGGCTTGTTACAACGGACCGACGCCAATTACGTGTTGCGCGCCGTTGCCCGGGCGCGGAAGCCGCATCGCTCAACATCGTCATCTTGGGTTCCCCTTGCCGTGCGCTTCCGGTTAAATCAACCGGGCGAACATCGGAAGGGCGGAGCGCGCATGATCGACAAGAGAGTCCGCTCGGTGGCCGAGGCGATGGCCGGGATCAAGGACGGCTCGACCGTGCTGGTCGCCGGGTTTGCCCAGGTCGGCGAGCCGCTCGCCTTGATCGACGGCCTCATCGAGCAGGGCGCCAAGGACCTCACCGTCGTCCACAACACCGCCGGGCGCGGGCGCGAAGGGGTGGCGCGCCTCATCGGTGAGGGCCGGGTCAGGAGGATCGTCTGCAGCTTTGCCCGCAGCCGCGGCTCGGTCATCTTCGAGGAGGTCTTCGCCCGCGGCGCGATCGAACTCGAAATCCTGCCGCAGGGCACGCTGGCCGAGCGCATTCGCGCCGCCGCGGCCGGGATCCCCGCCTTCTACACGGCGACCGGAGCCGGCACCAAACTCGCCGAGGGCAAGGAGGCGCGCGTCTTCGCCGGGCGCGAATACATCCTCGAACACGCGATCTACGGCGATGTTGCCCTCGTCGAGGCGTGGCGCGCCGACCGCTGGGGCAACCTCGTCTACCGCGACGCCGGGCGGAACTTCAATCCCGTCATGGCCGCGGCAGCGCAACTGACGATCGCCCAGACCCAGCACATGGCTGAACTGGGCGAATTGTCGCCCGAGGAAATCGCCACCCCCGGGGTCTATGTCAACCGGCTGGTGCATGTCGCCGCCGGCGACCCGCCGCTCAAGACCTAGTGACGCCAATGGCACTCCCAATCGTCATGGCCGGACTTGTTCCGGCCATCCACGAACCCACGGCGGCAAAGGCGTGGATGAGCGGGCCAAGCCCGGTCATGACGGATGTTGGGTTTGCAAAAAAAGGAGGCCGTCATGGCTGAAAACGTGAACTGGCAGCCGCTCGAACGCGACGCCTTGGCCGCGCGTCTGGCGCAGGACATCCCGGAAGGATGGTCGGTCAATCTTGGCATCGGCATCCCGACGCTCGTGAGCAACTACGTGCCGCCCGAACGCGAGGTCGTCTTCCATTCGGAGAACGGCATCCTCGGCATGGGCCCGGCGCCCGCACCGGACAAGATCAACCGCTGGCTGATCAACGCGAGCAGCCAGTATGTGACCTTGCGTCCCGGCGCCAGCTATATGAGCCATTCCGACAGCTTCGCCCTCATCCGCGGCGGCCACCTCGATCTGTGCGTGCTCGGCGCTTTTCAGGTCGCAGAAAACGGCGACCTCGCCAATTGGGCGCGTTCGGACGACGACAACGCCCCGGCGATCGGCGGGGCGATGGACCTCGCGGCCGGCGCAAGGCGCATCTGGGTCGTCATGGAGCACACGACCCGCTCCGGCGAGCCGCGCCTCCTGCGCCGATGCTCCTATCCGCTGACCGCGGCGGGTTGCGTCAAGCGCGTCTACACCGATCTCGCGGTCATCGACGTGACCCCGAAGGGTTTCGTCGTCATCGACATGGTTCCCGGCCTGACGATCGAGGCGCTGCAGGAGCGCACCGAGGCGCCGCTCCACCGGGCATGAGGCGAAACGCTATGCAATTCGACGCGGAATACGATTTTGTCATCGTTGGCGCCGGCTCGGCTGGGTGCGTGCTGGCCAATCGACTGTCGGCCGATCCGGCGACGAAGGTGCTGGTGATCGAGGCGGGGGGCCGGGACACCAACCCGTGGATCCATGTTCCGGCCGGCTTTTATCGCAACATCTATAACCCGGGCATCACCTGGCAGTTCGAAACCGAGCCGGTGCCGGGGCTCGGCGGGCGGCGCATCTCGTGGCCGCGTGGAAAAGTGCTTGGCGGCTCCTCTTCGATCAACGGCCTTATCTACATCCGCGGCCAGCGCCAGGATTTCGACTATTGGCGCCAGCTCGGCAATGTCGGCTGGTCCTATGACGATGTGCTTCCCTATTTCCGCCGCACCGAAAACCAGGAGCGCGGCGCGGACGATTATCATGGGGCGGGAGGTCCCCTCGACATCTCCGACCTGCGCGCGCCGCACGAATTGCACGACGCCTTCACCCAAGGCGCGCAGGAGGCCGGCTTTCCCGCCAACCCCGATTTCAACGGCGCCGAGCAGGAAGGCGTCGGCAATTATCAGCTGACCGTGCGCGGGATGCGCCGGTGCAGCGCGGCAATCGCCTATCTGCGCCCGGCGATGAAGCGCCCCAACCTTACGGTCGAGATCCGCGCCTTCGCGCATCGCGTGCTGTTCGAGAGGAAGCGCGCGATCGGCCTCGAATATAACCAGGGCGGCGCCATTCGCCGGGTGGGCGCGCGGCGCGAGGTGCTTCTCGCCGGCGGCTCCTTATTGTCGCCGCAGCTTTTGCAGCTCTCCGGGGTCGGCCCGGGCGCGTTATTGCGCGATCATGGCATCGAAGTCGTCCACGAACTGTCGGGGGTCGGCGACAATCTGCAAGACCATCTCGGCTGCCGCCTCATCTATAAGGCGGCGCGCGCCAACACATTGAACGAGATCTCGCGCAGCTGGGTGCGCCAGGTGCAGACCGGGCTCGAATACATCTTCGGGCGGCGTGGCGCGTTGATGATGGGGGCGGCGCCGATCGGCCTCTTCGCCAAGACCCGCGAAGGCCTCGCCTCGCCCGATTGCCAATATCAGTTCCTCGCCGGCAGCTTCGATAAGCCGGGGGAAGCCATGCACCCGTTCCCCGGCTGCTCCCTGGTGGCGATCCCGTGCCGGCCGGAAAGCCGCGGCTGGCTGCGCATCAAGTCCCCCGACCCGAGCGTCCCGCCGGCGATGCAGCCGAACTACCTCGCCGCGCGCGCCGACCAGGAGACGATGATCGCCGCCCTCAAAATCTCGCGGCGGATTTTCCAGACCCCGACGATGAAGCAATACGTCGCCGAGGAATTCTGGCCCGGCGCCGAAACCGACAGCGACCAGGGCCTCCTCGAACACGCCAAAAAGACCGGCAGCACCACCTTCCACCAGACCTCGACCTGCATGATGGGGCCGCACGAGGGCGCGGTCGTCGACAGCGAATTGCGCGTGCACGGGATGGAAGGCCTGCGCGTCATCGATGCCTCGGTCATGCCGACGGTCATCTCCGGCAACACCAACGCCGCCACGATCATGATCGCCGAGAAGGCGAGCGACCTGATCCGCGCCGCCGGCCGCGCGGGCGCCGCAACGGCGAAAGCGGCCTAGGCAATCCGGCAACATTTTACCGCATTCGCGTCGCTTGCTGCCGCTCGGGCAAGCCGACAAAATCCGGTTCGGCAAGGCAGGAGCGTTTGATGGAACAATCGTCGCTGGCGGTCTATCAGAGCCATCTCGACAAGGGGGAATTGGCCTATCAGTGGAGCCCCGCAGCGGGGCGCGCGGTTTTCTATCCGCGCCTTGTCTGTCCCTATTCGGGCTCGACCGCGCTCGAGTGGCGCGTCGCCTCGGGGCTCGGCACGGTCTACGCGACGACGGTCACTCATCCGGCGCAGGGCGAGCCCTACAATGTCGCCCTCATCGATTGCGACGAGGGCTTCCGGCTGATGAGCCGGGTCGAGGAGATCAATCCGATGGCGGTCAGGATCGGCCTCAGGGTGCGCTTTCGCGTCCATAAACCGGGCGGCGACGAGCCGGCTTATCCTGTGTTCGTGCCGGCGGAGGGTGCGAGATGAGTGCCCTCAAGCGCGGCGGAGCGGCGATTGTCGGCGCCGCCGAAAGCGATCTCGGCCAGGTCGCCGACGGGATGAACGTCATCGATCTGATGGCGCAGGGCATCACCCGCGCGCTCGATGATTGCGGCCTCGCGCTGAAGGATGTCGACGGCCTCCTCTGCGCGGCGACCCAGAGCCGAACGTCGGGGCTATCCTTGAGCGAATATCTCGGGATCTCGCCCTCGTTCATCGACACGACGATCCTCGGCGGCTCCTCGTTCATGTTCCATGTCGGCCACGCGCTTGCCGCGCTCCAGCTCGGCCTCTGCCAGGTCGCCGTCATCGCCTATGGCTCGACCCAGCGCACCGTCGGGCGGCGCCAGGCTTCGGTGCGCGAAACTAATCCCTACGAGACGCCATACCGCCCGTTCCTGCCCTCGACCGCCTATGCGCTGGCCGCCTCGCGCCACATGCACGAGTTCGGCACGACCCGCGAGCAATTGGCCGAGGTCGCCGTTGCGGCGCGGCAATGGGCCTTGCTCAATCCCGTAGCCTGGGAGAAAAAGCCGCTGACGATCCCCGAGGTTCTTGGCGCGCGCATGGTCAGCTACCCCTTCACCGTGCGCGACATTTGCCTCGTCACCGATGGCGGCGGCGCCATCGTGCTGACAACACCCGAACGCGCGAAAAGCCTCAAAAAGCCCCCGGTTTACGTGCTCGGGCAGGGCGAAGCGATCACCCACGCCAACATTTCGAGCATGCCCGATCTGACCGTGACCGGAGCGCTAGAGTCCGGGCGGCAGGCCTATGCGATGGCCGGCCTAACAGCGCCGGACATCGACGTCGTCGAGCTCTACGACGCCTTCACGATCAACCCGATCCTCTTCCTCGAAGATCTCGGGTTTTGTCCGAAGGGCGAGGGCGGGCGCTTTGTCGAGGGCGGACATCTCGCGCCCGGCGGCGGGTTGCCGGTCAACACCAATGGCGGCGGCCTTTCCTATTGCCATCCCGGCATGTATGGGCTTTTCCTGTTGATCGAGGCGGTGCGGCAGCTGCACGGCGAATGCGGAGCGCGCCAGGTCAAGGGCGCCGAAACCGCGATAGCCCACGGCAACGGCGGCGTCCTCTCGTCGCAGAGCACGGTGATATTGGGGACAGCGGCAACGGTGTAGTAGGCTAACCACGGAAACGCGGAGACCACCGAGAATAAGTAATTTACCGCAAAGGAAACGAAGGAAACACAAAGACCGCAAAGCGCCAAGACTCCATCGCAGTCTTTACCTGATCTTTTATCCTCGATATAAAATTCTGGTCTTCTTCGCGCTCTCCGTGTCTCCGAGGTGAACATTCATAGGAGTAAAAAATGTCCGAACGCGAGCTGGTCCGTTTCGAGACGGTAAACGGGATCGGCGTCATCACGATCGACAACCCGCCGGTCAACGCGCTGTCGCCGGGGGTGCCCGAGGGCATTGTCGCCGCGGTCGACAAAGGGAATGCCGACCCGGCGGTCAAGGCGATGGTGCTGATCGGCGCGGGCCGGAGCTTTATCGCCGGCGCCGATATCCGGCAGTTCGGCAAGGGGCCCTCGACCCCGCCGACCGGCCGGCGCCCCTATGATCTGCTGGACGAGAGCCCAAAGTCGGTGGTTGCCGCGATCCACGGCTATGCCCTGGGCGGCGGGCTCGAAACCGCGCTCGCCTGCCATTACCGGGTCGCGGTGCCGAGCGCCAAGGTGGGCTTGCCCGAGGTGCAGATCGGCATTCTGCCGGGCGCCGGCGGAACCCAGCGGCTGCCCCGCCTCATCGGCCCGAAAGCGGCGGTCGAGATGATCACCTCGGGGCGCCATGTGCCGGCGGCCGAGGCCGAAAAACTTGGGATCATCGACGAGATCGTGCCCGAAGCCGACCTCAAGGGCGGCGCGATCGCGTTCGCCCGCCGCATTGCCGATAAGCGCCCGCTGCCGCGCATCCGCGACCGCAGCGACAAGCTTGCCGAGGGGACGCCCGCCCTCTTCGAGGCGACCCGCAAGGCGATCGCCCGGCGCGCCCGCAACCAGCGTGCGCCCTATGCCTGCATCGAGGCGGTCGAGGCCGCCACCACCCTGCCCTTCGACGAGGGTTGCGCGCTCGAGCGCAAACTGTTCGACGAGCAGGTCAATTCCGCCGAGGCGCGGGCGCTGCGCTATGCTTTCTTCGCCGAGCGCGAGGTGGCGAAGCTGCCGCACATCCCGGCCGACACCAAGCTGCGCCCGACCGACCATCCGGCCGTCGTCGGCGCCGGCACGATGGGCGGCGGGATCGCGATGAGCTTCGCCGACAACGGCTTCGAGGTGAAGATTACCGACGCGACACAGGAGGCGCTCGACCGCGGCATGGCCCGCATCCGCAGCAATTACGAAACCAGCGTCAAGCGCGGCAGCCTCGCGCAGGACGAGATGGAGCGGCGGCTCGCGCACATCCACCCCGTCGCGAGCATCGATGATCTCGCCGATTGCGATGTCGTCATCGAAGCTGTCTTCGAGCAGATCTCGGTCAAGGAGGACGTCTGGAAGAAGCTCGATGCGGTGATGCCGCCCGGCGCGCTCCTCTACTCCAACACCTCGGGCATCGACATCGACATCATGGCCAATGCGACGAAGCGCCCGCAGGATGTCGCCGGCACGCATTTCTTCGCCCCGGCCAATGTCATGAAACTGTTCGAGGTGGTGCAAGGGAGCAAAAGCGCGCCTGACGTGATCGCCAGCGCGATGGCGCTGGGGCGCAAGATCGGCAAGGTCAGCGGGCTCGCCGGCAATGGTGACGGCTTTCTCGCCAATCGCAGCCGCGCGCCGTTTTCGACCGAGATGATCATCATGCTCGAAGAGGGCGCGCTCCCCGAGCAGATCGACAAGGTGATGGTCGATTTCGGCTATCCGATCGGCCCCTTCGCGACTTCCGACCTCTCCGGGCTCGATATCGGCTACGACACGCGGAAACGCCGGGCGGCGCAGTATCCGAACTACCGGAAGCAGCCGATCGCCGACCGCATCGTCGAAGCCGGCAGGCTCGGCCAGAAGAACGGCAAGGGCTGGTTCCGCTACGAGCCGGGCGACAGGACGCCCCATCCCGACCCCGAGGTCACCCGCATCATCAAGGAGACCGCGGCCGAAATGGGCGTCGAGCAGCACAGCTTCACCGACGAGGAAATTCTCAGGCGACTCCTCTTCGCCAGCGTCAACGAAGCCTGCCGGATCCTCGACGAAGGAAAGGCGCTGCGGGCCAGCGACGTCGATGTGATGTGGCTCTACGGCTTCGGCTTTCCGCGCTATCGCGGCGGCCTGATGTACTGGGCCGACACCATCGGGGTGCGCGAAGTCTACAACCAGATCGCCGCCTGGCATCAGCGCTACGGCGAACGCTGGGCCCCCTCGCCCTTGTTGCGCCGCCTCGCCGAAGCCGGCACTCCGCTCCGGGAAGCGAAGGGGAATTGGCGCTGAAGTGGCTCGGTGGGGGCTTACGGCCAACCGATTGGAGGCAGTCATGACCCGACAGGAATTGGATGCGGCATTGGCCCGGCTTGGGCTCGATGTGCCGGCGAAGGAGCGCGACGAGATCACCGCGGCGACGCCTCTCCTCGAGGATGTGCAGAGGCGGCTGCGGCCGCCCGGCGGGCGCGATGTCGCCGCCGAGCCGGCGCATGTCGTGCGCTTTCCGGAGGGCTAAGCCATGGTCGCCGATTTCCTGACGATCGCCGAAGCCGCGCAGCTCATCGAAAAGAAGGAATTGTCGCCGGTCGAACTCGTCGACAGCCGGCTCGACCGTATCGCGCGGCTCGACGGCAAGCTTCACAGCTTTATCCGCCTCCTCGCCGATGAGGCGCGCCGCGACGCCCGCGCCGCCGAAACCGAGATCGCCGCCGGCAAATACCGCGGGCCGCTGCACGGGATCCCGATCGGACTCAAGGACATCTACGAAACGGCCGGGGTCGCCACCACCGGCCATTCCAAGGTCATGCAGGACCATGTGCCGAAGGCCGACGCCTATTCGGTGAAAAAGTTGCGCGAGGCGGGCGCCATCGTCATGGGGAAGCTGGCGACCCATGAATTCGCATTGGGCGGCCCCTCGTTCGATCTGCCCTGGCCGCCGGCGCGCAACCCGTGGGATACGACCCGCTTCACCGGCGGCTCCTCCAGCGGCACCGGGGCCTCGGTCGCCGCCGGGCTTGTTCTTGGCGGCACCGGCAGCGACACCGGCGGCTCGATCCGCGGCCCGGCGGCTTATTGCGGGCTCGCCGGGATCAAGCCGACCTACGGCCTCATCAGCCGGATGGGCATTCTCCCCCTCGCCTTCTCGCTCGATCATGCCGGGCCCCTCGCCTGGACCGCCGAGGATAACGCGATCATGCTTCAGGCGATGGCCGGGCACGACACCGCCGATCCGGGCAGCGCCAATGTGCCGATCCCGGATTACCGCGCCGCGCTTGCCGGCGGCGCCCGGGGGCTGCGCATCGGCCTCGTCCGCCATTTCTACGAGCGCGACAACGAGGCCAACGCCGCCACAAAAGACGCCATCGCGGCGGCGGCGCAAACCTACGAGGGTCTCGGCTGCACGGTTCGCGAGCTGACGCTGTCGCCGCTCCCCGATTGGGCGGCCTGCGGCATGGCGATCATGCAGTGCGAGGCCTACGCGATCCACGAGGCCAACCTGCGCACGCGGTTTACCGATTACGGCGAGATTTTCCGCGACCGCATGGCCTTGGCCGGGCTCGTCACCGGCGCCGATTACGTGCAGGCGCTGCGCCGCCGTCGCGAGCTCGTGGTGGAGCTCGACCATGCGATGGAGGGTCTCGACCTCGTGATGACCGCGGCCGCGCCCAGCGAAGCCCCGAAAATCGACGAGGTTCCCAAATTCGCGATCCTCGAACGCCCGAGCCTGACGATCGCCTTCAACGTCACCGGCAGCCCGGCGATGTCGGTGTGCTGCGGCTACACCGATGCGGGGTTGCCCCTGTCGTTCCAGATCGTCGGCAAGCGCTTCGCCGATGCGACCGTGCTGCGCGCCGCCCACGCCTACGAGGTGGCGACGCCATGGCGCGGGAGGCGACCGGCGCTGTAGCCGGAAAACCCCCACCCCAACCCTCCCCCGCATGCGGAGGAGGGGGTTTATGGGGTCGCCTGTCTGCTCCCTCTCCCCGCATGCGGGGAGAGGGTTGGGGTGAGGGGCATTTAGGGGAGGGCAGGCCATGATCGTATTGAAGAATGGGCGGCTGATCGACGGCACCGGCGCGGGTCCGGTCAGCAGTGCGACAATCGTCATCGACGGCAACCGGATCGCATCGGTCACGACGCGCAGCCAGAGCGACTTCCCGGCCGGCGCGGAGATCATCGATTGCTCCGGCATGACGATCCTCCCCGGGCTCATCGACTGCCACGACCACATGGCCAATCACCGCTACGATCTGGCGCATCGCTGGCGGCTCGACGAGCCGCAGTCGACGCGCCACCTGCGCACCGCCGCGGTCCTCAAAAACACCCTCGCCGCCGGCTACACGACGATCCGCGACGCCGCCGGATGCGATGTCGGCTTCAAGCGCGCGATCGAGGAGGGGCTGATCGAGGGACCACGGCTTGTCTTGTCGCTGTCGATCATCTCGCCGATCGGCGGCATCGGCGACGCGGTCAGCCCGTCCGGCCTGCCGCTCGACGATTGCTGCTGCATCCCAGGGGATCCGTTACTGCCGGAAAGCGTCTGCAACAGCCTCGCCGATGTGCGGCCGGCGGTGCGCCGGATGGTGCGGGCCGGGGCCGATGTCATCAAATGCGCGACCACCGGCGGCGCCAGCTCGCGGCCCGGACACGGGCCGCGTGACGGCGCCTTCAACCTCGACGAAATGCAGGCCCTGGTCGACGAGGCGCAAGCCCTCGACCGCCGCGTCATGTGCCATGCCTTGGGCGGGCGCGGGCTCGACATCGCGATCGAGGCCCGGGTCAACTCGATCGAGCACGGGTCATACCTCGACGAGGACCCTAGCCATCTCGAACATATGGCCGAGCACGGCATCTTCTTTGTGCCGACATTGCTCGTCTACGAATACCACCGGAAATCGCCGCAGCCGCACGTCCGCGAGCGCGCCCTGGCGCTCTATGAGCATCACATGCTGAGCATCCGGCGAGCGCTGTCGCTCGGGGTCAAAATCGTCGCCGGGACCGACGCCGGCGGACACGGTCACCCCGCCAATGCCGGTGAACTCGACTGCCTGGTGCGGGCCGGAATGACCCCGATGCAGGCCCTGCAGGCGGCGACCGGCTGGGCCGCCGAATGCCTCGGCCAGGAAGCCGATCTCGGCACATTGGCACCCGGGAAGTTCGCCGACCTCGTCGTCGTCAACGGCGACCCGCTGGCCGACATCACCCTGCTGCGCGACATCAACCGCGTCGCCCTCGTCATCAAGGACGGCTCGGTCGCCGCCAACCGGCTGGCGCGGTAGAGGGACCGCCGAATGGCCAGGAGCACCGCGGCTGCAGCTCCGAGTGCCGATCCGATTGCGCACGTGATCGTCCTGGCGCTGGAGAACCGTTCTTTCGATCACATGCTCGGAGCCCTCCAGGCGGTAAAGCCCGAGATCGACGGCGTTCCGCCGGGGGGTGCGCCGCGCAGCAACCAGTTCGAGGGCCGCGCATTCCCGCAGCAGGACGGCGCCGCGCGGATCCTTGTCGAAGACCCGCGCCACGAGACGCCGCACGTGCTGCTGCAGCTGAAGCAGGATGCCGGCGGGAATCCCAACGGCGGCTTCGTCGAGGATTATGCGACGTCGTACCCAATGCTCAAGGACGACGATGCCCGCCGGGAGGTCATGAAATATCACGCGCGGGGCACCCTGCCCGCCCTGCACGCGTTGGCGGAAAACTTCACCGTGTGCGACCACTGGTTTTCATCGGTGCCGGGGCCGACCTGGACCAACCGCCTGTTCCTGATGAGCGGAACCTCGCTCGGGCAGGTCGACATGCCGGGCGGGCTGATGGATCTGAACCTGCACTGGTACGACCAGCCGACGATCTTCGACCGGCTCAATGAAACCGGAGTGCGCAACTGGGCCGTCTATCACGGCGACACCCCGCTATCGCTGCTGTTGACCCATCAATGGGAGCCGGGCAACGCCAAGTGCTACAAACCGATGCGTGATTTTTTCACGGATGTCGCAAACCCGAGGGAGGGCGACTTCCCGGCATTTGCGTTTATCGAGCCGGCCTATCTGGAGCCGGGCGCCAATGACGACCATCCCTCGCACGACGTGCTCGCGGGCGAGGCGCTGATCGCCAGCGTTTATAACGCGCTGCGTGCCAACGAGAACCTGTGGAACACGACCCTTTTGGTCATCCTGTTCGACGAGCACGGCGGGTTTTACGACCACGTCGCGCCGCCCGCCGCGGTCCCGCCCGACCACCACCAGGAGGAATATACCTTCGACCGGCTCGGGGTGCGGGTGCCGGCGCTCCTGGTGTCGCCCTTCGCCGCCAACACCGTGTTCAAAGAACAATTGGACCACACCAGCCTTCTGAAATACCTGATCGAAAAATGGCGGCTCGGCCCGCTGGGCGAGCGGTCCGCCCAGGCCAGGAGTTTTGCGAGTGCCCTGGGAGGAACGGCCAGGACCGACACGCCTCCGTCGATTTCCGCGGTCCCCGCTGAGCTGACGCCCGTGGTGCCGCCGCCGCGCCAGCCGCTCAATGACCATCAGACCGCCCTTGTCGCCCTCTCGCATGCGCTGGAAAGCATGGCCGGGGAGGATCCGAGCGTAGTCGCCGCGCGCAGCCAGCAGGTCTTGACAGGGCCGCAGAGCCAGATCGATGCGGCGGTCGAACGCGTCGATGAATTTTTGAAGCACGGCGCGGCGTTGCTGATCAAGCAGACCTGAGCAACATTGCCGCCCGCGCCAGCACGAAATCGCGGATCAGCTCGGTCGCCTGGCGCGCCGGGCGCGGGAGGGTGAATTGGCCGGCCTCGCTCGACTCTGGGGATTTCTGCGCGTGCGCAAGCGGTTTTGGGTGCCGATTGTGGTGATGACGGTGATCTTCGGCGGGTTGATCCTGTTGAGCGAGGGCGTCGGGCTGATGCCGTTCACCTACACCCGGCTTTAGCGAGGCGCACGTGACAACCGGCCCCAGGGGACCGGTGGCGCGGATCCGGCTGCGCTCCCTGCTGGCGGTCGCGATCGTTACCGCCGGCTATCTCGCGGCGGCCGAAATGGTGCTACGCTTTTTGCCCGTGGCGACCGGGCTGAGCAGCGTCGCGGTCAGCGAGCGGCAGCCGATCTTTCATTTCGAGCCCAATCGGCGGTTCGTCTATTCGCAGGGCTGGCGGCTGCACCAGGTCAACCGCGGCCGAACCAACAATGCCGGCTGGGTCAACGATCAGGATTACAGCCGCGACGACCCGTTGCCGCTGATCGCGGTTATCGGCGATTCCTACATCGAGGCCGCGATGGTGTCTTATGCCCAGACCGTGCAGGGCCGGCTCGCCGCCGCGCTGAAGGGCCGCTTCCGGGTCTACAGCGTCGCCGCGTCGGGGGCGCCGCTCAGCGAATTCCCCGTCTATGCCGGCTACGCCGTGCGTGAGTTCGGGGCCCGCGCAATCGTGTTCAACATCGCCAATTACGATTTCGCCGAAAGCGATATCATCTACAACGCGCCGCTCGGCATGTGGGTCTATGCCGGCGCCGGAAATGACCGGCGGTTGCGGCTGGTTCCGTATCGGCCGGGCTGGCTGCGGCTCGCGGTGCGACACAGCGCGCTGCTCCGGTACCTGGTGCTCAATTTGCGGCTCGACCGGACGCTGAGCGCGGCGCGGATCGCCGGCCTGGCGCCGCTGCGTTCCGCCGTCGCCGAGCCCGCCGCGGCGGATGCGCAAACTGCCCGCCTCGCGGCGGCAAACGGCGTCATTGCCGATTTTTTTCGAGATCTTTCGCGGCTCTCGGGTTTACCGGCCGATCGGGTCCTGTTCGTGATGGATGGGTTTCGCTACCCGGAGCTCGCCGCCGCTGAAAAGGACAGCGATACCGATCGGCTGCGCCAGGAATTTCGCGCCGCGGCCGAGGCGCGCGGTTATCAGACGGTCGATCTCGACCCGATATTCTTCGAGCGCTACCGGCAGAGCGGCAGTCATTTCGAGATGCCGGGCGATCGGCACTGGAACGGTGAGGGGCACGCGGTTGCGGCGGAGGGCGTGCTGTCGTCGCGACTGCTGAACGCTATTTCGCGGCCGTGAGACCGGCCTGTTCCTCCCCTGCAACGACCGCGGCAGGACGGCGGTAATGTGGGCGCGCCGCCAAAATCGGCCGCTCGAAGGAGTAGTAGAAGGCGGTGGTGAGAGCGAACAGGGCAAGAAGAAACAATGCCAGACGGACGCCAGCGGGCAGTGCGGGCAAGAGCGCGCCGATCAGTTCAATGAGGATGATGTGGAATAGGTAGGTCGAATACGAGATGCGCCCGAGATAGCGGCCGAGCCAGGCCAGCGCCGGGACAACTTCGATCACCCGCTCGGTACGGATCGCGACGAGGATCGCCAGCGCGCCGAACACCGCGGCGGCGAACGGAAAGACATGCTCGGCCAGGCGGTTCCCGGTGGCGGCGATATCGGTCACCACCAGGTAGGCGAGCACCGTTGCCAGCGCCAGGAAGAGGATCAGCGCCCAGGCCGGCAGGCGGCGCAATCGGCTGCCGCCTTGTTCGACCGCCAGGTAGAGCAGAAATCCGTAGCCGATCGAATCGAGGCGAAAAGCGACGACGCGGCGCACCGCCGCGCCCCAATCGGCGAAATCGCCGAATACCGTGCGGGCAACGACAATTGCAGCGCAGAACCCGGCGGCGACGATCGTCGCGAAGCGCCGGTCGCGGCGCCCGGAGAGCCAGGCAGCCACAAGCAGCACCGAGGGAAAGCCGATGTAGAACCATTCCTCGACCGCCAGGCTCCAGGCGATCGAGAAATAATCGTTGGCGTTGCTCTGCCGGAACAGGTTTTGGACGTAGCACAGGTAGCGCAGGAAATCGGCGCCGCCGACCTCCCGGGTCAGTAGCGAGATCAGTATCAGGGCGACGAGATAGGGCGGGATCGTCCGCATCCAGCGGCGCGCAAGAAATACCGCCAGATAGCGCGGCCGGCCCTCGCCAAGGCACAACAGGATCTGCGGTGCCAGCACGTAGCCGCTGAGGACGAAGAATACTTCGACCGCCAGCGCCGAGATCGCTTCTGCCGCATCGGGGAATAGGCCGCGATACGCGAAGAAATGCGGCAGCGTCACGGCCAGCGCCGCGAGTCCGCGCAACAGATCGAGCCCGCCGAGGCGTCCGGTATCGGCGCCCGGCGCGCGCTCGTCAGTCATCAGCGTGCGGGTTATCGGGGTGCCTGCGCCAGCACGAAATCGCGGATCAGCTCGGTGGCTTGGCGCGACGCTTCGCTCGAGGGATCGCGCATGACGAAGGTGTGCGGCTGGCCGGGGAATTTGTGGAGATCGATCTTGCCGCCTTTCGCCCGGTAGGCGGCGGTAAAGCGGTCGGCCATGTCGGGAGTGACATTGTCGTCGGCGGTGCCCTGCAGCAGGATCGCCTGCGGGAGCGGCGTTACCGCCTCGCCGCGCTCGAGGATCAGCTGCGGGTTGCCCTCCTCCATCTCGGCTTCCGAGCGCCAGTAGGCATCATGCGCCTCGACGAGGCGGGTATTGCCCTTCTCCTTGACCATGCGGTAGCGGGCGAGCGGGTCCGCAATCGGCCAGCACAGCACGATATAGGGCAGCTGCGCATCCTCCGCCGGCGCCTCGGCGAGCGGCAGCGCGCTGTAGCGCGGATCGCTGGGCATGAGAGCGCTGAGGAGCAGCTGATGGGCGCCGCTCGAGGTGCCGAGGCCGGCGACCAGCTCACGCCGGCTGGCGAATTCCTGGGCATGCGCCTTGAGCCAGCGCGTCGCGTAATGGATGTCGGCAATCGAGTCTGGATAGAGGTGCTGCGACGGCATGCGGAAATCGACCGCCAGGACGACGATGCCGCTTTTCGCCAGCGCCTCGTCGAGCGGCGCGTTGTTGAGCCGGTCACCCGACGCCCAGGCGCCGCCATGCACATCAATGAGCGCCGGAAACGGCCCGGCTCCGACCGGCCGGTAAAGGCGCGCCAGGAGCGGCGCCCCATCGTGGCGGCGGTATTCAAGATCGCGCACCTCGATCTCGAACCGCGCCGGAACCGCAACCTCGTTTGCCATCTTCCCTCCTCCTCCTCGCGCCGGTTGCCGCAGCCGATCGGATGATATCGCGGTAAGCGCCGAATTTGAGTCGCAGTTAACGAAAATCCAAGATTTGCCCCGCACGATCATGCGCCATGTTACAGCCTGCGATCGATCATCCCCCCGCCACCGGTGACACAGCATCGGCACCCGTCGACCAGTTCGGCGGGTGGACCGGTTACGACATCCCGCAGGATCGCGCCGATTGGCACCCGCTGGTGCACCGGCTTTACGACTATTGGCGATCGATCGCGCCGCCCGACCGCTTGCCCGGCCGTCAGGACCTGGTCCCCGAGGATATCGCGCAATTATGGTCGCGCGCCTGGATGCTCGACGTCTTTCGCGATCCCCTGCGCTACCGCTACCGCCTGTGCGGGACCGAGATGGTGCGCTCGCTCGGCCGCGAGGTCACCGGCGAATGGCTCGATGAGGTGCACCCGGCGCTGATCGCCAACCCGCAATCGCGCGAGCGGTTTCACTTCATGGCCGACACCGGCTGTCCGACCTGGCGCCGCGGGCCGCCGCTATGGACCCGCGACCCCAAGCACCTGATGATCGAGACCCTTATCGTGCCGCTGGCCGGCGACGGACGCACTGTCGACAAGATGCTGGCCGTCTCTGTGCTGTTCGATTCCGCAGGCAGGCCGGTCTAGTCAAACCCGCCCTGGCGGCCTTGCAGCTACCATCGCAATGCCGGGATCTGAACCTCGACCGCGCCGTTCCTGCGCACCGTCCCCAAGAGCCGGGTTCCGCACGGTAGCGCCGGCGGGCAGCTTGCCGCCGGGTTTTGCCCGAGCGCGGTGACCGAGGGCGGGACGACCGCCGGCTTTCCGGAATCGGCCTGCGGCCACAAGCCCGGCGACACATCGAGATCGATCCCCGACTGCCCGGCGAAAGCCGGCGCCAGCGCGGCTCCGCCGAGCCCAAGCGCCGCCGCGATCAGCCGCAGATTCATCACTCGCCTGTCGTGCCGCATCGCGCGATAATAGCGCTTGAAGGCTCGGGCGGTACCGCGATTTGATGGCGGCCCGGAAGCTGATCCGGGCGCGGTTCGCACGCATGGCCATGAAAAAATACCGCCTCGCTGCCGCCGTCGCAGTGGTGATACCCGATCCCGGTGTGATCGGCGCCGGCAGCCCGGTGATCGCCCCGGGCCGCAACATCCGAAAGGGAACCCAATGACTCTTGCAACCGCCGAGCCGTTCAAGGCGCCGCATGTCACCTCCCTGTCGGTGCGCGTCGTCGTCGATTCGTTCTTTGACCAGTTCATGCCGAAGGCGACGCATGCCCATGTCAAGGTCGAGCATGTCAGCCGCATTGCCGGCCGCGAGACCACGACCCTGGCGGGCGAATGGGGCCTCTCGCTGCATCTCGAATCGAAAAGCGCTGGCGCAGGTGGCCAGTACCTCCTCGATTTCGGCTATACCCCGGAAATCCTCCTGCGCAACTTCGACCTCCTGGGGATCGCCCCCGAAAAGCTCGACGGCCTCATTCTCAGCCACGCGCATCGCGACCATTACGGCGGGATGGTCGGCTTTGTCGAAGAGCATCGCAGCCGGATGCGCGATGACCTCAAACTGTTCACCGGCGGCAATCTGGCGTTCCGCGAGAAATGGCTGGGCTCGCGCGACGCGGAGCCGCGCTCGTGGGGCGCCCTCGACGCCGCGGCGCTCGCCGCCTCGCGGGTCGAGACGGTGGCGTGCGAGCATGCCCACGCGCTCGAGGGGCCCTTCACCTCGGGCCAAATCGCGCGGGCCTCCTTCGAGCGGGTGTTGCCCAACACCCTCGTCGAGCCGACCCCGGCCGACCATTACAGCGCCGAGGAACGGCGCGGCCGCCTGGTCCCCGACCGCCATCCCGACGAGCATGCCACCTGCTATATCGTCGAGGGACGCGGCCTCGTGGTGATTTCCTCCTGCGGCCATTGCGGCCTCATCAACACGATCCGGACCGCGATGGCGGTCGCCAATGTCGAGAAGCTCCACGCCGTCATCGGCGGGTTCCACCTTGGCATCGCGCCGCCTGATTATGTCGAGCACACGATCGCCGAACTGAAGGCGCTCAATCCCGATGTCGTGCTGCCGATGCATTGCAGCGGGCGCGCCTTCCTCGCGGGGATGGCGCGCGAGATGCCGGAGCGCCTGGTGCTGTCGAACACCGGCAGCCGGTTCACCTTTGGGGTCTGAGCCGTGTTAGGATGACCGCGGTGCGGTGCGGCCCGGCCCGGCCGCGCGCAGTGGAGCCGAGCGTAAGGGGACAGACAATGGGCCTGATGGCCGGGAAGCAAGGGCTCGTCATGGGCGTGGCGAACGACCGATCGCTCGCTTGGGGCATCGCCAAGGCGCTGCACGGCCAGGGCGCCCGGCTCGCCTTCACCTATCAGGGCGACGCGCTCGGTAAGCGCGTGCGTCCGCTCGCGGAAAGCCTCGACAGCGATTTGATCGTCGATGCCGACGTCACCGACGAGCCCAGCCTCGATTCGCTGTTCGACGGCCTCGCGAAACGCTGGGGCCGCATTGATTTCGTCGTGCATGCAATCGCCTTCTCCGACAAGGACGAATTGACCGGCAAATACCTCAACACCAGCCGCGCCAATTTCCTCAAGACGCTCGACATCTCGTGCTTTTCGTTCACCGATGTGTGCCGCCGCGCGGCGCCCTTGATGACCGAGGGCGGCAGCCTCCTGACCCTGACCTATGCCGGGGCCGAGCGGGTGATGCCGCACTATAACGTCATGGGGGTCGCCAAGGCCGCGCTTGAAGCCAGCGTCAAATATCTTGCCGCCGATCTTGGCGGCGACAACATCCGCGTCAACGCGATCTCGGCCGGGCCGATCCGCACACTCGCCTCCTCCGGGATCGGCGATTTCCGCTACATCCTCAAATGGAACCAGCTCAACGCGCCCTTGCAGCGCAATGTCACGATCGAGGAAGTCGGCGGCGCCGGGGTGTATTTGCTCAGTGACTTATCCTCCGGGGTCACCGGCGAAGTGCATCACGTCGATTGCGGGTATCACGTCGTCGGCATGAAACGCCCCGACGCCCCCGATATTTCGGTGGTGTGAGAATGGATCGCGCGGTATCGCACTCGGATCGTCGCCCCCGCGAAAGCGGGGGTCCAGGGCAACCGGCATGGCCCTCGGGGCTCTGGATTCCCGCTTTCGCGGGAACGACGGCAGGATAGCCGGGGCCGGGACGATGGCCGGCAACACTTTCGGCACGCTGTTCCGCTTCACCACCTGGGGCGAAAGCCACGGGCCGGCGATCGGCGTCGTCATCGATGGCGTGCCGCCGCAGATCCCGCTCGCCGAAGCCGACATCCAGCACTGGCTCGATAAGCGCCGGCCCGGGCAGTCCCGCTATACGACGCAGCGCCAGGAGCCCGATGAGGTCAAGATCCTCTCCGGCACCTTCGAGGGCCTGACCACCGGCACGCCGATCCAGCTGATGATCGAGAACGTTGACCAGCGCTCGAAGGACTACCGCAACATCGCCGACCGCTTCCGCCCCGGCCACGCCGACTACACCTAC
>JBARKH010000593.1:0-28567 GCA_049801295.1 Allostellaceae bacterium | reverse complement strand
GCATAAAACACCCGGAGCGCCTCGGCCAGCGGCTCCTCCGGCTCGAGCACGACGGCGAACTCCGCGAGGTCGAAGCGGCCGACGAACACCAGCGTCCCGGCGCCAAGTTCGTCGGCATGGGCCGAGGCATGAGCGAAGGCATCACCCGCCTCGCGCAACGCCGCCAGCCGGAACGGCGGCGGCAGGTCGAGTGCGCGCGCCGAGCGGTCGCGTATCCCGATGCGCCGTTCCAGCGGCATAATCGCCATGGCCTCGTGCCCAATCCTTGACCATTATAGCAGCGGCATTGGCGGCGGTCAGTGCTGCCGCGGACGGGGAGAGCGATGCCCGATCGGCCGACGCTGATGGTCTGCTCGTGCGAAGACACGATGCCGCTCGACAAGGGCGCGCTGGCGAAGGGCTGCCCGGGGCACGACATCGTCGCCGGCCGTCAGCTGTGCCGTGCCGAACTCGAACGGTTTCGCGCGCTCGCCGCCGCCGGCGTGCCGATCACCGTCGGCTGCACGCAGGAGGTGCCGCTCTTTAGTGAGGTTGCTGGGGAGACGAACAGCGACTTGCGCTTCGTCAATCTGCGCGAGACCGCCGGCTGGTCGACCGATGCGGCGCACGCGGGTCCGAAGATGGCGGCGCTCGCGGCGGCCGCTGCCCTGCCGATCTCGGAGGCGTCGTTTGTTCAGCTCGAAAGCGCGGGGGTGCTGCTGATCTACGGGCGCGACGAGCGCGCCCTGGAGGCGGCGGGCCTCCTCAAGGATTCGCTCGATGTGACCGTGCTCCTCTCGCGGCCCGGCGAGATCGCGCCGCCGCGCACCACCGATTTCCCGATCGTCAAAGGGACAGTCCGCACCGCCACCGGCCACCTCGGCGCGTTCGAGCTCGTCGTAGACGATTACGCCGTGCCGCTGCCCTCATCGCGCGCGGCCCTCAAATTCGCTCCGGCCCGCGACGGAGCCCGGTCGCAGTGCGACATCGTGCTCGATATATCGGGTGGTGCGCCGCTCTTTCCGGCCGCCGATCTGCGCGACGGCTATCTGCGCGCCGATCCGGGCGATCTCGCCGCGATCCTCCGGACAGTCTTGCGGGCGAAGGATCTCGTCGGCAGCTTTGACAAACCGCGCTACATCAATTTCACCGCCGAGCTGTGCGCCCATTCGCGCTCGGGGATCGTCGGCTGTCACCGCTGCCTCGATCTCTGCCCGACGAGTGCGATCGCGCCGGCCGGCGATCATGTCGTGATCGACGCGAAGATCTGCGCCGGGTGCGGCCAGTGTGCCGCTGCCTGTCCGACAGGAGCGGCGAGCTATGCGCTGCCCCCAGCCGATGCCCTCTTACGCACAATCCGCACGCTGCTCCTCGTATATCGCGACGCCGGCGGCGTATCGCCGGTTCTGCTGCTGCACGACGAAGACCATGGGGGCGCGCTAGTCGATGCGCTGGCGCGGCACGGCGACGGGCTGCCGGCGAACGCCCTGCCGCTCGCGGTCAACGAGGTGACGCAGATCGGCTTCGAAGCGGTCGTTGCGTCCTTCGCTTATGGCGCCGCCGCGGTGCGCGTTCTCTTGCGCGAGAGGCCGCGTCACGATCTTGCCGGCTTGTCGCAGACGATCACGCTCGCCAAGAGGGTCCTCGCCGGCCTCGGGTTCGAGGGCGCCCGCATCGCCACCATCGAGACCGACGACCCCTTCGCGCTGGGCGACGCGTTGCGCCGGGCCGAGCTCGGGCCACCCGTTGCACGGCCGGCAAGTTTCGAGCCGATGGGCGCCCGCCGCGACGTGCTGCGAAGCGCGCTGCGCGAGCTTCATCGCCTTGCCCCGGCGCCGACCGATCTCATCCTGCTTCCCGCCGATGCGCCGTTCGGCGCGATCGAGATCGACCGCGAAGGCTGCACGCTCTGCCTCTCCTGCGTCACGGCATGCCCGACGGGCGCCCTGTCGGACGATCTCGATCGGCCGGTACTGCGCTTTACCGAGGATGCCTGCGTGCAATGCGGCCTCTGCAAGGCGACCTGCCCCGAGAAGGTGATCACCCTCGTGCCGCGGCTGGCCTTCGGCGCCGCGCTAGCGACCCGCATACTCAAGGAGGAGGAGCCGTTTGCCTGCATCCGCTGCGGGACACCGTTCGGCGTCAGGAGCGCGATCGAGCGCGTCGCGGCCAAGCTCGAAGGCCGCCACTGGATGTACCAGGACGCGCCGCACCGCCTTGACCTCATCAAGATGTGCGGGGATTGCCGCGTGATCGCGGTTACCGAAGCGGGGTTCGATCCTCACGCCGCGGCGGAGCGGCCGAGGCCGCGCACCACCGACGATTACCTGCGCGAGCGCGCGAAGAAGCACGATAGCTGATCACTTGGTCGCGCGTTCCAGGAATTTGATGAAGGCGGCGCGGTCCTCCGGCGAGCCGATCTGCTGCTCCGGCATCTTGGTGCCGGGGGTGTAGCGCGCCGGGCCGATTTCGAAGAGCTTGGCCAGCGTCTGCGGCGTCCACACGATGTCGAGATGCTTGAGCGGTTCCGAATAATTGTAGCCGGGGAGGGTGGCGATATGCCGTCCGAAGATCCCGTGCAGGCTGGGTCCGGCGCGGTTAGCCTCGGCGGCGCTCAAGGTATGGCAGGCCATGCAGGCGCGGAAAACCCGCGCGCCCGGATCGCCCTCATAAGCGACGAGCGGGTCGGCGGCGCCGTCCCCGGGAATCGAGCCGATCTCGGCGCCGCTATTGCTGTCCCAACGGCGGATCACGCGGTCGGCGCCGCCGGAGAGGAGCGTGCGGTTGTCGGGAAAGAAGGCGAGCGACCACACCGGCAGGCCCGGCCCAACCAACGTGCGGACGAGCGTGCGTGCCCGGCGATCGATGATCGCGACCGCGCCGCGGATACTGGCCGCCGCGAGACGCGCGCCATCACCGGACATCGCCAGCGCAATAACCGGCGTCGGCAGTGCCTCGACCGAGCCCTGCCGCTCCCCTTGTGGCGACAGGAAATAGACCTGGCCGTCAGCGCCGGCCACCGCGATCTCGCCGTCGGGGGCGACCGCGACGGCGTTGAGCGGCGTCGGCAACGTGGCGACGACCGGCGCCCCGGGTTCCCGCAACGGCCAGATCCGCACCGTCGCGTCGTAGCCCGCACTGACCACCGCCGTGGCGTCCGGCGTGAAGGCCACGCCATTGACGTTCTGGCGATACCCCGCGAGGACAATGGGCGCGCCGCCGGCGAGCGGCCATAGCCGAATCGTGCCATCCCACGATGCCGAGGCGAGCGTCATGCCATCAGGCGACAGGGCGACCCCGACGACCGGCCCCCGGTGTCCTTCAAGAACCGTATCCGGCGCGGTTTTGCCCGGTGTCCAGAGAGCAATGCGGGCATCCTCGCCCGCGGTCACGGCCCGGCCGTCCGGGAGAAACGCGACGGCATCGACCGCGCTGTCGTGAAAACGCAGCACCTGCTTCGCGCTATCGTGCCGCAACGACCACAGGATCGCCGAACTGTCGAAGCTCCCCGAGAGCGCGGTCTCGCCATCGCCCGAGATCGCGAGCGCGCGCACCGGACCGCCATGCCCGCGCAACTGGGCGGCCACCGGCTCGAGCTGAAATGCCAGGGCGACTAGGATGCCCGAAAGGAGCAGCCTGCTTCTCCGATGCATGGCGGCTAATGCCTCGGTGTTCGCGCACGGGGCAGCGGGCTTGATCGCCCGAGCACCGCTACCCTACTCTACGCCACCGTCGAGAGGGGGAGGACCGGGATGCGCGCCTTCATCGTTGCCTGTGTCGCGGCATTGGTCATTGCTGCCGTCGGCGCAGCAGCCCTGAATTCCGTTCAGAAACCTGTCAGCGTCGCGTTCACGACCGGCAACGCCCGAATCTAGTCCGATATCCACGTCCGAAAGGGGTCTCGGCGCAACTTAGAAGACGCTGGCCGATGTGAACGCGTGATGGCGGGTGGCGGGCAGAGCCCGCCACCGCAACCGCGACTTATCGGGTCAGGCAGCAGCCTTGACCTCGATTTTCTTTTGCGGCTTCTGCGCCGCTTGCGTCTTAGGCAAGGTGATCGTCAAGACGCCCTTCGAGAGATTGGCGGCGATCTTGTCGCGCTCGACGCCGTCGGGCAGCGCGAAGGCGCGCTGGAACGAGCCGTAGGCCCGCTCGGACATGTAGTGGTTCTTGTCCTTCTCCTCCTTCTCGTAGTGCTTCTCGCCCTTGAGGGTGAGCATGTCGCCGGACACCGTGACGTCGATGTTTTTTTCCTCGATGCCGGGCAGCTCAGCGGTGATCTTGTAGGTCTTGTCGTCTTCGGTGACGTCAACCGCGGGGGCGGCAAAGCTGAACGAGCTTTCCGCGCGCCATGCCGGTTCGGTCTCGAACATCCGGCGGAACGCTGGCATTCCGAAACCGCTGGAGAACCGGTCGAACAGCCGGTCCATCTCACCGCGGAACGAGTGCCAGGCATCGGGCGTGCGCGCCGGGGCCGCCTTCTTCACTTCGACTGGGGTTTGAGCCATTGCTGTCTCCATAGTGCTGAGTAATGCGGGTCACGAAGATTGAGGAAGCGCACCGACAAAACATTGATCCAAATCAAATCAGAGATCACGGTTCGATCGGGATGTGGTCCGAGACCTCGGTGACGCCCGCGGCCGACCGGGTGCGCGGTCGGCGCCGCTCACGGATTTTGCGCCAGATCAATCTCAAGCCGCGGCAACCCGGCTAATCTGTTGCGCCGAATGCACGGCCGGAGGAACGCAGCGATGGAACGGATTGTGGCGGCGGTCGACGGCTCGGCGAGCTCGCTCAAGGCGGTCGATTTGGCCGCGGATTTGGCAGGCAAATACGGCGCCGAGCTCATTCTGTTCAACGTTGCGCGGGAGGTTTCCACGGACATCGATGACGGGCTGGAATCTTATGCCCGCATTGAGCATATCGGGACGCTGGCGGGCGACGTTGGCCTTGTGGCGGCCGAGAGCGTGCTTGCCGAAGCGCGGCTGACCGCACGCAAAAAAGGCGCGAGCCGGATTTCGACGAAATCGGGCTTCGGCGACCCGGCCGAGGAGATCATCGCCCTGGCCAAGGACCAGCAGGCCGATTTGATCGTGCTCGGCAGCCGTGGCCACGGCAGGATTGCTGGGCTCCTGCTCGGCAGCGTCGCCCAGAAGACCCTGGGTCACGCTTCGTGCCCGGTCCTCGTCGTGCGCTGACGGGAAGATTGCCTAGGGGATTTGTAATCGCTCCGAGGGTTGATTTGGATCAATTCGCGGCGATCGTGGACCGGTCATATTTGCTGGCGACGACGGCGACCGCTAACCCCCCAACCCCGCGATCGCCGCTCGACGAAGCCCCGGCAATCCCCCCGCCGGGGCTTCTTTATTGCGCGGCCGTGAAATTGATCCAAATCAGCGTGCGCGATCCCGCGCGGCGGCAAGATCTAATTAGGCTCGAAGACGCCGCGCGGTAACGATCGGGGGGCAGCAATGGACGATCCGTTTCGCTTTGACGACGAGCTCGGCCCGCTGAAGCTCATGCACCTCTGGCGCCCGGCGGTCGGGCTCAAGGCCGTCGTCGCCGTCGACAACATCGCCTGCGGCCCGGCCGTGGGCGGGGTGCGCATGGCACAGGATGTGAGCACCGAGGAGGCGTTCCGTCTCGCCCGCGCGATGACCTTCAAGAACGCCGCGGCGGGTCTGCCGCATGGCGGCGGCAAATCGGTGATCGTCGCCGACCCGAAAATGCCCATCGCCGACAAGGAGCGGCTGATCCGCGCCTTCGCCGCCGCGATCGCCGATCTGGCCGACTACATCCCCGGCCCCGATATGGGCACCGACGAGATGGCGATGGGCTGGATCCACGACGAGACCGGCCGGGCCGTCGGTCTGCCGCGCGAATTGGGCGGCATCCCGCTCGACGAGATCGGCGCGACCGGCTTTGGCCTCGTTGCCGCGATCGAGGTCGCCGCGGAGCGACTCGCGATGCCGCTCGCCGGCGCGCGCGTCGTCATCCAGGGGTTCGGCTCGGTCGGCAAGCACGCCGCGCGGCTTCTCGCCGAGAAGGGCGCGGTGCTGGTCGGCGCCAGCGATACACAGGGTACGATCGCCGACGATCACGGCCTTGATGTCGCAGCGCTGATCGCGCTGAAGGGCGAAGGCCGGGCGCTGCGCGAGCACAAGCGGGGGAAGAAGCTCCCCGGCGACGCGGTGATCGATATCCCCTGCGACATCTGGATCCCGGCGGCGCGACCCGATGTGATCCACGCCGGCAATGTCGCCCGGCTGCACGCCAGAGTGGTGGCGCAAGGCGCCAACATCCCGTGCACCGCCGATGCGGAGCGCGAGCTCGCCGGGCGCGGCGTCCTGGTATTGCCCGATTTCATCGCCAATGCCGGCGGTGTCATCTGCGCCGCCGTCGAGTACCGGGGCGGCAGCGAAGCTGCGGCGTTCGCCGCGATCGACGAGAAGATCCGCAGCAACACACGGGCCGTGCTCGACCGGGTCGCGGCAAGCCGGACGCTGCCGCGGGCGGCCGCCTGGGAGCTCGCTAAGAGCCGTATCGAAGGAGCGATGCGGGCCCGCCGGTGGGAGCACTGAGGTGCCCGCCGCACCAGCCTCCTCGACATCCAGGCCGTCCCCGGATCGACGGCGCGTCGTCATCCTCGGGGCGGCGGGGCGCGACTTCCATAATTTCAATGCGGTCTACCGCAACGATCCGGGGAGCATCGTCGTCGCGTTTACCGCGACCCAGATCCCCGGCATCGCCGGACGCCGTTATCCTGCGGCGCTGGCCGGGGAGAATTACCCCGACGGCATCTCAATTCTGCCTGAAGCCGAGCTCGAAGAACTATGCCGAGCCCAGAGCGTCGACGAGGTGGTGTTCGCCTATAGCGATGTCACGCACGAGCACGTCATGCATCTCGCCTCGCGCGCCCTTGCCGCCGGAGCCGATTTCAGCCTGCTCGGACTGCGCTCGACGATGCTGCCCTCGGCGCTGCCGGTCATCGCGGTCACCGCGGTGCGGACCGGTTGCGGCAAATCGGCGATCGCGCGCTGGCTGTCGGCTCGCCTGCGCGACCGGGGATTGAGGGTCGCGGTATTGCGCCACCCAATGCCGTATGGCGACCTCGTTCGCGAACGCGTCCAGCGTTTTGCCGCGCTCGCCGACCTCGATGCCGCCCTGTGCACCCTCGAGGAGCGCGAGGAATACGAGCCCCATATCGCGCTCGGCAATCTCGTCTTCGCCGGTGTCGACTATGCGGCGATCCTGAGCGCGGCCGAGCGGGAAGCCGACATCATCGTCTGGGACGGCGGCAACAACGATTTCCCATTCATCCGCCCCGATCTCCATATCGCGGTGGCGGACGCGTTGCGCCCCGGTCAGGTTGCCACCCACCATCCCGGCGAAGCGGTCGCCCGAATGGCCGATGTGCTGGTGGTCAACAAGGTCGATGCCGCCTCGCCCGAACAGGTGCAAACCGCGATCGATGGTTTGCGGGCGGTCAATCCAACCGCGCCGATCGTGCGGGCGCGCTCGCCGGTGCGGCTCGACGATCCCTCCGCGGTGAGGGGACGCAGCGTCCTCGTTGTCGAGGATGGGCCGACGATTACCCATGGAGGGATGGCTTATGGCGCCGGCTATGTCGCCGCGACGGCGGCCGGGGCGGCAGTGATCATCGATCCGCGGCTCTCCGCGGTCCCCGAAATTGATGCCGTGTTCCGCGCCTATCCTCATATCGGCGCGGTCCTGCCGGCGGTCGGCTACGGGCCGGCGCAGCTTGCCGCGCTGGCCGCGACGATCAACAACAGCGCCGCCGAGATCGTCGTGTCGGCGACGCCGATCGACCTGGCGCGGCTGGTCCCGATCGACACGCCGGTGATCCGCGCCCGCTACGAGTATGCCGAGGACGGTTCGCCCGGTCTCTCAAGCTTCGTCGATGGGTTTCTTGCTCGTCACTCACGCGCAAACGGGGTCCGCTGATGCGGATCGTCATCGCGCTCGGGGGGAACGCGTTGCTCCGCCGGGGCGAGGCGCCGGAAATCGGGACCCAGCGCCGTAACGTGCGGGTCGCTGCGATGGCGATCGCACCGATTGCCCGGCAACTTGAAGTCGTCATAACCCATGGAAACGGCCCGCAGATTGGGCTCCTGGCGTTGCAGGCGGCGGCCTATCGCGGCGTGCGGCCATACCCGCTCGACATCCTCGGCGCCGAGAGCGAAGGCATGGTCGGCTACCTGTTGAGCCTCGCGCTGACAAACGCTCTGGGCGGTCGCGACATCGCGACGTTGCTGACGCAGGTTGAAGTCGATCCCGCCGATCCCGCCTTCGCAGCGCCCACCAAGCCGATCGGCCAGGTCTATAACGACGCTGAGGCGCAACGCCTGGCCGCGGAAATGAGCTGGCCGATGGTGCGCGATGGCGCCGGGTGGCGCCGCGCGGTCCCCTCACCGGCGCCGCGCCGGATCCGCGAGATCAACGCCATCAAGCTGTTGCTGCAAGCTGGGGTCATCGTCATCTGCGCCGGAGGCGGCGGTATTCCGGTTGCGGTCGCCGATTCCGGCGAGATCAGCGGCGTCGAGGCGGTCGTCGACAAGGATCTCGCGGCGGCCTTACTCGCCGAGGCGGTTAACGCCGATCTCATGCTGCTCCTGACCGATGTCCCGGCGGTGTGGACGCGCTGGCCCATGGCCGAGGGGTCGCCGATCGGTGCAACGACCCCCACCCAACTGCGCGCCCTCAACTTTGCCGCCGGCTCGATGGGGCCGAAGGTCGACGCGGCGTGCCGGTTCGTCGAACGCACTGGGCAGCGCGCCGCGATCGGCGCCGTCGGCGAAGCCGAGTCAATTCTGCTGGGAAAAGCCGGCACCCTGATCGAGGCCGCGCCGCGCGTATCGCCGGGAAGCTCGATGCATCAGGGACCGGGACGTTGAGGGACTGCGCCGAACGTTACATCACAGCGCACGAAGCTGGCAGGAAAAGTCCCAAGCGCGCGGCGCAGGAGCCGGCGACCCTTGGCGCCTATGCCTATCCGGTGCTCAGCCGGGCGGGCCGGGATCGTCGTACGGCTGGCCCCATCGGTCCTCGTAGACGACATCGCCGAGGGGAATGCGTCTAACCGGCCCGAACCGGCCCATCGGATAACCGATTGGCAGGAGCGCATAGGAATGCACGTCGGCCGGCAAGCCGAGAGCAGTCTCCACCTCCTTCTCGAAGTTCAGATAGAGCGTGGTAAGCGTCGCACCCAAGCCGAGGGCCCGCGCTGCCAGCAACATGTTCTGGACGGCCGGGTAGATCGAAGAGCCGGAGGTTCGGCCCGGTGTGCCGCCGCCCATGCACGGCACGATCCAGACCGGCGCTTCGTGGATGTGGTCCGCCAGATATTGCGCCGCATCTAGCATCCGCCGGAAGCGCTCAGGGGCGGTTCCGGGAGCCGGCTCACCCTCGCGATATCGGGGCGCGACAATCTCGTCCCAGGCCCGCTTGTAATAGGCCCCGACCGTGCGCTTGACGTGCGGGTCGCGGACGATGAGGAACCGCCAACGCTGCATGTTGCCGCCGGATGGCGCGGACACCCCGGCGTCGAGAATTTTCCGGATCAATTCGGCCGGTACGGGGTCGGGCTTCAGCCGGCGCATCGACCGGGTTGTCGCCATGATCTCGAACAGGTTCGCCGCTTTTTCCGACATGCCACCCCCAAGCTGAACCAACGCTCTTGCGCGGACTGATTATCCCCGATGCTACGGGGCCGAAACGGGCTCGATCAGGCTGGAATCGTTGTTTTTGACATTCCCGACGCGCTGGCTCACCGGCCACATCACCATCTCGCCCTTGTAGGGAACTAGCAGCGATTTGAGCTCACCCTCCGCCGCCGGCTCCTCTCCGATCCACACCGGCCACACATCCGGCGGCAGGATCACCGGCATCCGATTGTGAACTTCGGCGCATAGCTCGTTCGGCGTCGTCGTCACGATCGTGAACGACCTGATCGTCTCGTTGTTGACCCTCGACGTCCAGGTTTCCCAGAGCCCGGCAAGCGCCATCAGCGAGCGATCCGCCAGGGCTATCGCGTAGGGCTGTTTCTCCTTTGGGCGGAGCTTCTTCCACTCATAGAAATTGTCTATGGGGACAATGCAGCGGCGTCGCCGGAATGCCTCTCGGAATACCGGCTTGGTGTCGACGGTCTCGGCCATCGCGTTGATCGTCGAGAACCCGATCTTGATGTCCTTGGCCCAGAACGGCACGAGCCCCCATCTCATCAGATCGAGCGTGCGCGACCCTGCCTGCGCGTCGTAGCGCACGATCGGGTGGCTCTGGGTGGGGGCGATGTTCCAATTCGGGGCGAAGTTTGGCGTCGGATACTCGGGCGGGATCCGGAACAGGATCTTGAGCTCCGACACATCGGTTTCGAGTTTGGCCCGTCCGCACATGACGCGAAAAGAGATACCGCGTTTTTCAGCATCACGACACTAGCGGTTCGGGCAGCACCCGGCTATCCAAGCGAAATCGGGTGGATGATCGTGTGCGGGATTTCCGCGGAACGTAATCTTCGGCCCAAGGAACCGCCACGATGCATTTGCGGCTGAGGAGCCCATGTCGTTTCTGAACTCCCGCAAGAGCGATGCCCCGCAGGGTATCGGGAAATCGATGCCACGTCGCGAGGATGCACGCCTCCTCACCGGCGGGGGACAGTACGCAAGCGATTTCAGTATGCCGGGTCAGGCCCATGCGTATCTCGTGCGGTCGCCCTATGCGCACGCCAAGATCGTGGACATACATGTGGCACAGGCGATCCGCGCACCGGGCGTGCTTGCGGTACTGACCGGCAGCGATGCCGCGGCCGATGGCCTGAAGCCGATCCCGCACAGCCCGGTGCCGACGAACCCGCACGAGGTACCGCTCAAGAACCGCGACGGCTCGGGGTTCTTCATCGCACCACATCCGGTTCTCGCCCACGATGCCGTGCGATACGTCGGCGAAGCGGTCGCCATCGTTGTCGCGGAAACGCTCAGCCAAGCAATGGATGCCGCCGAGCGGGTAGAGGTGGTCTATGAGCCGGTCCCGGCTGTCGCGCGGTCGCGGGACGCATTATCACCCGACGCGCCGCTCGTCTGGGACGAGCACGGCTCCAATCGCTGCATCGATTCCGAAGCGGGCGACAGGGCGGCCACCGAAGCTGCTTTCGCGCGGGCCGCGCATGTCGTGCGGTTGGAGACGACGATCAATCGCGTCACCGGCGTGCCCTTGGAATTGCGGGCGGGGATCGGCGTCTACGAAGAGCCGGTCGGGCGCTACACGGTGTACACCAGCGCCGGCGGCGGGGTCACCCGGCAGCGCGAAGACGTCGCTGGAGCGCTTGGGGTCGCGAAGGACGCCGTGCGCATCATCTCGGGCGACGTCGGCGGGAATTTCGGGATCCGCAACAGCACCTGCCCGGAGTTTATTTTGGCGGCCTGGGCGGCGAAACGCGTGCGCCGGCCGGTCAAGTGGATTTGCGAACGCCGCGACGCGTTTCTGACCGATTTTCACGGCCGCGACCTCATCTCGGAAGCCGAACTCGCGTTGGACGCGGAAGGCAATTTCCTCGCGCTGCGCGGGGTCAACACCAGTAATCTCGGGGCGAGCGCGATTTCCTTTGTTCCGCTCTCAAAGGGAATCGCGGTGTCGTCGAGCGTCTATCACATTCCGACCGCGTATATGCGCGGCGTCGGTGTCCTCACCAACACCACCCCAACCTCGGCGTATCGCAGTGCCGGGCGCCCAGAGGTCATGTTTGTCCTGGAGCGGATGATCGACATCGCCTGCCGGCGTCACGGGTTCGACCGGCTGGAATTGCGGCGGCGCAACCTCGTCTCGCCCGATGCGATGCCCTACCGCAATCCGTTGGGTCTCGTTTACGACAGCGGCGACTACCCGGCCTCGCTGCGGCGCGCCGCCGAGTTGGGCGACTGGCTTGGATTCGAGGCGCGCCGCGCTGAAGCCCGCCGGCGCGGGCGCCATCGCGGCACCGCTGTCGCAAATTCGGTCGAGCTCAATACCGGTTCACCGCGCGAGCGGGCCGAGATGACGATCGATCCTTTGGGTACGGTCGAATTGGTGCTTGGTACGATGTCGGCGGGCCAAGGCCATCAAACCAGCTTCGCCCAGATCGTCAGCGAATGGCTGGGGGTTGATCCCGAGCAGGTCAGACTGGTCACCGGCGACACCGACCGGGTGCAGGCGGGCGGCGGCTCGGCCTCGGCGCGATCGATGCGGCTCGGGGCGTGGGTGATGGCCAAGGCCGCCGATGAGGTTGTCGAGAAAGGGCGCCGGATTGCCGCCGCGATGCTCGAGGTCGCCGCGGACGATGTGGAATTTGCCCGGCAGCGCTTCCTCGTGAAGGGAACCGACCGCTCGGTCGGGCTCTTCGAGGCTGCCGCCGCTGCTCTTGGGGACGGCGTGCCGCCCGAGCTTCGCGGACCCCTGAGGGGGATCTGCGATCAGGTGATGAGCCTGCCCTCTTTCGCCTACACCTGTGCCATGTGCGAAGTGGAGGTCGACCCGGAGACCGGTATAGTCGACATCGTCCGCTACACCTCGATCGACGATTGCGGCCGGGCGGTAAACCCGATGCTGATCCACGGCCAGAGCCACGGCGGCATCGCGCAAGGGATCGGCCAGGCGCTATGGGAAGAGTGCGTCTACGACCGCGACACTGCCCAGCTCTTGTCCGGCTCGCTGATGGATTACGCGATGCCGCGGGCCGACAATCTGCCGCTGTTCCAGACCGAGATCAGCGAAGTGCCGTCGACGACCCACCCGCTCGGGATGCGGGGCGGCAGCGAGGGCGGCATCACGCCGGGGCTCGCGGTGGTCGCCAACGCGATCGTCGATGCACTGGCCGAGCTCGGCGTCGAACACATCGAGCTGCCAGCGACGCCGGAGCGGGTGTGGCGCGCGATCGGCAGTTCGCGGCGCCAGCCGTAAGCCCTCGTCGACATTGCCGCGACCTTCGCGGTTCAATCTGCTTAATTACAGCCCGAAATGCCAGACATCGGGAGTTGGGAGAGCCGCATGCAGGTCGGATATCTGGGCGTCGGCAACATGGGGCAACCGATGGCGGAGAAGCTATTGGATGGCGGGCACAGCCTCGTCGTCTTCGACATCAACGAGCGGGCGATGGAACCCCTGCTGCTGCGCCAGGCGCGCCGCGCAGCCTCGCCCAAGGATGTCGGGGATCAGTGCGAGACCGTGATCGTGTCGCTGCCGACCTTGGCGGCGTTTCGGGCCGCGGTGTTGGGGCCCGACGGGCTTGCCGCCGGGCGGAAGCTGAAGGTGCTCCTGAATACCTGCACGGTCGGTGTGGCGTTCCTGCACGAAGTCGAGGCGGCGCTGGCGCCGAATGGCGTGACGATCGTCGATTGCCCGATTTCCGGTGGGCCGGCCGGCGCCTGGGCAGGGACCTTGTCGGTGATGGTGTCGGGCGATCCCGCGGCCGTCGAGAAGGTGCGGCCGCTGATTTCGTTGTGGGGAGAGACGCTGACCATCGCCGGCGACAAGCCGGGTGCGGCGCAAATCTTGAAGCTGACCAACAATATCCTCTTCGCGGTCTCGCTCGCCGCGACGTCCGAGGCGTTCGTGATGGGCGCCAAGGGCGGGCTTGATCCCGAGGTGATGGTGAACGCGATCAACGCCGGCAGCGGCCGCAACGGCGCGACCCTCACGGTGATGCCGAATGCGGTGCTCGATCGCTCGTTCGGCTACGGCGCGGCGATGCATATCCTGATGAAGGATATCGACCTCGCCATCGCCCAGGGCGAAGAACTCGGCGTGCCGATGTGGGTCTGTCAGGCGGCGCGGCTCCTCTACAAGCACGCGATGTTCGAGGGCGCGGCCAACGATGATCTGAGCACCCTCGTCCGTCATGTCGAGCGCGGCGCCGGCTTTGAGATGGCAAAGACGCGGTAGCCGACGAAGACAGCAATCGACGATTTGCACGGATTTGACCCGAGCCGAGCGCGGCCTTAGCCTCGACCTGCCCTCATGGAGGAGAACGCCATGCCACCCGATGGAACCACGACGATTGCGCAAAGCCCTGAAGATCTCCGCGACAAGGTGAAGGCGCAGATTGTCGGGGGGAAGCCGGCCTTCTTCAAGCTGGAGGCTCAGCTGCCGCAGCAGGGCCGCACTGACACGCCGGTCGCCGCCTCGGACAAGATGTGGGTGGTACTCAAGACCTACGCGGCGGACGGCGAGAACGGCCTCCACGCCCACCCGAACGAGGACCACACCTTCGTCGTCCTCCAGGGCGAGGCGACGTTTTATGGGCCGAACGACGAGACCCGCATGATCGGCAAGAACGAAGGGGTGCTCTTGCCGCACGGCACGTTCTACTGGTTCAAGGCGACGAGCGAGGAACCCTTGGTGATGGTGCGCATCGGCGCTGCGGCTTTCGACGGTGTCGACCGCCACGGCCGCATCACCCCCGATGGCACCGAAATGCGCGGTGATTCGATCGAGAACAAGCAGGTCGAACTGATCATGTCCGACCAGTGGTTCCGCTGATCCGCTAAGGCGGTTCCGAACGCCACTTCGGGAGGATGGCATGGATTGCTGCGGTCACGGGCACGAGGTCGCGCCGCGACGCGGGTTGTGGAGCATGGCGGCGACCCCGGTCGGTGCGATGCTCGCTGGCGGCGGCGGACCGAGGGGCTCGACAGCCGCCGCGCGGTCGGCCGAGACCGCCTCCGCCGCGCTCGACATCCTGCGCAAAGCCATCTCCGTCGATGTCCACACTCATGGCGGAAAAACCGGGATCACGTCGAAGGCGCCGCCGAACGACGATCTCGCCAATCACATGCGCGCGGGTTCGCTCGCAGTCGCGTGCCTCGCCGACGTGCCGGACGGCCCGATCCTCGCCCGGAATGCGGAAGGCGCCCTCGCGGCGGTCCGCACGCCGGGGCCGGGCGAACTCTATCGCCATCATCTCGAGCGCATCGCCTGGATGGACGAGATGGTCGCCAACCACGGCGTGCGGCGCGCCCTTTGCGCGGCCGACCTCGAGGCCGCGCACAAAGCCGGTCAGCCCGCAATCGTCGCCGATGTCGAGGGGCTCGACTTCCTCGAGGGCAAGCTCGAGCGGCTGGAGGAAGCGCATCAGCGCGGCATCCGACACCTGCAGCTCGTGCACTACACGCCCAACGACATCGGCGACTTCCAGACCGGCGCCATCACCCATCGGGGTCTCACCCCGTTCGGAGCCGAGGTGATCGGCGCCTGTCACCGGCTGGGCTTTGTCTGCGATGTCGCCCACGCCACCGAGGACATGGTGAAGCAGGCAGTCAGAATCGCGACCAAACCGCTGCTCTTGTCGCACACGGCGCTCTCTGGCTCGACGGCAATGGGCCCGACGCCGCTAAGCGGGCGGCAGATCACGCCCGACCATGCGCGGGCGATTGCCGCAACCGGAGGCTCGGTCGGCATCTGGCACTTCTTCTCGAGCCTCGATAAATACGTCGAAGGCCTGAACGAGATGGCGGAGATCGTCGGGATCGATCACGTCAGTATCGGCACCGACCAGCATGTGACGCCCGGAACCGTGCAGGACTACACGCGATGGGTGCACCTCGTCGCGGCGATGCTGCGCGGCGGCTTCACCCCCGAGGAGGCGGGAAAGATTGCCGGCGGCAATTATATGCGCATCTTTCGCGCCGCCGTCGGCTGACCCGGGGCGGTCGCGGCGCGGTCGAGCTTCGTGGATTAATGCGAATTCCGGTTATGTCGGCGCCCGCCGTGCCTGCCCCTCACCCTCCCACGCCTTCGGCGCGGGTCCCTCCCTCTCCCCGTGAACACGGGGAGACGGTTGGGGTGAGGGGCCGGCGTCCGAAAGCTGCCACACTTCCGGACGCCGGATAGCGTCTGGCAGTCTTCTCAGACCGACGGCCAAAACGGCTTTGCCAGAGCCAGTTCAGTCGGGAAAACCGTGATGGGGATCCCCTTTTGCCATTGCGCGAAGATCATCGGCACGTCGATGCGGCGGCCCTTCTCGTCGAACTTGATCGGTCCCGGGAAGGATTGCGCGGCCGGGCCCGTCGTCAGGTTCATCGCGCGAATGGCGTCGGCGACCTTGAGCTTGTCGGCCGCGCCGGCGCTCTCGATCGCCGCTTTCAGGATCTGCGTGTGACCATAACCGCAAAGCCCATCCTGGGTGAGGAACGGTTCGCCTGTGCGCTTCTTGTAGCGCTCGATGAACGCTTCCTGGCCCTTCATCGGCCAGTTGGCGACGCTGAACAGCAGTCCTTCGAGCAATTCGGGGCCAATCGTCTTCAATAATTCCGGAGAACCGAACGGGGCGCCGTTGCCGACCAGCGGCACCTTGCCGTGGGACAGCTTAAACTCGTCGAGCTTTTCCAAGACCAGCTTGCAGTCCGGCATCGCGGACGTCAGCAGCAACAGGAAGTCGGGCTTGCCCGAGCGGACCTTCTCAATGAGCGGCGTCGCATCAGATAGGGGCGGCGTGAAGATCTGATCGACCACGGTCTTCAGCCCGAGTTTTTCGAGCCCGCCCTCGCGCAGGGGCTTCGCAAAGCTGACGGGCGAGGCGGTGTTGTCCTGGACGATGCCGATCGTTTTCGGGCGCTTTCCGGTGGCGGCTTCCGCCAGTTTGAGCGCGGTCGGCAGGGTTTCCGCCGCCTGATGATCGGCGGTGGGCGAAGTCTGAAAGACGAACTTGAAGCCGCGATTGGTGATCGCGTCCGAATAGCTGAGGGTGAGCCACGGCAGCTGAGCCCGCTCGGTCACCTCGGTGACCGCGAGGGTGAACGAACTGAGCCAGGAGCCGAAGCCGCCAGCGAGATCCGGCTGGTCGGACAAGAGGCGCTGCGCTGCGTTCTTGGCCTTCTCCGTGCTGTCGCCGGCGTCGGCGACGACGAGTTCGAGCTTGGCGCCGCCGAGCGCCTTGACGCCGCCCTCACCGTTGATGTCGTCGAGCGCCATCTCGGCGGCCGCCCGCTCCAATTGGCCCTGGCGCGCCCACGGGCCGGAGAGCGGCACGATCATCGCAATCTTGACCGATTTGGCCTGGGCCCGTCCGATCCTCGGCAACGCAAGGGCGCCGGCCGACAGGGCGAGGCCCCGGGTTACCGCGCGTCTGGTCAGTTTTCTGTTCATTGCTCTTCCTCCTCTATCGCCGTTATTTTGCCGCTTCGGTCACCTGCTCGGCCCATTTCCTGCCGAGATACGCCTCGATTACCTCGCGGTCGCGCACCACCGTCTCGGGTTCGCCGCCGGCGATCAGCCTGCCGTGGTCGAGCACGGTGAAGTGATCGACCAGCTGGACCATCGCGTGCATTGTATGCTCGATGATGAGGACGGTGATCCCGTCCGCGCGCACCTGGCGGATCGCGCCCAATATCCCGTCGAGATCGTCGTGGCCGAGCCCGGCGAGGGTTTCGTCGAGGAGGACGAGGCGCGGCAGCGGCGCCAAAGCGCGCGCCAGCTCCATCAGCCGTAATTCGAGCGTCGTCAGCCCGCCAGCGACCGCGTTGGCGCGGGCGCTGAGGCCGACCCGGTCGAGCGCGACGGCCGCCATTGCCCGCGCCGCCGTGTCGTCGGCAGCGCCGACAAACGCGCCGACAATGACGTTTTCGAGGACGGTCATGCGCGGGAACGCCCGCACGACCTGAAAGGTTCGGCCGATGCCGCGCCGGCACACCCGGCTCGGCCGCAAGCCGACCAGCGGTTCGCCGGCAAAGCTGATCGTGCCGCGCCCCGGGGCGAGAAACCCGTTGATGACGTTGAACAGCGTCGTCTTGCCGGCGCCGTTGGGACCGATGATGCCATAAAGGCCGCCCTCGGGAACCGTGAGGCTGATCCCGTCGAGCGCCTGCAGCCCACCAAACGAGATGCTGACATCGCGCAGCACCAAAAGGTCGGCTCCGGCGGGTTCGCGCGGCTCGCGCCGGGGCACGTTGACCGCGGCAGGGAGAAGCGCAGGCGCGCTCGGCTCCCTGCGCCGCCAGCGCCGCGACAGGCTGTCCCTCAGTCGCCAATAGACGCCCTCGGGCGCGCACAGAATGATCGCGATGATCGCGACACCGTAGACGACGCCCTGAATGCCGGGAAGCACATTGCCGAGCTTGGCGTTGAGCCCCTCCGCCAGCGGCACCAGCACCACCGCCCCGATCACCGGCCCCCACAGGGTCCCGACGCCGCCAAAGAGCGCGAGAATCAGCGCTTGCGCCGAGACCAGCATGCCGAAGACCGCTTCCGGCGTCACCACCAAGAGCACCACCGCGTAGAGCCCGCCCGCCACCGCCGCCAAGGCGCCACTCACGATCAGCGCCAGCATCTTCCAGCGCCAGGTGTCGATGCCCGCAGCTTCCGCCGCCGGTTCGTTTTGCTTGATCGCCAGGAGCGACATGCCGAACCGCGAATTCTCGATCCGCAACGAGATCAGGAGCGAAAGGACCAGGAGGCCGAGCGCCAGCCCCACATAGATCCGCGGATCGGCGAACTGCATGTAGAGGTACGGCGCCTCCCGCTTCATCGGCAGCGGGATCTCCTGGTAGCCGAGCCACTGGAAGACGCTGAGCATCGCCAGCGGATAGGCGAGCATCGCCAGCGCGAAATAGTGGCCGCGCAGCCGAAAGGTCGGAAACCCGACCAATGCGCCGGCGAGCCCACCGACGATCGCGCAGAGCGGGATCGTAAGCCATGGTGTGAGGTCGAAATGCACCATCCCGAGCGCGACCGTATAGGCGCCGAGCCCCCAGAACGCCGCGTGACCGAACGAGAAATAGCCGCTGTAGCCGCACAGAATGTTCCAGGCAACCGACAGCATCGCCCACAGCAGCACCTGCGTCAGGACGAGCTCGAAATAATCGCTGCGCAACAGCGCCGCCAGCGCCAGCACCGCGACGGCAAACCCGAGGATCGCCCATAGCTGGCGCTTTACCACAAGCGTCATGTGCGCTCGCTCAATCGGCCGAACATCCCCTGCGGCCGCAGGAAGATGATCAGCAGAAACACGACGAAGATTGCGGTGTTCTGCAATTGATAGGGCAAGACCAGGGTCGACATCTGCTGGACGATTCCGATGACGAGCCCGCCCCAGAACGCGCCCAGAATGCTGCCGAGCCCGCCGAGCACGACCCCGGTATACATCACGATGACAAAATCGAACCCGGTATAGGGTTGAAACGACTGCGAGCCGGCGAGGAGACCGCCGGCGACCGCGGTGATGCCGACCCCGAGGCTCCAGGCGACGCGGTGAGCCTTTTCCACGTCGATCCCCATGTAGAGCGCCGCCTGGGTATTGTCGGCGGCGGCGCGCAACCCCTTGCCGAGGCGGGTATGGCCGAGGAACAGGTAGATCGCCCCGGCCAATGAGACCGCGACGAGGAAGCTCACGCACCGCCCCTGGTTCAAGAGCACGTCGCCGATCTCCCAGGACGAGCGCGCCAAGGGCGTACGGATGCCGGTCGGGGCCGAGCCGAACACGATGAGCCCGCCATTCTGCAGGATGAGCGAGATGCCCAAAGTGACGAGGATCTGGCCATAGGCGCCGGCGCCCTCGATCTGGGCGGCGCCCGCACCGGTGACGCGCGCGACGATGAAGCGATGCAGGAGCCAGCCGAGCGCGAAGACGATCGGCCCGGCGAGGAACGCAGCGACGATCGGCCCGGCGCTGGGCCCGAAAAAGGCCGAGAGGCCGGCGCCGGTAGCCAGATAGAATGCCGCATACATGCCGAGCATCAGAAAGTCGCCCTGGGCGAAGTTGATGACCCGCATCGTGCCGAAGATGATGCCGAGCCCGATGCACATCAGCGCATAGGCACTGCCGACGAGAATGCCGGCGGCCAGCGCCTGCAGGAAATCGACCAGCGAGAACGGCATGAGGTGACGATACGGGCGCGGGACGGCAAATGTCATGGGTTTTCCGCCGCCGATTGCCGATGGGCGAAGCCGCATGCCCCGGCTATGCTGGAGCCGCGCTCATCCGCGGCACCACGAATTCGGCAAATGATGTTGGCGATACGGGATCTTTCGGTCAGCTACGGCGGGCTGACCGCGCTGCGCGGCGTCTCGATCTCGGTCGAGGAAGGGCAATTCGTCGCGATCGTCGGCCCCAACGGCGCCGGCAAAACGACCCTCTTCAAGGCGATCTCGGGCGTGGTGCCGGCAGGTTCCGGCGCGATCACCTACGAGGGTCGCGATCTCCTCGCCATCCCGCCGCACGAGCGCGTCCATCTCGGCATCGCCCACGTGCCCGAAGGCCGCCAGGTGTTTGCCGCGATGACCGTTTTCGAAAACCTCGAGATGGGCGCCTATGCGAGCCGCAGCCGCGCCGCCTGGCAACGCAATCTCGAGCGCATCTTCGCGCTCTTCCCGGTGCTCGCCGAGCGCCGCGCGCAGCTCGCCGGGACCTTGTCGGGCGGCGAGCAGCAGATGCTGGCGATCGGCCGCGGGATCGCTTCGACGCCGCGGCTCCTGTTGCTCGACGAGCCGTCGATGGGGCTCGCGCCGGCAGTCGCCGACCTCATATTCGACCGCATCGCCGCGCTCCACCGCGAGGATGGGGTGACGCTGATCCTCGTCGAGCAGCGTGTCGCCGAGGCGCTCGAAAGCTGTGATTACGGCTACGTGCTCGAAACCGGCCGGGTGGTTCTCGAAGGCACGCACCAGATGTTGAGCGCGAACGATCGCGTGCGGCGCGCCTATCTGGGGATGTAGCGGGGAGCTGATACCGGCTCAGTTTGAACCCCAAGGGTTTTATTGCTGAATAAGCACGTTCGCAATTGACAAATTCGGATTACTGTGCTATAAGGTCGCCATAATCGCGCGATCCTCGACAGCTGCGACGAGAGGGCTCCGCCGAGTACAACGGGCGCGCGCGCGCCCGTTGCCGCCTCTCGGATGCTCGACTACGATCGTCGGCGAACGCTTGCGGGAGAAGGCGATGCTGACCGCTGAGATTTGGCCGGCGCTCGATTACAGTCGGGTGCCTTATCGGTTGTACCACGATCCCGAGGCCTACGCGCGCGAGCAGGAGCGGATTTTCCGCGGGCCGACCTGGCATTTTCTCGCGCTGGCGGCGGAAATTCCGGGGAACGGCGATTTTCGCGCGACCCATGTCGGCGACACCCCGGTCGTTGTCAACCGCGACGCCGAGGGGCTGGTCCATGCCTTTGTCAATCGCTGCGCCCATCGCGGCGCATTGGTGCGGCGCGAATTGACCGGCAACGCCACCGAGCACACCTGCATCTATCACCAATGGTGCTATGGGCTCGATGGCGGCCTCAAATCGATCCCGTTCCGCCGCGGCATCCGCGGCAAGGGCGGGCTCGATGCCGGTTTCGACATGGGCTCGCACGGTCTGCGCAGGCTTCGGGTCGAGGCGATCAACGGCGCCCTCTTCGGCACGCTCGCCGATGACGCGGAGCCCCTCCTCGACTACCTCGGTGCGCCGGTGGTGGCGCAAGTGCGGCGCCTCTTCGACCGGCCGGTGCGCGTCCTCGGCTACAACCGTCAGCGGATCCGCGCCAATTGGAAGCTCTATGCCGAGAACACCCGCGACAACTACCATGCGAGCCTCCTCCACGAATTCCTGGTGACGTTCGGGCTCGACCGCTCGACGCAGGTCGGCGGTGTCACGATGGACGCGCGCCACCGCCACAACATCACCTGGGCGGAAGCCGAAAGCGACACCGCGGAGATCGCCAGCCAGGCCTACGGCGACGCGCGGGTCCGCAGCAATTATCTGACGCTGAAGGACCCCGAACTGGTGCGCTTTCGCCGCGAGCGCGCCGATCCCCTCAACCTCGCAGTCACTTCGGTGTTCCCCGGCGCCGTCTTCGTCCAGATCAGCAATTCTCTCGCGGTGCGCCAGATCCGGCCGCGCGGGGTCGATGAAGTCGAGATCTTCCAGACGATGCTGGGGTATGAGGACGACCCGCCGGAGATGCATTTGCATCGGCTGCGCCAGGCCAATCTGGTCGGCCCGGCCGGGCTTGTCTCGATGGAGGACGGGGAAGCAATCGAGATCGCGCATCGCGCGTCGCGGCCGGAGACCGACGGCACCACGGTCATCGAACTGGGCGGCGCCGGGGTCATCTCCGACCGCGACTACCGCGTCACCGACGTGCCGCTGCGCGGCTTCTGGTCCTATTACGCCGAACTCTTGGGGATTGAGCCGGCCGGCGCGGTGCGATGATGGCGGAACAGGCTTCCGACCGCTTCGCGCTCTACGATCTCTTTGTCGCCTATGGAGCGCTGATCGACTCCGGCGAATTCGACACCTGGCTCGGCCTCTTCGCCGAGCGCTGCACCTATCACATTATGCCGCGCGAGAATTATGAACGGGAGCTGCCGGCGGGGCTCGTGTTCTGCGACAGCCGGGCGGTTCTGGAAGACCGGATCGGCGCGTTGCGCGAAGCCAACAAGTACAACATCCACTGGGATCGTCACCTGATCGGGCTGCCGCGCCTTATCGGCGAAGAGGGGGGCGAAGCTCTCGTCGAGGCGCCGTTCGCGGTGTTCCAGACCGACCAGGAGGGCGAGACCCGGCTCTTCGCGACCGGGCTCTATAAGGACCGCATCGTCGGCGAGGCGGGCACCCTCAAATTCCGCGACAAACTGGTGCTGCTCGACACTTTCGCCGTGCCGAGACTCCTCGCAACCCCGCTATGAGGCAAGAGAGACGGACCACCCTTCCGGGGGCGGACCTGGCAGGAGAACGGCGCGATGGTTCGACCGCGAGCCCTTGAAAACATTCGGGTGGTCGATTTCAGCTGGGTGCGGGCCGGGCCGTGGGCGACGCGCTGGCTGGGAGCGATGGGAGCGGAGATCATCAAGATCGAGTGGCCCGAGAGCGAGCGCGGCCGCCTGCCAAGCACCACCACGCCGCACAACATCGAAGTTAATCTGAACACCTCGGGGAACTTCAACGACACCAACGTCAACAAGAAGAGCCTCAGCCTCAACGTCCGCAGCGCCAAGGGGCTGGAGGTCGCCCGGCGGCTGATCGCGGTCTCCGACATCGTGATCGAGAATTTCAGTTCGCGGGTATTGCGCAACTGGGGCCTCGGCTACGACGAGCTGTGCAAAATCAAGCCGGACATCGTCTATGTGTCGATGTCGGGCTATGGCCACACCGGGCGCAACCACCATTACACGACGTTCGGCCCGGTCGCGCAGTCGGTGGCCGGGCTGACCCATCTCTCGGGCCTCCCCGGCCAGCCGCCGGCCGGATGGGGCTGGTCCTATATGGACGATACCGGCGGCATGTACGGCGCGATGTGCGCGCTGACCGGCCTCTACCACCGCAACATGACCGGAGAGGGCCAGCACATCGACCTCTCTCAAATGGTGGCGAGCGTCCCCCTCAACGGCCCGGCGCTCCTCGACTTCACCGTCAACGGGCGGGGATCGAACCGAGCCGGCTTTCCGCCCGGCAACCGGGCGCATTGGCCGGGGACGCCGTTCCTCAACAATTACCGCGGGCCGACCGTCGCGCCCCACAACGCCTATCGCACTGATCCCGGCGGATACAACGACTGGTGCGTGATCGTTTGCCATTCGGACGACGAATGGCGTCGGCTGGTAGCGGTGATGGGCGACCCCTCATGGGCCGCCTCGGCGAAATTCGCCACCCTCGCCGGGCGCCTGTCGCACCAGGAGGAATTGGACGAGCGGATCGAAGAATGGAGCCGGACCTTGGGGAAGTACGAATTGACCGAGCGCTGCCAGGCGGCCGGCGTTCGCGCCCTTCCGGTGCAAAGCGCCGAAGACCGGGTGGAGCATGACCCGCAGCTGCGCCACCGCGAGATGTATCTGGAGATGGAGCATCCCGCGCTCGGACGGCACAAGGTGCAGAACGCCCCGTTCAAGCTCTCCGAAACCCCGGCGGAAAACCACCTGCCGAGCCCGCTCATCGGTCAGCACACGCAAGAGATCGTCGAGGGCTTGCTCGGCTATAGCCACGATGAACTGTGCGCCGGTTTTGCCGACGGCACGTTCTGGCCGCCAAAGCGGGCGCGCTTTCCCTATATGGAGGAGATGCTCCGGTGAGTGACCCGGCGCCGCTTCCCGGCCCGCTGACGGGCCTCCGGGTCCTGGAACTCGCCGATGAGACCGGGCAGTTCTGCGGCAAGCTCCTCGGCGATCTCGGCGCCGATGTGGTCAAGATCGAACCCCCGGGAGGCGAACCCTGCCGCCGTGTCGGGCCTTTTCTGGACGACATCCCCCACCCGGAGCGCAGCCTGTCGTTCTGGTATTACAACACCTCGAAGCGCGGGATCACCCTCGATCCGGGAACGGCGGACGGCGGTCACCTGTTCCGGCGCCTGGCGGCCACGGCGGACGTCGTTCTGGAAACCTTTCGCCCGGGCTTCTTGGCCTCTCTGAGCCTCGATTACCAGGCTCTCGCCGAGCAAAATCCAGGTCTGATCCTGTGCGCCCTGACTCCGTTCGGGCAAACCGGGCCGTGGAGGGATTACCTCTCCAGTGACCTCCTACACATGGCGGCAGGCGGCGAGATGGCCTCCAGCGGCTATGACGAGGCCGATGTGGCGAACGCGCCGCCGATCGCACCCGGGGGCGGCAACGCCTGGCACATGGGCTGCCATTTCGCCTACATGGCGATCATGGCCGCCCTGGTCCACCGGACGGTGTCGGGGGCGGGACAGTATATCGACGCCTCTATCCACGAGGCCTGTGCGCTCACCACTGAAGCGGCGATCGCCAACTACGTCTATCGGGGCGAGGTTTTGCGCCGTCAGACGGGCCGCCATCATGCGGCGGGTCAGACGCCCCGGACCCAGTTCCGCGCCAAGGACGGCCGCTATGTGACCGCCCTGGTGGCAGGCCGGCTCAACCCGAAGTACATCGGGGAATTGGCGGACCTGCTCGACACCAACGGGATGGCCGGCGACCTCCGGGACCCGAAATACCAGGACCCGGCGGTGATCCTGGCGAACACCTCTCACATCATCGACGATCTCGTCGCCGGGTTCATCGCCAGCCTGCCGGCCGAGGAGGTCTATCACGCCGCCCAGGAGCGCGGCTTCACCTGGGGGGCGGTGCGCCCGGCGGAGGCGCTGCTCGACGACCCACATCTACACGATCGCGGCTTCTGGAAAGAGGTGGTGCACCCGGAGCTCGGCCGCAGCTTCGTCTACCCCGGCGAAGCGGCGATCTATAATGGCTCCCCGTGGCGGATTTCCCGGCGAGCGCCGCTGATCGGCGAGCATAACGCGGAAATCTTCTGCGGCGAATTGGGCTTGTCGCGTGGCGAGCTCTGCGTTCTGGCGGAAAGCCGGGTGATCTAGCCGTGGCATTGAATGGCCGCCGGCGTACAGCCGGCGCTCCGCCGCAGCGGTGTAAGACCGCGGGCGGCGGCCCTCCGTGGGTTGCCGGCAAAGGCTTCTCCGGGGGAGCGCCGGTGGAAACACCAAACCGGCGCTCAGACGATCGTGAAATTGCTGTGGGTCAAGGCGAGCCCGGTGGCCAAGATAGCGAATGGCGTCGCCCCGCCGGCGGCGTTGCCATTGGAGTCGTATATCAGCGCGCCAGCGGCGCTGTTATAGATGATCCGGTCGTCGGCATCGGCCGCGCCGGCGCCGATATGGAACGCACCGGCCGCCAAGGTGCCAAGCCCACCGGCAGCCGTGAACACCGAGTGGCTCAACAGGATCTTGTCGTCGACGCTGCTGAAATTGAAGATGTGATCGACATTGGTCGTCGCATTGAGCGCTGTGTCGAACCGGAACGAGTCCTTCCCGGCGCCGCCAGTTAGATTGTCGTTGCCGCTGCCGCCGTTCAGCGTGTCGTTCCCGGCCAGTCCCTTCAGGGTATCGTTGCCGGCGCCGCCGTTCAGCGTGTCGGCGCCGGCGCCGCCGGTGATGGCGTTGTTGAGGCCATTGCCGGTGCCGGCAAAATTGCCCGACCCGTTGAAGGTCAGGTTCTCGACATTGGCGCCGAGCGTATAGCTCGCCAACGTGGTCTTGACTATATCGGTGCCCGCCGCGGCGGCCTCGGTCACCAAATCGCCGACATTGTCGACGATGTAGGTGTCGTTGCCGCCGCCGCCGGCCATCTTGTCGGCGCCGGCGCCGCCGTTCAGCTTGTCGTTGCCGCCCCCACCGCTCAACGTGTCGTTGCCGCCGCCGCCGGTTATCGTGTTGTTGAGGGTATTGCCGGCGCCGGCAAAATTGCCCGATCCAATGAAGGTGAGGTTCTCGACATTGGCGCCGAGCGTATAGCTCGCCAGGCTCGTGTTGACCGTATCGGTGCCCGCCGCGGCGGCCTCGATCACTACGTCGCCGACATTGTCGACGAAGTAGGTGTCGTTGCCGATGCCGCCATCCATAGTGTCCGCGCCAATGCCGCCGTCGAGCGTATCATTGCCGCCCTCGCCATAGATCGTGTCGTTGGCTGCACCGGTGTAGATGGTGTCGTTACCATCCCCCGCACGGATCGCTCCCTCAATCACCCCATCGCGGCCGTTATAGAAATCATTGCCGCTTGAGAAATAGATCGTTTGCCCTCCGATCAGACCGTGATTGATGATTGAGCCGCCAGCGTTGTCGAATCGCAGGCTGCTGATCGTGCCTGTGTTTGTGAGGGTGAGGAAGTTCTGGCAATAGAAACTGTCGACCAGTCCATGGTTTTCGAAGGTTGTGCTGAAATCCCGTGAGTCGAAACTCTGCATGTGACCTGAGTTGTATACCGAAAAATTTTGCGCCGGGTCTGACGAATCGATCTGTGTATAGCTGAGCATATCACCGTAATTAACAATCGATCCTGTACCTCTAACGGAGACGTATCCAAGTATTGTACCGGTGTTTTGTAGCGTTCCGCTCGGCATGTAGACTTGGCCTTGGAGTGTTCCGGCATTCTGGATATAGCCGTTGTCACCCGTTTGAATCGCTGTCGTACCGGAAACGTTGCCCCCTTCGGCGACATACACCTTGGCATTAAGGCCCTGCGACAGAATTGCCCGACCTGTCGAAGAGTAGACTTCGCCGAAGATGGTCGTCGTCTGATTGTCGCCGCTCATGAAGATGGCGGCGTCACCGTCATAGGCGATAATTCCCGTGCCGGTTACGAATAGTGTATCACCATCGGTGCCACTGCCTGCGGGCGTAGTCTGGTAGCCATTGACGACGATAAGAGTCATGAGACGGTCCCTGCTTTGATAAATCGGCTACGGTAGCCTTCTTGAACAAAGATGCGCCACAGATGGCTCGCGCCGCGCAGTGCGTTTGGATAAGCCCGAAGGTGTCGCTTGAGGCGGTACGGCACAGAGTCGCACCACATCAATTGCACCCGCTAAGAGCGCCCGAACGACCAGAGAGCAGCACCCAGCGCAACGCGACGGTGGGCGATGTTGTTAGGTGGACCTGGCCTATGACTGGCCGGCTCCGGACGGTACGCGCGCTCGGACCTGCGCCTTCGGTAATTTCTGACTATCGCACGCAAACATATGCGGTGGGAAGCCCGGCCCGGCGCGATCCAGGGCTGCATTTTCCCCAAGAGCTCGGCATCGCCGGTCCGGCAACATCGGAACCGCAATTGTTCCCCCAATCGGGAGGGCCACTCGTTCAACTGGCAAGGTCCCTTTTGGGGGCAGAAGGGGAAATCGAACCCGGGTCCAGCCGTTCCGTGACAAGCCACGGGGTCGTGGTAAGCTCCGGTGCCTGACCATCGAAGGGGAGCTGGAGAGGATGAACTGGACCGAACGACGCACCCGCTTTCGCGCGCTCCTGGCCGGCAACCGCTGCGTCCACACCGGCTCCGTCTACGACGCGATCTCGGCGCGGATCGCCGAGGATCTCGGTTTCGAGGTCGGCATCTTCTCCGGCTCGATCGGGTCGATGGCGGTGCTTGGCGCCCCCGATCTCGTCGTCATGACCCTCACCGAGTTCGCCGCCCAGGCCAATCGGGTCTGCCGCGCCGGCAATCTCGCGCTCCTGGTCGATGCCGACCACGGCTACGGCAACGCGCTCAATGTCCGGCGCACGGTCGAGGAATTGGAGACCGCCGGGATCTGCGCGATGTCGATCGAGGACACCGTGCTGCCGCGTCCCTACGGCCCCAAGGGCGCGCCGACGCTGATCCCCATCGAGGAGGGGATCGGCAAGATGAAGGCGGCGCTCTCCGCCCGCCAGGACAAAAACCTCGCGATCGCCGGCCGCACCAGCGCCTTGGCGATCACCGGCGTCGACGACGCGATCAAGCGCGCCAAGGCTTACGAGGCGGCCGGGGTCGACGCGATTTTCCTCGCCGGCGGCGTCACCACCGCGGCGATCGAAGCGGTCTCCTCGCAGATCAAGATCCCGCTCATTACCGGCGGCGGCGCGGGCCCCCTCGCCGATCTCCAATGGATGGGCGAGCACGGCGTCCGGGTCGCCTTGCAGGGTCATGCCCCGTTCAGCGCCGCGGTGCAGGCCGTTTACAACACGCTGAAAGCATTGCGCGACGGCACGAAGCCCGCGGACCTCTCCGGCATCGCCTCGGCCGAACTGATGCAGCGGGTGACCCGCGCCGCCGATTACCGGCAATGGACGAAGGATTTTCTCGGCGGGGCATGAGGGGCCCGATCAGCGATAGGGGGGATGGTATGCGG
>JBARKH010000592.1:0-2419 GCA_049801295.1 Allostellaceae bacterium | reverse complement strand
CGTTCGTCGTTGCCGACACGAAGGATGAGGCGCGTGACGCCGCCGAACGGATCGGGGTGGCGTACCGGCCGCTGCCGGCGGTGGTCGAGGCGACGGCGGCGCTTGGCCCGGAGGCGCCGCTCTTATGGGACGAAGCGCCGGGAAATCTGTCCTACCGGTTCGAGCGCGGCGACAAGGCGGCGGTCGAGGTGGCGTTGGCCGGGGCAGCCCACACGGTCGAGATCGAGCTCATAAACAACCGGCTGGTCGTCGCCCCGATCGAGCCGCGCGCCGCGATCGGCCATTATGATGCCGCCGCCGATCGCCTCGAATTGCTGCTGACCGGCCAGGGCGTGCACAGCCTCAAGCAGCAGCTCGCCGATGCGGTGTTTCATCTGCCGTCCGACCACATCACCGTGCGCGCGCCCGATGTCGGCGGCGGATTTGGCGTCAAGAACTTCCTCTACCCCGAATGGGTGCTGGTGCTGTGGGCGGCGCGGCGGCTGGGCCGGCCGGTCAAATGGGTGGCCGAGCGCGGCGAAGAATTCGTCAGCTCGGCGCAGGGCCGCGACAACCAGACGCAGGCGCGGCTGGCGCTCGATCAAGACGGTCGGTTTCTCGCCCTCGACGTCGACACGGTGGCCAATCTCGGAGCCTATCTGTCGACCAACGGCCCGGGCAGTTCGACCAATTCGCCGGCCAGCGCGATGGGCGGGGTCTATGCGATTCCTTCGGTGTTCATGGCGGTGCGCGGCGTTTTCACCAACACCGTGCCGATCGACGCCTATCGCGGCGCCGGCAAGCCCGAAGCCAATTACCTGATCGAGCGGCTCGTCGATCGCGCCGCGCGCCGGCTGAGTATCGACCCCGTGGACTTGCGCCGGCGCAACCTGATTAGCCACTTCCCCTATAAGAGCGGGCTCGGCGTCACGATCGATTGCGGGCGGTTTGCCGCCAATCTCGACGAGATGGCCGAGCGAGTCCTGACCGGGGGCTTTGCGGCTCGGCGTGGGCAAGCAGCGGCCCGCAGGCGGCTGCGCGGGCTCGGCATCGCCTGTTTTCTCGAGACATCGCGCGGGACGCCCGGCGAGCGCGCCGAGATCCGCTTCGAGCCGGACGGCCGCATCGCGCTGGTGCTCGGCACCCAGTCGAACGGCCAGGGCCACGAGACCAGCTTTCCGCAGATCGCCGCCGATCTCCTGGGACTGCCGATTACTGCATTCCGTTTCGTCCAGGCGGACACACGCGAAGTCAAGAGCGGCAACGGGCATGGTGGCGCCCGCTCGATGCATATGGGTGGCACGGCGCTCTACCAGGCGGCGCAGATGGTGCTGTCCAAGGGCCGCGCGATTGCCGCCCACCTGCTGCAAGCCGATGCGAACGCGGTGAGCTTCAGCGCCGGACGGTTCACGCTCGGCGGCGGCGAGCGCGGCATCGATCTTCTGGCGCTGGCGGAAGCCGCCCGCGACCCCGCCAATCTGCCGGATGGAATGACCCCGGGGCTCGACGCCGACGCCTACAACGACTCTGATGTCTTCACTTTTCCCAATGGTTGTCACGCCGCCGAAATCGAGATCGACCCCGAAACCGGAGCGGTGACGCTCGAACGCTACGCCGCGATCGATGATTACGGGCGACTCATCAATCCGATGCTGACGGTGGGCCAGGTCCAGGGCGGGCTCGCCCAGGGCATCGGGCAGGCGCTCTTCGAACACACCGTCTACGACGAAGGGTCGGGTCAGCTCTTGAGCGGCTCCCTCTTGGATTATGCCTTGCCACGCGCCGCCGATTTGCCGCCGCTCGACATCACCCTCGCCGAGCTGCCGACCAGGGTGAACCCGCTCGGCGTCAAGGGCGCCGGCCAGGCCGGGTGCATCGCCGCGCCGCAGACCATCGTCAACGCGATCCTCGATGCGCTGGCGCCGCTCGGCATCGAGCATATCGATATGCCAGCCACCCCGGAACGGATCTGGCGCGCGATCCGCGGCGCGAGCGAGGGCTGAGTCCGCGCCGGTTGCTACGCCAAGAAATGCCGGACAACCTTCGAGCCGATGGCGCGCCATCCACGACGACCGCGACAGTGCGCACGCACCGGATTATCCTTTACCGGGCGGTGAGCCAAAAAAAACTGCCCGACCAATGCCGGAAAGCCGCGCGATGACCAAAGAGATCCGCCTCAACGCCTTCGACATGAACTGCGTCGGCCATATTCAACATGGAATGTGGACGCATCCGCGCGATCGCTCGACCGCGTACAACACGATCGAATACTGGCAGGATTTGGCGCGGCTGGCGGAGCGCGGCAAGTTCGATGGGATTTTCCTGGCCGACATTGTCGGCGTCTACGATGTCTATCGGGACGGCCCGGCACCGTCGATCATCGATGCCGTGCAGATCCCGGTCAACGACCCGATGATGGTCGTGCCGGTCATGGCGGCGG
>JBARKH010000591.1:0-5215 GCA_049801295.1 Allostellaceae bacterium | reverse complement strand
CGCCTACGCGGCGGACGGCGCCGCTCTCGGGCTGCGCCCCGAGGATGCCGATCTGCTCGTCGACCGGGCCGAGGCGGCGGGCGAGGCCAAGTGGTTCGACAAGGCGATCGCCGATCTCGACCATGTGCTCAAGGCCGACCCCGCCCGGATCGACGCACTGATCTACCGCGCCTCGGCCTATCGCGAAGAGGGCCGCCTCGACTTGGCGCTGGCCGATATCAACAAGGCGTTGACATTGGCTCCCGATTCGGTGCCGGCCCTGTTGGAACGCGGCGACATCCGCCGGCTCGGCGGCGACCTCGATGGCGCGCGTCAGGATTGGGTGCGGGTGGCGGTGCTGGCCCCCGGCAGCGCCGCCGAGGCTGCCGCCCAGGCGAATATCGAGCGCCTCGATCAGAAAGGCGGTGCGCCACCGCGATCAAAGACCGGCGGCGCCCGCTGAGCCCCAAAGATCCTGTCGCATCCTGCGACGGGGGCGCGGTATTTTCGCGCGACACGCGGAGGAGAGAGCGATGCGGATCGCAATGCCGAGCATGCCGGAAAGCCTGAGTTACGCGGTCGTCGCGGCGATCGGGATCACGGCGTTCGCGGCGATCGTCCGCGCTTTCGCGGGTCCCGGCAATATTGTCGCCGCAGTGCTGGTGCTCGCCATCGCCATCGGTATCTATTGCCTGATCGGCCGCAACCTGGCGACCATCGTGACGGGGAAGGAGGTGGCCGGGACGATCGCGGTGCTGTTCGTCCTGTGCGCGCTCGGTGATCTTGTCACCGGCTATCCTTATCAGGGGGTGCTGTTCCTCTTGGCGGCCGGCGCCCTCGGCTACGCGTTCCTGTTGCTGCAGCAGGGGACGCTGCCGGTCGAGCTGCGGTGGGGCGGCATCCTGGCGGTTGCCTCGCCGGGCCGGCGCATTCACCTGCGCATGCTCGAAGAGCTGCACGACGCCGGGATCCTCACCGCCGACGAATTGGCGGCAAAGCGGCTGATGATCGAGCCGTGAGGCGGCTGCTGCGCGCCTAGAAATCGAGATCGGCGTAGTGCTTCGGCGGCGGCGCGCCGGGCACATGATCGGCGAGGATCGGGCGAAAGCTCGGGCGCGACTTGATCCTCGCATACCATTCCTTGGCCGCCGCGTGCGCCTCCCACGGCACGTCGCCCATATAATCGAGGCTCGAGAGATGCGCCGCCGCGGCGATATCGGCGACCGAGAAATGGTCGCCCGCCAGCCAGCGCCGCCGCTCCACCAAATAGCCGATGTAATCGAGGTGATAGGGTAGATTGGCGTGCCCGGCGCGAATCGCCTGCGAGTCCGGCGTGCCATTCCCCTGATAGCGCCGCATCATTTTCTGGCCGAGCAGGTTTTCGGTGACTTCGAGGTTCATCTTGATGTCGAACCAGGCGGTGAGGCGGCGCACCTCGGCGCGGTCGACCGGGTTGATGCCGATGAGGAGCTTCTCGCGATAGGCTTCGTCGAGATATTCGACGATTGCCTCGGTGCCGGCGAGGACGGTGCCGTCCGACTCGATCAGCACCGGCACTTCGCCCGCCGGGTTGAGGGCGAGAAATTCCGGCCGGCGTTCCCACACCCTCTCGAGCTTCAGGGTGAATTCGAGGTTCTTTTCAGCGAGCACGATCCGCAGCTTGCGCGCGAACGGCGACAAGGTGAGGTGATAGAGGACGCGCATGAAACCGATTGTACCGGCCGCGGCGCCCCCTGAACATTGTTGATGATGAAAAAGCGACGCCGCACGGCGGCCGCGGGCGCTATTCCCCGGCGCCATCGCCGCGCTTGCGCGGACCCATGAAGGCGGTGATGACACCGTGCAGGGTGCGCAGCTCCTGCTCGGTGCAAAGGGCGCGCTGAAAGAGGTTGCGCAGATTGCGAATCATGCTCGGGCGCTTGTCGGGGTGGCGCAGGAAGCCGCTCAGGGCGAGCGCCTCCTCGAAATGCTCGAAGAAGCGCACGAGCTCGGCCTTGTTGGCCGGCCGGCTGTGGCCGGTGTGCAGGATCTCGGGCGGCGGCGCGGTGTGCGCGGTGAACCATTCATAGCCGATCAGCAATACCGCCTGGGCGAGGTTGAGCGAGGAAAAGGCTGGATTTAGCGGCACGGTGAGGACCGTGTCGGCGAGCGCGATCTGGTCGTTGATGAGGCCGGTACGCTCCGGCCCGAAGAGGACGCCGCAGGGTTCGCCGGCATCGAGAAAGCCGCGCATCTCCGCCGCCGCGGCGCGCGGCGTCAGCTCGCGCTTGACCATATAGCGGTCGCGCGCGGTAGCGGCATAGACATGGGCGAGATCGCCGATCGCCGCCTCGACGCTCGGATAAAGCCGCGCCTTCTCCAGCACCGAATCGGCCCCGCTCGCCGCCGCAACCGCCCGGTCCGAAGGCCAACCGTCGCGCGGGCGCACCAGCCGCAGGTCGCCCAGCCCGCAATTCAGCATCGCCCGCGCCGCGGTGCCGATATTCTCGCCGAGCTGCGGCTCAACCAGGATGATCGCCGGCCCGCCGGAGGCCGACGCGCGGCTATGATCGGTGCCAGCCATGGCTTGACCCTATTTCGTCATGGCCGGGCTTGACCCGGCCATCCACGAAAGGGGGACGTGGATCCCCGGGTCACGCCCGGGGATGACGAGTTATCAGGAGGCATCGCGAAAACGATCGGGCACTCTCACGCCCGCCGCCACTCGGTGGTGCCGTCAGGTTTGTCTTCGAGGACGATGCCCTCCGCGGCAAGCTCATCGCGAATGCGGTCAGCTTCGGAGAAATCGCGCCTTTGTCGAGCAGTGGCTCGCGCTTGGATGCGCCCCTCGACGGCGGGATCGATAATTGGATTCAGCCAATTAGACAAATCATCGCGCTGAAGTATTCCAAGCAATTGACCGCCATATTTTAGAGTTCTTTTGAGAGTGGTTCGCTCATCGGCATCTGTTGTTTTGTAGATAGCGTCCCGAATCTCGTACAAACGATTAAACGCCTCGTGCGAGTTTAGATCGTCACCGAGCGCGTCCACCACCGGCCGGACCGCGTTCTCGTTGATCTCCGCCGCCATCCCCAAATCAAAACCGCCGACTACCAGCGCACGATAGAGCCTGCCATTGATCGCTTCCGCCTCTATTAGCCTCTTCTCCGACCAATCGAGGGGGTCGCGGTAATGCGTCATCAAGAGGGCAATGCGGATGACCTCGCCCGGCGCGCGCTTCAGCGCGTCGCGCACCGTGACGAAATTGCCTTCGGACTTGGCCATCTTGGCGCCGGCGACGGTCAGCATGCCGTTGTGCATCCAATAGCGCGCGAAGGGATGGCCGTCATGGGCGCACACACTCTGGGCGATCTCGTTCTCGTGGTGCGGGAATATGAGGTCGAGGCCGCCGCCGTGGATGTCGAAGGTCTCGCCCAGCGTCTCTTCGCTCATCGCCGAGCATTCGATGTGCCAGCCCGGCCGGCCGCGCCCCCACGGGCTGTCCCAGCCCGGCTGGTCCGGGCTTGAGGGTTTCCACAGTACGAAATCGCCGGGGTCTTCCTTGTAGGGCGCGATTTCGACCCGGGCGCCGGCGATCAGATCGGCGCGGCTGCGCCGCGACAGCGCGCCGTACTTCTTGTAGGAGGCGACGCGGAAGAGGGCATGGCCTTGCGCCGCATAGGCGTGGCCCGTCGCGATCAGGCGCTCGATCATAAGGATCATCTGCGGGATGTATTGGGTGGCGCGCGGCTCGACCGTGGGCGGCAGATTGCCGAGCGCCGCCATATCCTCGTGGAAGATCCGGGTGGTGCGTGCCGTCAGCGCGTCGATCGCCTCGCCGCTCTCCTTCGCCGCGGCGATGATCTTGTCCTCGACATCGGTGATGTTGCGTACATAGCGCACGTGCTCCGCGCCGTATTGGTGGCGCAGCACCCGGTAGAGGAGGTCGAAGGCGACGACCGCGCGGGCATTGCCGATATGCGCGAAATCGTAGACCGTCGGGCCGCAGACATACATGCGCACATTCGTGTCGTCGAGCGGGACGAACGGTTCCTTGCGGCGGGTCAGCGAATTGTAGAGGACGAGTGGCATTTGTTATCCCCCGCCCGCGATCGCGTCGGCGCCTTCGATGCGCTGGGCCAATGCAGCGGCGAGGAAGCGGTCGAGGTCGCCGTCGAGGACGGCGGCGGGGTTGCCGGTTTCGACCCCGGTGCGCAGATCCTTCACCATCTGGTAGGGCTGCAGCACGTAGGAGCGGATCTGGTGCCCCCAGCCGATATCGGTCTTGCTGGCGTTCATCGCATCGGTCGCGGCCTCGCGCTTCTGCAATTCCGCTTCGTAGAGCCGGGCGCGCAGCATCGCGTAGGCGTGCGCCCGGTTCTGGTGCTGTGACCGTTCACTTTGACATTGAACCACGATGCCCGAGGGCAGATGGGTGATGCGGACCGCGCTGTCGGTCTTGTTGACGTGCTGCCCGCCGGCGCCCGAGGAGCGATAGGTGTCGATGCGCAGTTCCTTGTCGAGGATCTCGATGTCGATCTTTTCGTCGATCACCGGGTAGACCCATGCCGAGGCAAAGCTGGTATGGCGCCGCGCCGCCGAATCATACGGTGAGATGCGCACCAGGCGGTGGACGCCCGATTCGGTCTTCAGCCAGCCATAGGCGTCGGGCCCTCCGATCCTGACTGTCGCCGATTTGAGCCCGGCAACCTCGCCCGCGCTTTCTTCGAGCCACTCCACCTTGTAGTCATGCTTCTCAGCCCAGCGCACATACATGCGCAGCAGCATCTCGGCCCAATCCTGGGCTTCGGTGCCGCCGGCGCCGGCATGAATTTCGAGGTAGCAGTCGTTGCCGTCGGCTTCGCCCGAGAGGAGACTTTCCACCTCGCGGCGCTCGGCTTCCGCGCGCAGCTTTTCAAGGCCCGCCTCGGCTTCGGCGACGATCCCCGCATCGCCCTCCGCCTCACCGAGCTCGATCAGCTCGATCGCGTCGTCGACCTCGCGCTCGATCCGGCGATAGCTGTCGATCGCCCGCTCGAGCCGGATGCGCTCGCGCAACACCGCCTGCGCCGCCGTGGGATCGTCCCAGAGTTTGGGGTCTTCCGATTTCGCGTTCAGCTCGGCGAGGCGCCGGTTGGCGGCCTCCCAGTCAAAGATGCCTCCTCAGCAGCGCCAACGACTTTCTGATGTCGTCGACAACTGCCTGTGTTTCTGCGCGCATGTGATCGCGTCCTCGTACGGTTGAACTCAATAGAGC
>JBARKH010000590.1:0-5696 GCA_049801295.1 Allostellaceae bacterium | reverse complement strand
CCGCGAGCGGATCTTTGCCGGCGCCGCGCATGTCGCCCGGGTGCGCCTCGTCAACCAGCGCATCGTCATGGCGCCGCTGGAGCCGCGCGCCGCGGTGGCGCGCTATGATCAGGGTGCCGACCGCTTCATCCTCGCCTGCGCCTCGCAAAGCGCCTTTGTCCTGAGCCACGACCTCGCGCATTGCCTCGGCGTACCCCCCGAGCGGGTCCGGGTGCTGAGCGGCGACGTCGGGGGCGCCTTCGGCATGCGCGCGACCGGCTATCCCGAATATCCGGCGCTCCTCGTCGCAGCCCGACAACTCGGCCGGCCGGTGCGCTGGCTGGGCAGCCGGTCCGAAGGGTTCCTCAGCGACAACCAGGCGCGCGACACGATCATCGAAGCGGCCCTGGCGCTCGATGAAACCGGGCGTTTTCTCGCTCTGGACATCGATGTCCTCGCCAATATGGGGGCCTACCTGACCTCGCACGCCGCGTTTATCGCGACCGTCAATTTCGCGCGCTGCCTGCCCGGGATGTACGATATCCCGGAAGTTCGGTTGCGCATCCGCTGCTTCTTCACCAACACCGTGCCGACCGGGCCCTATCGCGGCGCCGGCCGTCCCGAGGCGAACTACTGTCTGGAACGCCTGGTCGACGCCGCGGCGCGGGCGACCGGCATCGACCGGATCGGACTGCGCCGCCGCAATCTGATCCTACCCGATCGCATGCCCTACAAAACTCCGGTCGGCACAACCTACGACAGCGGCGATTTCCCCGGGGTATTCGAGAGCGCGCTCGAACGCGCCGACATCGCGCATTTCAAGGCGCGCGCGGCGCTCTCGCAAAAGGCCGGAAAGCGGCGCGGGCTCGGCATCTCGTGCTTCCTCGAAATCGCCGGCGGGCAGCCCGGCGAGGGCGCCGCGATGAGCTTTCCCGGCCAAAGCAAATTGCTGCTCGCGGTCGGTGTGCAGGCGAGCGGGCAGGGGCACCGGACGCTCTATCGCCGACTCGCCGCCGAGCGCCTTGGGATTACCGTCGAGCGGATCGAGGTCGAGCACGGCGACAGCGATGACGGCGTGCCGAGTTGGGGCGCGGTCGCCTCGCGCGCGACAATGTCGGTCGGCGGCGCGGTCGTCGCCACAATCGACGCGGTCATTGAAAAGGGGAGGCGGGTCGCCGCCCATGTGCTCGAAGCGGCCGAAGCCGATATCGCCTATCGCGACGGCATCTTCGAGATCGCCGGCACCGACCGGCGGATCGGGCTGTTCGACCTGGCCGACCATGCCCGCGCGCTGGCCCGCGACGGGGCGATCCCGGAAGACCTCGACACCAGGCGCACCGCCGATGTGCCGCCCTCCTTCCCGAACGGCGTCCATGTCGCCGAAGTTGAGATCGAGCCCGATACCGGGCGAGTGAGTCTTGCGTCCTACACCGCGGTCGATGATTGCGGCCGGGCGCTGCAGCCGGTGCTGGTCGAAGGTCAGGTGCAGGGCGGGGTCGCGCAGGGCGTGGGGCAGGCCTTGCTTGAGGTCGGGATCTATGACCCGACATCCGGCCAGCTGCTTGTCGGCTCGTTCATGGATTATGCGATGCCGCGCGCCGACGATCTGTCCGACATCAAGAGCGAGCTGCGTCCGGTGCCGGCCACCACCAACACGCTCGGTGTGAAGGGCGTCGGCGAAGCCGGCACCACCGCTGCGCTCGCCGCGGTGATGAACGCGGTCGCCGACGCGCTGCCGCCCGGCGCGGCGATCGACATGCCCGCCACCCCCGAAACTGTGTGGCGCGCGCTCAGCGGCGCCCAGAAACAACGGAAGGAGAGGATATGACTGCACTCACACTCGCGCAGGCTTCGACGATCGTCGACAAGGCGCTCGAAAAGGGCCTCGAATTGAAGCTGCACCCGCTAACGGTCGTCGTGCTCGATGCCGGCGGCCACATGGTGGCGATGAAGCGCGAGGACAAATCCGGGATCCTGCGCACCGGGATCGCCAACGGCAAAGCCTGGGGCACGCTCGGCATGGGGTTTGGCGGACGCGAATTCGCCCGCCGCGCCGCCGCCGGCGGGGTGTTTCTTCAGGCGCTGATGGCCGCCTCGGACGGGCGGGTGGTGCCGGCGCCGGGCGGCGTTTTGATCCGCGATCGCGCGGGCGACATCGTCGGCGCGGTCGGGATCAGCGGTGATACCTCGGAAAAGGACGAGGCGTGCGCAGTCCACGGCATTCGTAGCGCCGGCCTCACTCCCGATACGGGCGACCCAGCCTGACGCGGTCAGCGGGTAACGCCTGCGGCGGCAAGGACCCGCTCCGCTTCGCCGCGGGCGACCGGGATATAGGCGTTGGCCATGATGTCGTACTCATAGACCGGGCCGTTGGCGACGAGCCAGAAGTAGCGGGCCCGCTGCGTCATCATCCGGCTATATTCGCCGTCAAAGGTGGGGGGCAGCGGCACGTTGTAATAGGCGCGGACCGGCGGTTCACGTTGTGCAGCCGGCACGGGCCACCAGTGCCGGTGATGCCAGGCATAAAAATGCCGATGCCGGCGCCAGGCGTGGCGATGCTGAACCCTTGGACAAGGGCAACTGGCGGCAGGCGGCGGCGATGCCTGGGTGGCGCCGGTGGTCGCCTGGGCATGGCTCGTCGCCGGCATCAATGCCCATGCCATCAGGAACGCGGCACCGATCGCGCGAAATGCTTGCATGATCTCTCTCCCACATAACTCCTGGTTATAATCAACCAGAACACCGGGGAGGCGCGCAAGATCCTTGCGGGTTTGCGCTTTTACCCCCGGCTGCAGGCGCCGCCGCCGAGGACGCAGAACTTGGCGCAATGCGGATGATTTAGCGCCACAGGTCCGCGCGCTCCTGCCAGGGTCGGGCCGAGGTCGAAGCGCGGGTCGTAAGGGAGGAGCGTGCAGGCAATGACGCTCGGCCGCGCTGCCCCCTTGAAGCGGACCACCATGCGCGAGCCGGCGCACATGACGTCCTCCGGCGATTTCCCGAGGAGGCCCCAGCACTCCTCGGTGATCTCCGGCACGTCGGCCTCGGGATCCATCTCGGGAAAGACAGTCAGCGCCATCGGGTCGTCGGCGTCGATCGTGAGGCCCAGTTCGGCGAAGAGGCGGGCGAAGCCGCTCCGGATTTCCGCCTCGCTCTCGCCCGACAGCCGCCGGCTGGCGACCGACACGGCAAAGCCGTTGGCGGCGAGCCATAAGAGACCGTCGAGCGTCGGCCGCCAGCTTCGCCGGCCGCGCTCCTCCTCGTGCACCCTGCGCCCGTAATGGTCGAGCGAGACGCGGATCTGGAGGCGCTCGCCATGGCGCTGGCGCAGCACCACGAGAGCCGGCTTCATCTTGGCCATCGGCTTCATCGCATTGGTCAAGACCAGGGTCCGGAAGCCGCGCGCGAGGGCGATCTCGAGCATTGCCGGCAATGCCGGGTTCATGAACGGCTCGCCGCCGGTGAACCCGATCAGATTCGTGCCGAGCCCCAGATATTCGATCTCATCCAGGTATACGGCAATCTCGGCGGCGCTCAAGTATACCAGGCGATCGTTTCGGGGCGAGGATTCGATATAGCAGTGCCGGCATGTCAGGTTGCACAGCGTCCCGGTATTGAACCAGAGCGTATCCAGTGATTTGAGCGCAACCCGGGCCCGCCGCTCGCCAGCGGCGGTGACCAACGGATCCTGAAACTTGCGCGGATCGAGCCGCACGGCAGGTGCCGCCAGCGCCTCGGCCATGGCCGCTCTCCCGGTTGCGTACCGACCGGATCATAATACGAGATCGGACGCCTGTCGGTTTTGTCGCATCACAGAGCCGTGACCCGTTGTGCGGCAAGTGCGACGAGGCTGGAGGCGCGGCCAAGCCCAGGCCTCGTATTTGGCCCACGACTTGCCGGCAGAGGGTCATATCTGTACTCTGGTACGTTGCAGAAGCTTTTTCGTTGGGTCAGATGGAGCAAATTGTACCGCGCCACATCAGGTTGACGTCGCATCCCGGAAATGCCGGTGAAGCGACAATCCCGTTGCGCTGGGGAGCGGCGAGCGCAGAACTGCGCGGGCCGGTTGTCGCCAGCCCGGCCGAGCCGCAGCATCGTAACGCGATCGGTTCGCACAGCGGGTCTTATGCGATCTATCGCGCGCTCGCTGTCGCGACCGGCGCCCTGGCGGGGGATCACCGGCCCGATTTTACCGACACCGCGCCGGCCGCGTCGATCGGGCCGTGGCCGCAATGGGCCGACCCCCAGAAGATCGTCTCACTCGATCCGTACGGGCATCTCGTGGGCGAGGTGTTCGCCGGGCTAATCCGCGCCGGCGTTGATGCCCGCCCGACGATCGCGGTCACCACGGCGCGGATCGACATGCCGGAAATCCGCCAGCGCATCACGTCGGGCGACATCGTGCCGGACGGCCGGGTCGTGCTCGACAGCGGTGAAATCAGGGTAACCAAGGCGGCAATCGACCCGGTTTGGTATCTGCCCGGGATCGCCGCCCGGTTTGGCGTCGCCGAGCCGGAATTACGGCGCACCTTGTTCGAGGAAACCGGCGGCATGTTCCCCGAACTGGTTACCCGGCCCGATCTCGAAGCCTTCCTGCCGCCGATCGGCGGCACGACGGTCTATCTCTTCGGCGATGTCGAGCGGATCGGCCGACCGGAGACGGTAATCGCCTGCCGCGTCCATGACGAATGCAACGGCTCGGACGTCTTCGGCTCCGACATCTGCACCTGCCGGCCCTATCTGGCACATGGGGTCGAGGTGTGCGCGGCAACGGCGCAAGAGGGCGGGGTCGGGATCGTCGTCTATAACCGCAAGGAGGGGCGGGCGCTGGGCGAAGTGACCAAATTCCTGGTCTATAACGCGCGCAAGCGGCAGGGGGGCGGCGATCGCGCCGACACCTATTTCCGGCGGACCGAATGCATCGCCGGCGTGCAGGACATGCGGTTTCAGGAGCTGATGCCCGATGTCTTCCATTGGCTGGGCGTGCGCCGCATCGACCGCTGGGTGTCGATGTCGAACATGAAGCATGACGCGTTGCTCGCCCAGGGAATCGAGGTGCTGGAGCAGGTGCCGATCCCGGAGCGGCTGGTGCCGGTCGACGCGCAGGTAGAGATGACGGCGAAAAAGGCAGCCGGGTATTTCACCCCATCCGGAGCGCCCAGCCGTGCCCAGCTGCGCCGCACCAAGGGACGCCGCCTGGATGCGTGAATGCGGCATCGCCCCTCTGCCGCGTTGCGGGAGAGGGTTTGTCCCCGACGCTCGTTAGGTTGGGGCAAGTTTTTGCCAGAGAGTTCTTCCCCCACAGCCGATTACCTGCTGAGCGCGGCGGCCGTGCGTGAGCGATGCGCGATCATCCTCGCCGCCGCCGAGCGCGGCGAGACCTGCTATTTCGGTGTGGTTCCCGAGCGGCTCGACGATGCGGTCGAGCGGGTTGTCGCGGTGACCCGCCGGCGCTACCCGGATCTTTCGGTGCCATTCCACAGCCGCTGGCGGCACTTTTCCGCTGGCGGCATCGAACGGGCATCGCTCATCGCCCCGGGCGGGAGCCGGGCGGAGACCGCGCGGGCGCGCCTCGATCTCGCGATCGTCTCGGTGCTGCTCGATGCCGGCGTGGGCCTGAGGTGGGGTTATCGCGAGGGGGAGACCGGCCTCGTGCTGGGGCGCTCCGAGGGGCTGGCCGTCGCGAGCTTACGGGCGATGAAGGCCGGGGTGTTCTCGGC
>JBARKH010000589.1:0-2131 GCA_049801295.1 Allostellaceae bacterium | reverse complement strand
GCACCGGGCCGCGCCGCGCGGGCGAGCGCACGGCATTTCTTCGTGACATCGGGGGGGATCGATCGCATCGATCTTGTTGAGGCCGACGATTTCCGGCTTGTCGGCCAGACCGTGGCCGTAATCGGCGAGCTCGCGGCGGATCGTCCGATAGGCGCCGACGACGTCCTCCTCGGTCCCATCGATCAGGTGGAGGATCACGGCACAGCGCTCGACATGCCCCAAGAAGCGGGTGCCGAGCCCGGCACCCTCGCTGGCACCCTCGATGAGGCCGGGGAGATCGGCGAGCACGAACTCCGAATCGTCGCCGAGCCGAACGACCCCGAGCTGGGGATGCAAGGTGGTGAACGGGTAACCGGCGATTTTCGGGCGGGCGTGCGACAGGCGCGCCAGCAGCGTCGATTTGCCGGCATTAGGCAGCCCGACGAGCCCGGCATCGGCGATGAGCTTGAGGCGCAGCCATACCCACAGCTCCTCACCCGGCCAACCCGGATCGGCGCGACGGGGCGCCTGATTGGTCGAAGTTTTGTAATGGGCATTGCCAAAGCCGCCGTCACCGCCGCGCAGCAACACGACACGCTGACCCGGGCGGATCAGATCGGCGAGCACGGTTTCCCGATCGTCGGCGAGTATCTGCGTCCCGACCGGCACGCGCAGCACGATCTCGCGGCCCTGCGCGCCGGTCTTGTTCGCCCCGGCGCCGCCGCGGCCATTTTGCGCGCGGAAATGCTGCCGGTAGCGGTAGTCGATCAGCGTATTGAGATTATCGGCGGCGACAAAAACTATGTCGCCGCCCTTGCCGCCATCGCCGCCATCGGGGCCGCCGAATTCGATGAATTTCTCGTGGCGCATGCTCATCGCGCCGCGACCGCCATCACCGCTCTTCAGATAGATCTTGCACTGGTCGAGGAATTTCATGGTCTTTCAGCCCGAAACAAAAAGGGGAGCAGCCGGGCCGCTCCCCTCGGTTCCGGTCATTCCGGGGAACGGCTACTCCGCGGCTTCGGCCGGTCGATCGTCGGCTCGCGGCGTCACCGAGATGAAGGTGCGCCCGCCAATCCCCTTCTTGAATTGCACCGCGCCCTCTTCGAGCGCGAAGAGGGTGTGGTCGCGCCCCATGCCGACCCGGTCGCCGGGATGGAACTTGGTGCCGCGCTGTCGCACGATGATGTTTCCGGGGATGACGATCTCGCCGCCGAATTTCTTGACCCCGAGGCGGCGCCCGCCGCTGTCGCGGCCATTGCGCGAGGAGCCACCGGCTTTTTTATGCGCCATCTTGAACCTCCTGCGTCGCCGCCGGTGCCTGCGTCGCGCGGCTGGTGCGCGCTCGGCCGGCGGCGGGCGAGGCACCCTCTAAGTAGATCTCGTCGATCCGCAGCACGCTCTGGTGCTGGCGGTGCCCGTTCTTGCGGCGGTAATTGTGCCGCCGCTTTTTCTTGAAGACGATGATCTTGTCGCCCCGGCGCTGCTCGACCAGTGTCGCGCTGACCGAAGCCCCGGACAGCAGCGGCGTTCCCGCCGACACCGTGGCGCCGTCGCCGACCATCAAGACCTCGCCCAGCTCGATCGTCGCTCCGGGCTCGCCGGCGAGTTTCTCGACCGCGATCACATCGTCCTTGGCGACCTTGTATTGCTTGCCGCCGGTGCGGATCACTGCAAACATGATGAGAACCGATATCGGTTGGCGCGCCCGTCGCCGCAATAGCGGCCTCAGCGCAATAAAATCTGCCGGACCGGCTCGCGCGCTCCGGGAGGCGCGCACTATAGTAATGTGCCCTGCCCTGTCAACGATCTCGGGGCTTCACGCCATGGATACCGGCATTAGCCGCGCCGACGCAAATGAAGCGCCGCCCGAGCGGCGCGCCGCCCGCTAGCGATGGGACGCAACTTTTTCCGGAGCGCCGGGTTCGCCATCGCCCTCTCGACACCGGGCGTGATCGCCATCGCGGCTCTCGTTGTGTTTGGCCTTCTCGATCGGACGGCGGCGATCGTCGCAGTGACGGCGATGCTGGCGCTATCGGCGCTGATGGCCATCGGGTTGGTCGTCGCGCTGATCGGGGTGCGCGCCGCGATCGACCGGCTCGGCCCCGAGGCGCCGCCGGGCGCGGAGATAGCGCCAGGCGATCTGAGGCAC
>JBARKH010000588.1:0-20960 GCA_049801295.1 Allostellaceae bacterium | reverse complement strand
GCGATCGGCAACGCCGTCGCCCACGCCCTCGGCGCCCGCCTGCGCGATTTGCCGCTGACCCGCGAGCGGGTGATGGCGGCGCTCTTGAAGGGGTGAAATGGCTGGAATAAGTCCTTTCCCTACCCGTCATGGCAGGGCTTGACCCGGCCATCCACGTGGATCCCCGGGTCAAGCCCGGGGATGACAGATTGGGTTTGTTGACTCACACTGAGGGGAATTCGCTTCCATAGGGGAGGGCGCCATGTTCGATCTGATCGTTACGGGCGGCACCGCGGTCATGCCGGCCGCGACTGAAGCGGCCGATATTGGCGTTTCGGGCGGCAAGATTGCCGCGATCGGCGCGCCTGGCGGCCTTGCGGCGATCGGCGCCGCGCGGGTGGTTGACGCGACCGGGCAGATCGTCATTCCCGGGGGGATCGATCCGCACATCCATGCCGGGATGCCGATCGTCGGCGGCCCGAGCAATGCGGACGTCTTCAGCGCCGGGCCCGACCAGGTCAGCCGCGCGGCGCTCTATGGCGGCACGACGACATTGCTCGATTTCGCGCTGTGCCTGCCGGACGAGCCGCTTCAGCAATCGATCCAGCACCGCCAGAGCGAGTTTCACGGCAGCTGCTATTGCGATTACGGCTTCCACCTGATGCTGCGCGGCACGCAAACGCCGGCCTTGCTCGATGCGCTGCCGGAAGCGGTCCAGGCTGGGCACGCCACGGTCAAGATCTTCACCACCGACATAAGGCCGCTCAACCAGGGCCGCATGGTCAAGTTCGGCGACATCTGGGAGGTCTTGAAGATCATGGCGAAGGCCGGCGGCCTCGCGACGATCCACGCCGAAGACAACGACATCGTCATGCACATGTACGAGAAGCTGATCCGCGAGGACCGCACCGGCTTTGAGAATCTGGCCGAGGTGCACAACACGTTGAGCGAGGATCTGTCGTTCAACCGAGTGATAAGGCTCGCGGAGAATGTCGAGGGAGCGGCCCTCTACATGGTGCATGTCTCGGCCGCGACCGGGGCCGCCGCGATCGCCGCGTCACGCGCCCGCGGCTTCCCGATCTACGGCGAAACCTTGCACCAGTACCTCCTCTACAACGCCGAGGACTACAAGCGTCCGGGCGGGCAGATGTTCCACACCTACCCCTCGTTGAAATTCGCCGAGGACCAGAAGGCGCTATGGGCGGCGACAAGGCACGGCGCGATCCAGGCGATCGCCACCGACGAGGTGTGCTGCCCGTTGAAGATCAAACTGCAGGGCAGCCGGATCGACGACACCACCGGCGGCAATTCCGGGGTCGAGCCGCGGGTCGCCCTGATGTACACCCACATGGTGGCGAAGCAGGGCTACAGCCTTTCGGATTTCGTCGGGCTCGTCTCGACGAACGCGGCCAAGATCATGGGGCTTTACCCCCGGAAGGGGGCGCTGGCGGTCGGCTCGGACGCCGATATCGTGCTGCTCGACCCCAAAAAGGCGCGAGTGATCAAGAAGGAGGATCTGCACGAGACCGACTATACGCCGTGGGAAGGTCACGAGGTGGCGGCCTGGCCGTCGACGACGATCTTGCGCGGCAAACTCGCCGTCGATAACGGCAATCTCCTCGCGACGCCCATGGACGGCCAATTCCTCCCGCGCAAGATTCCCGACGCGATCCGCTCTCGCCCGGCGGTGTGAGCGGCAGTCAGATGCCGAGGCGCGCGCGGGTCTCCGCCGAGCGGTCCCACAGATTGGGCAGCGTCCGATTGGCGTAGCCCGAGACAAAGGGTTTCGTCTCGCCACTGTCCGAAACGAAGACGTGGCGCGCGATCGCGCCGATATTGGCGCCGTAGGCGTGGATGCTGATCGACGGCCGGTCGGGGAGGGCGTTCTCGACGAGATGGATGTCGCCGATCTGCGGCGAAACCGCGGCGACCGCGCCCGGCAGGAGGCGCTCGTCGCCGGCGGGAGTCAGATGGCCGGACCGATCGACGGTGAAATTCCGGGAAATTTCGGCGCCGCGCAGCATGCCTATGAGGCCCCAGACGGTATGGTCGTGCACCGGCGTGCGCTGCCCCGGACCCCAGACAAAGCTGACTACTGAAAACCGCTCCAGCGGGTCGCAATACAAGAGGTATTGGCGGTATTGCGCCGGGTCGGGCGCGGCGAATTCGGGCGGGAGCCAGTCATCGGCCGAGACCAGATCGCGCAGCGAGGCCGCGCCATGTTCGCGGATCGCGCTCTCGTCCGCGCCGGTGTCGCACAACCGCGTCAAATCGCACAGAAATCGCCGGAAACGTTCGACCCCGTCAGCCATGGCGTCCTCCGCCCTTTGCAGCCGGCGGATAATACCGTGCTGGAAAGCGGGCGAAATGACAAATATGCGTAAACAAATAACGAGTGTAGTTGCGGGATTTTTCTAAATATATATCTGTGGATTGTGAATTTCTGCTATTCACCAATTCATAAATGGAGATAGCGCGGCGCGGCGGTCTATTCGAACGCCGCGAAGACCTGGCGCAGTGCCGTGCGCTGGTCGCCGTCGGGCGATAGCGGAACCAGCACCGGGGTGTGGATGCCGGCCTCCCGCCAGGCGGCGACCCCGTCGCGGATTTTCGCGGCGGGCCCGAAGAGCGTCGAATCGGCAAGCCAGCGGTCGGTCAGGTAGCGCGGAACCTCGTCATTCCGCCCGTCGGCGATGGCGCTCTCGACCGCGCTCATCTCCTCGGCGTAGCCGGTTTCCTTCCAGTAGTTGCGGTAATAGGGCAGGAACGCGTAGTGGGTCATGGTTTGGCGCAGCACCGCCTTCGCCTCGGCGATGTCGTCAGAGATGCAGGTTCGGATCCGGTTGCCGATGAAAAAGTTCGGGTCGGCGCGCTTCGCCGACGGCAGAGCCGCGAGCGACACCGTCATATGCGACCGGCTGCCGCCCGAGAAGATCATGCCGTCGGCGATCTCGCCGGCGAGTGCAATCATCTGTCGGCGCAAGGTCGCCAGGATGATCGGCGGCAGCTCGCCGATATTGTCGTAGGATTTGTAGCGCTCGACAAAGGCGCGGATATCGCCGAGCGGCTTCCCTGGCGTGACGCCCATGCGAACATGGCTGGGGCCGTGCGCGACGCCGATCCCGAACTGAAACCGGCCGCCCGACACCTCATGGATATAGGCCGCGGCCTGCGCGAATTCCTCGGTGGTCTGGGCATAGATCGGGGCGATCGCGGTGGCAAAGGTGATGCGCTCGGTGGCCAGCGCCAGCCCCGCGCACTGCGCCATGTTGGCGTAAGAGCTCGATACCGAGATCCCGGCAAAGCCGCGCCGCTCGATCTCGCGGGCAAGTTCCAGCGTGGCGCGCCGGCGGCCGGGTTCGGCGATCAGGTTGAGCGCGGGCAATTGAGACACAGCGACCCCCATTTTCACGCGCCCGACGGGAACGGCAGTCAGATCGAGACTTGCCGTCCGATCTCGACGACCGAGTCGAGCGGCAGTTTGAAATAGTCGGCGAGATGGGCGGCATTGCGCTGCATCAACGCGAACAGCGCCTCCACCCAGCGCGGGAGCGAGGTGGCGTCATCGCCCGGCGTGACCGTCTCGTGCCCGACATAATAGGTGACGTCCGAGAGATCGATCGCGCATCCCGCTTCGTGGGCCTGGCCGAGCAATGCCGGGATGTCGGGGCGCTCCATGAAGCCGTAATGCGCCGAGGCGCGCCAGAAGCCCGGAACCAGTTCCTCGAAATTGAGCCGCTGGGCGCTACTGATCCACGGCACCGATTCGGTGATGATCGTGAGGACGAACAGGCGCTCATGCAGCGCGCGGTTGTGTCTGACGTGCCAGACCATGACGGGTGGCGCATCGCGCCGGGTCCGGGTCAGAAAGACCGCGGTGCCGGGGACGCGCGCGATGTGGCCTTGTGCGATCTGCGCCATGAACGCTTCGACCGGCACGGTTTGCTCCTGCAGACGCCGGGCGACGGCGGCGGCTCCGAGGTGCCATATCAACATCACGCCGTATACGAGGGATGCCAGGATCAGCGGGACGTACCCACCCTCCAGGACCTTGACGAAGTTGGCCACGAAGAAGCTGCCGTCGACCACGATGAAGGCGCCGGCGACCGCGCCCGCCGTAATGAGGCTCCAGTGCCAGATCTCCCGCATCGCGATGAACAGGAGCGCCGAGGTGATCAGCATCGTCGCCGAGACGGCGATGCCATAGGCGGCCGCCAGATTGTCGGATTTGCCGAAGCCGATGGTGAGCCCCAGCGTCACCACCATCAGCAGCCAGTTGACCGTCCCGATGTAGATCTGGCCGTAACCCTCGGCCGAGGTCTGCTTGATCTGCAGCGGGGGAAGCCAGCCCAGCTGGATCGCCTCCCGCGTCATCGAAAAGGCCCCGGTGATGATCGACTGGCTGGCAATGATCGTCGCCACCGTGGCGAGCATCACCAGCGGCACCAGGAGAGCCGACGGGCACAGCTGGTAGAAAATGTTGGTAGCCGCATTCTCGCCACTGACCAAGAGGGCCGCCTGCCCGGCGTAATTCAAGAAGAGGCTCGGGAAGACGACCGCCGACCACGCGAGGCGTATCGGCCCTGCGCCGAAATGGCCCATGTCGGCGTAGAGGGCTTCGGCGCCGGTAACACACAGGAACACCGCGCCGAGCACGAGGAACCCGGCGAGGCCGCCAGAGAACAGATAATAGAGCCCGTAGCGTGGATCGATCGCCATCAGCACCGAGGGGTGCTGGGCGATGCCCCAGATGCCCAGCACCGCGATGGTGAGGAACCACACCGCCATGATCGGACCGAATGCCCGGCCGATCCAGCCGGTGCCGCGGGGCTGGATCGCAAAGAGCGCGATCAGGATCGCGACCGCGACGGGCAGGACATAGGGAGTGAACGCCGGCATCGCGATGTCCAACCCTTCTAGCGCCGACAGGACCGAAATCGCCGGCGTGATCGCCCCGTCGCCATAAATGAGCGCCGCGCCGAAGAGGCCAATCGCGACGATGACCGGCCGGTGCCGCACCTTGACCCCGAGCAGCGACAAGAGCGCGAGAATCCCGCCTTCCCCGTTATTGTCGATGCTCATCGCGACGCACACGTATTTGATCGTCGTCACGACGATCAGCGTCCAGATGACCAGCGAGAGCGCGCCAATGGTGACCGTCGGATCGGGCGCGTGAGAGGTCAGGTTGAGCACCGTCTTGAGCGTATAGAGCGGGCTCGTGCCGATATCGCCGAACACGATACCCAAGGCCGACAGGCCAAGCACAGGTAGGCTCCCGGCGAAGGTCGGCCGGCTCATCGCCTCGACGGTTTGCGACACGACACCACCTTTCCCCGGCATGATCCCGCCACCGCGCTCGGTGGAAAGCGGTCATGTTTACGCAGATTATCCACCCGTCGCCTACCGTCTACGCGCGGCGCGGGGCTCTTCGACAAGATGAAGGTCGCCGGCACGATCGCCTTCGGCGTCGCGCCACATGCGATCGGCAAGGATCGCCCGGAGGGCGTGCTCGCGGGCGGTCCACTCCAATTACCACTTCACGTATCCGGGCGGTGCCCGCTGGCCGCAAATCAAGAGCTTCGTCGAGCGCTATCTCGAGCGCTGGAAGGAATACCCGAACTCCCAGGTGGAAGGGGCGTACACCGCGCTCAACCTGTTGAAAACCGCGATCGAGCCGGCCAACAAACTGGCCGGCGGATGGCCCGACGACGTGGTGGTGGATTCCGGCGGCCGTGTCGGGCTCGTGGGGACCGCGCTGCCGGAGGACGATCTGAGCTTTCCCGTCGAGCTAGACGCCCCGCTCCCGCCCGGCCAGTGCACTGGCCGAGATCGTGGTCAACGGCGACGCTGTGAACCCTGAGATCGAACGCATCCCGGTAGTGATCGACGCCAAGCGGTAAATCCCGGAGGCTATACCAGGCAGCAGCGTATCCCCCCGGCGGAGCTGCCGTGCCGTGCCGGGCGTTGCCCAGCCGCGAATACGATTGATAATTTCCCGTATTAAAGGTTTTATTTGACTAAGATCAATTTTTAGATGCCCTTTGCACGCTATCGTCCGACACGAACCAGGCGGAGTGGTGCGACATGAGCGCGGACCAGAGGCTTCCGGGCGGCGCGAGGTTGTATGGCCGCGCTGCCGAGGGATACCGCTTATGACTGACGCCTCTGGCCGGGTGGAGCTCCTGCTCGTCGATGATAGCCCGACTGATGCGGAACTGTGCATCCGGACATTGAAAAACAACAAACTTGCCAATGACATTACTTGGGTCAAAGACGGCGAGCAGGCGCTCGATTTTCTGTTTGGACGGGGCGAGTTTGCCGGCCGCGACGCGAAGCAGACGCCAAAAGTGGTGCTGCTCGATCTGCGCCTGTCCAAGGTCGATGGGCTAGAGGTATTGCGCCAAGTCAGGGCTGACGAACGGCTGAAGTCGGTCCCGATCGTCGTCCTCTCGTCGTCGAGGGAGGATAGCGAAATCATCGAAAGCTACCGGCTCGGCGCCAACGGCTATGTCAGTAAGCCCGTCGAGTTCCACGAATTCTCCGATGCGGTGACGAAACTCGGTCTCTACTGGCTCCTCGTCAACAAACCGCCGCCGTCCTAGTGGCGGCGCACGAAAACTCGGCGGTGTTTCAAACGCGCCCCGATGGCCTCGGCGTGCGCGGCGGCGATGTCGCATTGGCGCCACCCAAGCCTGCGCCGAAACTGCCCCGCTGCGTTGCGGCGCCTGTGCAAGTTGCGAGCCCGGACGCGCTGAAAATCCTCATTCTGGAAGACAACCCGAATGACGCGGATTTGATGCAGCGCGCGCTGTGCAAAACCGGTCTCAATTTTACCGCGAGGCGCGTCGACAGCCGGGCCGCTTTCATCGCGGCGCTCGAAACCTTCGCGCCCGATATCTTGCTGGCCGACTACAGCCTACCCGCTTTCAATGGCGGCGAGGCATTGGCGCATGTGCGGCATGTTCATCCCGAAATCCCGGTCGTCGTCGTCACCGGCGCCCTGTGCGACGAAGCCGCCATCGAATTATTACATGCCGGCGCGGCCGATTACGTGCTCAAGAGCAATCTTCTGCGCCTGTCTCCCGCGGTCGGGCGGGCGATCTCGGTCGAGCGAGGCATTCGTGCGCGAAAGGCTGCTGAAGGGGCATTGCGCGGCTCCAATGCCTTGCTGCAGACGACCGAGCGCATCGCCCATATCGGAGGCTTCGACTGGGATATCGCCGGCGGCAGGATCCTCTGGTCGGAAGAAACCTACAGGATGTTCGGGCTGGTTCCTGGGGAGTTTGTGCCGACGATTCCTCGTTTCGTCGAATGCATTCATCCGGATGACCGTGGGCGCATGCAGGAGGCCATCGACGCGAGTGTGACGCGCAGCCAGCCCTTCGATATCGAGTTTCGCATCCTGCGCCCCGACAAGGCGGAGCGGATCATCAAATCGCGCGGCGAAATCATCCGCGACAAGGCGGGCAAACCGGCCCGCCTGACCGGGACCAGCCTCGACATCACCGAGCGCAAGCGCGCCGCGGAAGGCTTGCGCGCAAGCGAGGAACGTTTCCGCCTCGTGGTCGAGCATGCGCCCGATGCGATCCTCCTCTACGACGCGGACCGGGAGCACCTGATCGCTGCGAACAAGGCCGCCGAACGGCTGTTCGGCTTCCCTCGCGACCAGATCATCGAGCAGGGGCCGCAACATTTCTATGTGCCCGAACAACCCGACGCGCGGCCAGTCGAGCAGTCTTTTGGCGACCACACCAAGCGCGCTTTGGCGGGCGAGGAACTCACCTACGAACGGCAGATCCTGAACGCGTCCGGGCAGGAGCGGCTGTGCCAGGTGACGCTCGTCCGCATGCCGTCACCGGACCAGCGGCTGTTGCGCGCCAGCTTCGTCGACATCACCGATCGCAAGGCGGCCGAACAGGCGCTGCACCGCCTCAACCGCACCCTGCGGACATTGAGCAGCGGCAATGAAGCGCTGGTGCGTGCCACCAGTGAGCCGGAATTGCTGGAGGAAACGTGCCGGGTCATCGTCGAGACCGGCGGCTATCGGATGGCGTGGATCGGCATCGCCCAGCATGACGTGGCCAAGTTGATCACGCCCGCAGCCTGGGCGGGGGAGATCGGTCATTACCTCAAGAATGCCCGGATTACCTGGGCCGATGAGCGGCGCGGGCGCGGCCCGCATGGCCGGGCGATCCGGACGGGCGAACCGCAGGTCACCCAGAACCTGCGAACGGACCCGACCATGGCGCCGTGGCAGGAGGCGGCGAGGAAGAGCGGGTTTGAGTCATCTGCCGTGCTGCCGTTGAAGGACGCTTCCGGTGTCTTCGCCTTGCTGGCGATCCACTCGGCCGAAGCCGACGCCTTTGATGCCGACGAGCTGAAGCTGCTTCAGGAACTCGCCAGCGATCTCGCCTTCGGCATTCGAGGGCTGCGGGAACAGGTCGCGCGGAAGGCGCTGGACAAGCGCTGGCGGACGAGCCTCGAAGCCACCATCGGCGCGATCGCCAACACGGTGGAGATGCGCGATCCCTATACCGCCGGCCACCAGCAGCGCGTCGCCAAGCTCGCTGTCGCGATCGCGCGCGAGCTGCACCTGCCCGAGCAGCAGATCGAGGGGCTTTATCTCGCCGGCATCGTCCACGACGTCGGCAAGATCGACGTGCCGGCTGAGATTCTGAACAAGCCCGGCAAGCTTTCCAAGCTCCAGTACCAGCTGATCCAGGCGCATGCCGAGGCGGGATACGACATCATCAAGGGCGTCGATTTCCCGTGGCCGATCGCCGGGATCGTGCGCCAGCACCATGAGCGGCTCGATGGCTCGGGGTATCCGCATGGTCTCGCCGGCGAGGCAATCCTCCCGGAAGCCAAGATCCTCGCCGTCGCCGACGTGGTCGAGTCGATGATGTCGCACCGGCCGTACCGGGCCTCGCTCGGCATCGAGGCGGCGCTGGCGGAAATCGAGGCAGACAAGGGCAGGCTCTTCGACGCCGCCGCGGTCGAGGCCTGCACCGCGTTGTTCCGGGAGAACCGGTTCACTTTCGAATGAGGAGAACACGATGCTAGCGAAAGACGCCGAAGCCGAGATTGTGCGCAACCCGAACCCGCTGATCCTCCCGTCGCACACGACGGTGACGCAGGCGGCACGGAATATGGAAAGCCATCACGTCAGCGCCGTGTTGGTGACCGAAGGGGATGTCGAAATCGTCGGCATCTTCACCGGACGTGATGCCGTCGCCCGCGTCCTCGCGAGAGGACGGGATCCGGTCATGACGCCACTGTCCGAGGTCATGACCTACAACCCCGTCGTGATGACTTCTAGCAACAGCGTAATGGAGGCGCTGCGGCTGATGCAGGCCGCGCATTGTCGTCACCTGCCGATCGTCGACGGCCGCAAGATCATCGGGCTGGCGTCGCGCGGCGATTTCCGCGGCGCCGACCAGGAACACCTCGACGAATGAGGCGGTCTACAGCAGGCATCGCATGAAACGGCGGCGTGCCGATATGGGTGAGCTTCTTTCCACTGCGGGCCGAGACAGTCGAGGCTTGAGCCGGTCTGTTCCAGCAAAGCCAGTTCAGCGCCGGGTGATCCGGCCTTGTTTTATCGGTTCTCGCGTTTGGTCGGGCGACGAGGGCCGGCGGGGCGCGGTCGCGGTGCTGGTCGCGCTGATGCTGGTCATGATCATCGGTTTTGTCTCACTCGGCACCGAGGTCGTGCTGCTGCTCCTGACCTCGCGCCAGATGCAGTCGGCCGCCGATGCCGCCGCGCTCGGCGGGGTCACCGCCCAGCTCAGCGGACAGCCGTCCGACTACACTCAGGAAGCCTTCGCGCTGGCCGCCGCCGCGGGTTTTGTCAATGGCCAGAACGGCACCACCGTCGCGGTCAACAGCCCGCCGACGACCGGGGATTACAAGGGCTCGACCGGCGCCGTCGAAGTGCTGATCGCCCAGCCGCAGACCTTGGCGCTGGCGAATGTCGTGCACCCGGGCCCGATCACGGTAAGCGCACGTGCGGTGGCGCAGGTCGCGGGGGGCGGTGCCTATTGCGTGTTCGCTCTGGATCCCTCGGCCTGCGGTGCGGTCGCAATCTCGAACAACGTTACTATACAGCCCGCCCCGTGCGACGATCAATGTGGCGTCGCCGCCAATTCGAGCTGCAATACGGCGATCACTTTACAAAATAACGCCGCGATCAATGGGCCGGTTTCGACGGTTGGGAACTGGTCGCTGGCAAGCAACGCCGCTCTCAACTGCTTACCCAAGACGAACCACGCTTCGGCCCAATTGGACCCCTACCTGACGGTCCCGCTGCCGCCTTCGCCGGTTCCCGCCTGCTCGCCGGTGGCCGGCTGCCCCAACACGTGCACGAAGGCATGTACCGGTACGAGCACCACTGTGAACCTAAACCCAGGCCATTACCTATTCGGCTGGAATTACGGTAATAACGTAACGCTTAATCTCGCCAGTGGCGTCTATTACATCGACCAACAACTAACCCTAAAAAACAATGTGACGGTGAACGCAACCGGAGGGGTCACGCTAATTATCAATGGCAATTACCAGATTACCCTCGGAAATAACGCGACGTTCAACATCACGGCCCCCACAAGCGGACCGACCGCGGGCTTGGCCATGGCAAGCATTCGGACCGCGACGGCATCGGTGACTCAGGAATTCGGCAACAACGTAACCTTGAATATCAAGGGTGCTCTCTATTTTCCGAATCAAATTTTCGAAATAGACAATAACGGGGCGATTAACGGCCCCATCTGCGCTCAGGTGATCGCTCGCATAGTTCAAATGCAGAATAACGCCGCTCTCAAAGATGAATGCGCGGGCACGGGCGTGCTGCCGATCGGCGGTGGACAGCCGCTACTGGTCCAGTAGGTGATCAAGATGCGCCGAACCTCCGCCACAGGATTCGCCACGCTGTTGCGTTCAGCGCCGCGTGGCGGGGCGATCGTCGAGTTCGCCCTGGTCGCGCCGTTCCTTGTCTTGTTGGCGATCGGACTGTTCGACCTCGGGTTGGGCTTATGGCAAAAGTTGCAAGTCCAGGCGGCGGCCGAAGCCGGCGCGCAATACGCCGCCCAGCACCCGGATCCCTGGGATGCGGCCAAGATCGCGGCAATCGCGGCGGCGGTCACCAGCGCCACCGGGGCGAGCGGTTCTGCGCTCTGCCCGCCGCCTTCTGGCAAAATCTCCGCCTGCCCAGCGCCGAGCCAAGTGTGCGGCTGCACGAACAACAACACCTTCACGCCAGTCGGCAGCCCCACCGGCGGCAGCTGCGGCAGCATCACTTGCACCCCAAGCGGCACTGCGGGGCTCTACGCCTCGGTCAGCGCCCAGATGCCGTATTCGGCACTGCTTCCCTGGCCGTGGGTGAACCCGCCGCCGGCTGCGCTCACCGCCCAAGCATACCGCCGACTGAAGTGAAGCCCGCCATGCCTCGCCGCGCCTGTTATGGAGCTATTCGCCAGCGCGGTGCCGCAGCCGTGGAGTTCGCCCTGATCCTGCCCATCCTGCTCGTGTGCGTCCTCGGGCTGATTGAATTCGCCCGGGCGATCTGGACCCAGGCGACGCTCGATTATGCCGTGCAAGCAGCCGCCCGCTGTGGCGCGGTCGATTCGAACACCTGCGGAACCGATGTAAATATCCAGAACTACGCCGCCGGCAAGGCTCCCGGCCTCTCGTTCGCCGATCCAACAGCCACGTTCACCGTAAAGCGGGGGGCTCTGGCGGTCTGTAACGGTGTCCAGGTGACCGCGAGCCTCCCGTTCGACCTGCTGTTACCGGCGCTGCTCCCCAATTTACCGACGCTGGAGCTTCTGACTGCCAGCGCGTGCTTCCCCACCTGACGGGGCAGGTTGGGCGACCATTATGCCTGTGTGAAAAGAAGCGCGATATCTTAATACCCGTAAAACGACTAAATTTGATCTAAATAAGAGAGTATCGCATCGACACGTGGTCTGTTCGCATCGTCACCGACGGGCCCACATGCGAATAATTGGCCCAGCCATACAATCCGATTTAGCCAGGTTAACGCACAATGGATACTCAACTTCAGATTGTCGAAACTGCCGCTCCCAGCCTCGATCTCCCGACACCGCGCGACTCTTCTACGGGCAAACCGGCGCCGACGGCGATCGCCTATCTTCTTGATGCCGACTCCGAAGGGGTGGCCCGCAACTCCTTTGCCGATCTCGGGTTCACCGAAATGCATGTCAGGCACGGCGGGATCGACACCGCGATCGACGAACTCGCGCGTGACGGTTGGCCGCGTTTCCTGATCGTCGACATCAGCGGCATCGCCGATCCAATGCCACACATCAACCGGCTCGCCGAAAGCGCCGATCCGGAAACCGAGGTCATCGTCGTAGGCGAGCATAACGATATCGTTTTGTATCGCGACCTCAAGGACGCCGGCGTCGCCGAATATTTCTACAAACCGCTCATCGGCAGCTTGCTCAATCGCGCACTGGCCGGCATCAACAGCGGGACCGCGACGCCGCGGCCATCGCACAGCGGCAGGCTGGTGCTCGTCCTGGGCGCCCGGGGCGGCGTTGGCACCACGACGATCGCGACCAACCTCGCCTGGTTTTTCGCCGAGGTGCGGCAACGCAGCGTGCTGCTGCTGGATCTTGACCTGCATACCGGCGATGCCGCCCTGCAGCTCGACGCACAGCCGGGCCACGGTTTGCGCGAAGCCCTCGACGACCCCAGGCGGATCGACGAGCTTTTTCTCGAACGCGGTGTCGTATCGGTTACCAGCCACCTTGGTCTACTCGCCGGTTTGGAGCCGCTGTCCGACCGTGTCGTGCCTAACGAGGATGCCGTCCTGCAGCTCCTGCAGAGGGTGCTCGCTCACTTTCGTTACGTGGTCATCGACCTGCGCGGGGAGATCGCACTGTCGCTTCCCCGCCTCCTGCATATGCCCTCCACCTTGCTGCTGGTCAGCGACGGCGGCCTCGCCGCCACGCGAGAGATCGGGCGCTGGCGAGAGCTGATCGGTGCGAACACACCCGACCGTGCGCTGCTGCATGTCCTGAACAAGAGCAGTGCCGACGGCGCCCTGCCGGCGGAAGAGATGTTGCGAATCATTCCCGCACCAGATGTCGTGATCCGCTGGGATCAGGAAATCATGACTGCCGCGGCCTTCGGTACGAAGGCGGTGCAGAAGTGCAGTGCAATGCGCGATGGGATGGCCGCATTGTCGCGGCAGTTGTTGGGGACCATTGCCGAGGACGACCGGTCGCTCTGGCAACGGATCTTCGGCTGATGGGCCTCCGACCCACAACCACCCTTTCCGGCCCGAACGCGGTCCCGCCGATCCGCGCGGCTGGTCCGGTGCAGGCCGCCGCGACGCCCAGGCCAAACGATATCATCTACGATGAGATCCTGGCGCGGATAGAGCCGGCCTTGGCGGTGCGCATGGCTCGCCCGGAGCTGACCGCCAGGGTCGAGAGGCTGGTCGCCGAGATCGCCGATCAGCGCCGGCTCTTGGTGAACCAGCACGAACAACAGGCACTCGCCGGGGCGATGGTCGACGACATGATCGCGCTCGGTCCGCTCGAACCGCTGCTGCGCGACGATACGATCTCCGACATCCTGGTGAATGGTCCGCGCCAGATTTATGTCGAACGCCGCGGCAAGCTGGTCCTCACCGATGTTCATTTTCACAACAACCTGCACGTCCTCCATGTCGCGCAGCGGATTGCCTCTTCGATCGGGCGCCGGGTCGACGAAACCAGCCCGATGCTCGATGCGCGCTTGGCGGACGGCAGCCGGGTCAACGTCATCATCCCGCCCTTGAGCCTCAAGGGACCATGCATATCGATCCGCAAGTTCACCCGCAGCTTTCTCGATTTTGCCAAGCTCGTCGCGTTTAAGAACGTGTCGCGGGAGCTGGCCGAGGCGCTGGAGATCGCCTCGCAATGCCGACTCAACATCCTGATCTCCGGCGGTACCGGGTCGGGCAAGACGACGCTGCTCAACGCCATGTCGAGCCTGATAGAGTCTGGAGAGCGCGTCGTCACGATCGAGGACACCGCCGAATTGCAGCTCCGGCAGCCTCACGTCGTACCGCTCGAAACGCGGCCGCCGAATGTGGAGGGCAAAGGTCAGGTCACACAGCGCGACCTGGTACGAAATGCGCTGCGGATGCGGCCCGACCGGATCATCGTGGGAGAAGTCCGCGGCGGCGAGGCCTTCGACATGCTGCAGGCGATGAACACCGGTCATAACGGCTCGATGTCCACGGTCCACGCCAACACCACCCGTGATGCGTTGGCTCGGGTCGAGAACATGGTGATGATGGCCAATGTCAGCCTGCCGAGCCGGGCGATCCGCGGGCAGATCGTCAGTGCCCTCGACTTGGTCGTGCAGATCGAGCGCATGCGCGACGGGTCGCGCCGCGTCACCGAGATGAGCGAGGTCGTCGGCATGGAGCAAGACACCATCACGCTGAGAAATTTGTTCACGTTCAAATACGAGGGACGGAACTCTGACGGGACGGTTATCGGCAAGTTTGAGCGGTCGGGCAGCCGGCCGCGCTTTCTGCCGCGGCTCGAAAATTACGGGCTGGCGGCGGCTTTCATGAAAGCGATCGGCGCCAAGGGCGTGGAGGGCACATGACTTCCTTCCTCGGCGTCGTAATGATGCTCGCGGCCACGAGCAGCCTGCTAGCGCTCGTGCTGGGGGCGCGCGCGCGCTCGCGTGCGCTCGGCCGTCGGGTCGACGCAATCGCGCACTCATCCTTGCCGATGGTGTCGCCGGGCGCGGCCGCATCGGCTTCGACCGAGCCGGCACGCGCCCTTGTCTGGCTGCGGTCTCTGTTCACGTTTCGCATGCGGCGCAGCTGGGGCGTGTCGGCCAATCCACTTTACCTGCTGGCAGCGGGGGTAGTCGGTGCCGCGGCGATCTGGATGCTCGGCCGGCTCGCTCACCACCTGCCGGCTTATGTCCTGGCGACCGGTGCTGCCGGCGGCTTTTTTCTGGTTCCCCGGTTTATCCTCGTGCGCGAGCAGCACCGCTCCGACGCCAAGTTCGCCGAACTGCTGCCCGACGCGATCGACATGGTGGTGCGCATTGTGCGGGCAGGGTTGCCAGTCAGCGCTGCGATACGAACCGTCGGGCATGAGGCCGATCCGCCACTCCGCAACATATTCGCCAACATCGCAGACCAGATCGAGATCGGGGTGCCGCTCGATGAAGCGATGGCGAAGACGAGTGAAGCGGTCGGCAACCTCGATTTCCGCTTTTTTGCCGTCGCCGTCGCCCTGCAGCAGTCGACCGGCGGGAATTTGGCAGCGACCTTGGAACCGCTCAGCCAGATCATCCGCGGGCGCCGCGCAGTGCGATTGAAAGCCGGGGCGGCAATCGCGGAAGTGAAGATGTCGGCAATCGTGCTGGGGGCGATCCCATTTTTTGTGGTCGGCGCTCTTCTGTTTACGGCGCCCAGATATCTCGACCCGCTATTCGCCGACCCGCGCGGCAACGTCATTCTCGGTTTGGTGCTGCTGTGCCTGCTTCTCGCGGGGTTAACGACCCGCGCAATGATCCGACGCAGTCTGCGCGTCTGATCTTTCGCAAGGACACGATCATGTGGGACCCATCCGCGTCATTCGTGATCGCCCTTGCCGCGCTGACATGTGCCGTGATCGGGTTGGGCTGGGTTGGCTACATGATCTCCGCGACCCGAGATCGGCTGCGACATCGCGTCGACCTTGTCGCTCTCGTCCGAGGACAACCGATCTTAGCGACCGCGCCGCGCAGCAGCCGGGTATCTGACGGAGCCGGGTGGCTCACGGTCACGACGCTGCGCGGCGATGAACTCGAATTTGCCCGGCGGGTGGCGGTGTGGCACATCCCGGCTACCCTTGCGACGCGCCTGTTTCTCGCGCTGCGGCTATCGTGTGGCGTCGTTCTGGCGGTGCTGTTTATTTCGCTCGCCCTTTATCATTTCCACATCGGCACAACGGCGAGCCTGGCCGGGCTGGGAGCGCTCGGTGCGGCTCTTGGCTGGAAGATTCCGCATTTTGTTATGGCCCGGCTCGTAGTGCATCGCAGGCGCTCGGTAGAGTATGGCCTGCCCGATGCAATCGAGCTTCTTGTGATCTCGGTCGAAGCCGGGCTGTCGCTGGAGGATTCGATCAGCCGCATCATCCCCGAGCTTCAGCGCGCGCAGCCGGCGATGGCGGAGGAGCTCGCGGTGACCGGCGCGGATCTGAGGATGCTGCCCAACTCCGATGCTGCGCTCCGCCGAATGGCCGACCGGGTCGACCTGCCGAGCATCCGCTCGGTCGTCATCACCTTGTCGCAGACGCTGAAATATGGAACCCCGCTCGCCCAGGCGCTGCGCGTCGTCGCGGCGGAGCTGCGCAACGATGGCTTACGCAAGCTCGAAGAACAGGCCAACCGGATGCCGGTGCTGCTGACCGTTCCGATGATCCTGTTCATCCTCCCCAGCATATTCATGATCATCGGCGGGCCGGCTTTTCTGACGGTAATGGATGCGTTTAGCCGATGAGTTGAGGGGCGCATCGTGACCGGCAAGCCGGTCGCCCGAGTTACCGCTTAGGGGATCGGGCATAAAAATTGCCCAAGTTACCTGGCGGACCGCGGAAAGAAGCGGTTTTCAGGACGCGGCAATCCGAGATTTTCGCGCAATGTGCGGCCTTCGTATTGCCGGCGGAAGAGGCCGCGGCGCTGCAGTTCCGGCACCACCTGGTCGACGAAATCATCAAGGCCGCCCGGCACGTACGGGAACATGATGTTGAACCCGTCGCAGGCATTGCCGAGAAAGAACTCCTCCATCTGGTCGACGATGGTTTTCGGCGTCCCGACCATCGCCAGCCCGCCATAGCTGCCAGAGATCTGCGCCAGTTGGCGGACCGTCAAATTGTCGCGCCGCGCACGGGCAATCACCCGCTCCCGCCCGCTTTTCGAGGCGTTGCTTTCCGGGATGTCGGGTAGCAGGCCATCGAGGTCGAATTTTGACGCATCGGTCCCGAGTGCGATCGACAGGGAGGCCATGCCGCTGTCGGGGTGAACGAGGCTGTCAAGGAGGGCGCGCTTCCGTCGCGCCTCTTCATCCGTATCGCCGACGACGACGAGGCAACCGGGCAGGATCTTGATGTGGTCGGGATCGCGCCCGAGGCGCGCGGCGCGCCCCTTGACGTCGGCGTAATACGCTTGCGTGTCGGCCAGCGGCCCGCCGCCGGCGAACACCATCTCGGCGGTTTCGGCGGCGAGCTGGCGGCCGGCGTCCGAGGCCCCGGCCTGCACGATAACCGGCCAGCCCTGGATCGGGCGCGCGATGTTGAGGGGGCCGCGCACCGAGAGGAACTCGCCCTCGTGGTCGAGCACATGCATCCGCTCGGGATCGAAATAGATGCCCTCCTCGACATTGCGGACAAAGGCATCGTCGGCCCAGCTGTCCCAGAGGCCGGTGACGACGTCGTAGAACTCGCGGGCACGGCGATAGCGCTCGCCGTGCTCCATATGCTCGGTCAGGCCAAAATTCAGGGCCGCGTCGGGGTTGGAGGTGGTGACGAGGTTCCACGCCGCGCGGCCGCCGCTGATGTGGTCGAGTGAGGCAAAGCGGCGGGCAATCGTATAGGCCGGCTCGAAGGTGGTGGAGGCGGTCGCGATCAGCCCGAGATGCTGGGTCTCCATCGCCAGCACCGGCGACAGCGTCAGCGGGTCGAACGAGGTCACCGTCGCGCTGCGCTTCAAGGCCGCCATCGGCATGTTCAAGACCGACAGATGGTCGGCCATGAACCAGGCGTCGAACCGGCCCTCTTCCAGCTTCCGCGCGAAACTGATCAGGTGCTTCAGGTTGAAATTGGCATCGGGGTAGGCGCCGGGATAGCGCCACCACGCGGTATGGATGCCCACCGGGCGCATGAACGCCCCCAGCCGCATTTGTCGCGAACTCGTCATTCCCGCTGCTCCCCAGCCGCCTTCGCAACCATCTTAGCGGACGGCGCGGCGAACGGGGACATGCTAGAATTTTTGCGGGAGCGGCGCTGCGGTGCCGCGCGCAACCGGGTTTTTTCGTCATGGCCGGGCTTGAGCGGGTCGAGCCCGCGGATGAAGAATGAGTCCGCTGGGAGGGCGAGCGGCATGTCTTCGGCTAAGCGTCAGATGCATCTCGGGGTTTTTGTCCTCGGCACCGGCAACCATTCGGCCGGGTGGCGTTATGAGGGCGCTGCCACCAGCAACAACGATCTGTCGGTTATCCTGGAGATCGCGCGGATTGCCGAGCGCGGCAGGTTCGACCTGCTGTTCGTCTCCGATGGGTTGGTCATGGACCCGGGCGACCACCCCTCGTTTCTCTGCCGCTTCGAGCCGACGACCCTCATATCGGTGCTGAGTGCCGCGACCACCCATATAGGCCTCGGCGCGACGGTCTCGACGAGCTTCAACGAGCCCTACAACGTCGCCCGCATCTTCGCCTCGATCGACCATATCAGTGGTGGCCGCGCTGCCTGGAACGTGGTGACCAGTTCGCAGCCTCGGGCCGCGCTCAATTTCAGCCGCGAGCGGCACATGGAGCACGAGCTGCGCTATGAGGTCGCCAACGAGTTCGTCGATGTCGTCCGGGGGCTGTGGGATTGCTGGGAGGAGGGCGCGATCGTCGCTGACAAGGGGAGCGGCCGCTTCATCGACGCGGCCAAGGTGCGCCCGCTCGATCACAAGGGGCGGTTCTTCCAGGTCAAGGGCCCGATCAACATGGCGCGCTCGCCGCAAGGCCATCCGGTGATCATCCAGGCCGGCGGCTCGCCCTCGGGCCTCGAGCTCGCCGCGCGCACCGCCGATGTCGTCTTTTCGGTGGTGCAGGAGCTGTCGAGCGCCCAGGCGGCCTACGGCGATCTAAAGGGGCGCCTCGGGAAGTATGGGCGTAATCCCGACCAGCTCGCCGTCCTGCCGGGGGTGATGCCGATCATCGGGCGCACCGAGGCCGAGGCGAGGGACAAGCTCTCGCTGCTGCAAAGCTGGCTGACCCCGACCAACGCCGCGACCCTGGTATCTGGCCGGATCGGCTACGACGTCTCCGGGCACCCGCTCGACGGGCCGGTGCCGGCGCCGCCCCCAGGCGAGGGCAGCCAGGCCTGCTCGCGGGTGCTGTTCGAGACCGCGCGGTGCCAAAACATGACGTTGCGCGACCTCTACAACCTGACCGCGGCGGCGCGCGGCCACTGGGTTTTGTGCGGCACAGCAACGCATGTCGCCGATACGCTCGAACAGTGGTTCATCGAGGGCGCCGCCGACGGCTTCAACATCCTGCCGCCCTATTTCCCCGGCGCCTTCGCCGATTTCGTCGATCTCGTGGTCCCCGAATTGCAGCGCCGTGGCCTCTTCCGCCGCGACTACGAGGGGCTGACCCTGCGCGACCATTTCGGCCTCGCGAGGGTACCGGCGCCGGCCGCGCGCGGCGCGGCGGTCGGGGCAGAATGAAGGAGATTGCCGAATGGCTGACGTTGTAAGACTGCTGATGCTGGTTGGGGCGGCGACACCGCCCGGCCGGCTCGCTGCGGCGATCGCGATGGCGGCCGAGGCGGCACGCTCCCGCGGCGGCGACATTGTGGTCGACATCCTCAATCTCGCCGAGACTCGAGTCGATATTTGCGACGGCCGTCCGCTTGAGGCCTATGGCGAGGCGACGCGCGAGGCGATCGGGCGGATTGCCGCGGCGGCGGCGGTGCTGATCGGAGCGCCGGTCTACCGGGCGAGCTTCCCCGGCGTCTTGAAGAACCTCCTCGACATCACCCCGGTCGAGGCATTGCAAAATAAGCCAGCGGGGATCGTGGCGATGGGCGGGTCGCCGCACCACTATCTCGCTGTTGATGGCCAGTTGCGCCAAGTGCTCGCCTGGTTCGGCGCGCTCGTGGCGCCGACCAGCGTCTATCTGACCGGCGGCGATTTTCGCGACGGCGCGCTCGACTCGGGCTCGGCCCTGAGCGACCTCACGGCCCTGTGCGACACGCTGCTAACGCTAGCGCGCCGGCTCGACCCAGCATCGCTTGGTCCGCTGCCGCTGGCCGCGAAGTTTACCTGACGATTGGAGCGGGCGATGGGATTCGAACCCACGACCCCGACCTTGGCAAGCACGACATTGCCGCGTCTTAAGCGATGGCGTCATTCAGCAGGAATTCGCCAGAGTGTGCGGGATTCCGCGTTTCTATGTGAGGGCGCGATGGGGTGCGATAATGCACTTGGGTGAACTCCCGCGAATTCTCGAGAACTGCGGTGGAGGCCAGAAACGGTAACCGCGTGGTAACCACGCTCTTGTCGTCGAACCCGGCGAGCGCCCTTAACCGGCTTCGTTCGCTGCCGAACTGGAATTGACGAAGTAGGTGTGGTAGCCGCGGCCAATCTGCCCGTTGATCTTCCCAGCCAATGCCGCGGCAGGCACGTTCATCGCCGTATGCGAAAGTACGAGAGCTGCCGCATCTGCTCGGCGGCGACCTCGGCGAGTTCGGTGCGGCCAGAGCCGATATTGACGCAGCACAGCCCGGCCATGGCGTCGAGGTGGCTAGTCCCGTTAGCATGGAAGATCGTCGAACCCTCGCCGCCGGTGACGACCATCTGTTTGGTTTCCAGCGCCCGGTGCTGAATAGTGGGGTGCAGCACGTTTCCGAGATCATATTGCACGATGGCTTCGCGCACCGCCGGATCGGGAGCGTTGGAGAGCGACATGACCGCCTCCTTTGGTTAACCGGTCGGCGTCAGGCCGCCAGCGCGCTGATGGTGGCGGCTGGTTGGGCGCGCAACAAGCCGGATCGGCGATCAGCCGCCCGGGATGCCGTAACCGCCGCCGCCCGGCGTCTCGATGACGAACACATCGCCCGCCGCGAGCTCAGTCCAGTCGGTGCCGGTCATTACGTGGATGCTGCCGTCTGCCCGTTCGACCCATTGCCGGCCGAGGGCGCCGTCGGCGCCGCCGACGAGGCCGAACGGGGCAATATTGCGGCGCGATGAGA
>JBARKH010000587.1:0-11020 GCA_049801295.1 Allostellaceae bacterium | reverse complement strand
CCGCTGCGCCACTGGCTGCCGCGCGACGGCGTCAACGCGGTTATCCTGGCGCTCCACGGGTTCGGCGACTACAGCAACGCCTTCGCGACCCCGGCGCAAATCTGGGCATCGCGCGGCATTGCCACCTATGCCTTCGACCAGCGCGGCTTTGGCGGCGCACCCGGCCGCGGGCTATGGGCGGGCGAGGACTGGCTCGCCGCCGACGCGGTCACCGCGACCCGGATCCTGCGCCTACTCTATCCCGGCCGGCCGCTTTACCTTCTTGGCGAGAGCATGGGCGGCGCGGTCGCGATCCTGGCGGCGACCGGAGCCGCCGGCGGGGCAGTCGCCAGCCCCGACGGGGTCATCCTCAGTGCTCCCGCGCTCTGGGGCCGCGAGACGATGGATCCCCTGCCGCGGATCGCGCTCTTCGCCGGGGTTCGCCTCTTCCCCGACATGATCGTGACCGGCCGCGGGCTGCACATCCAGGCCTCCGACAACATCCCGATGCTGAAGGCGCTGGCGAAGGACCCGATGGTGCTGAAGGAATCGCGCATCGATACGGTCTATGGCCTGGTCGATCTGATGGATTCCGCGCTCGCCGCCGCGCCCCGCCTCACCGCCCCGACGCTCCTCCTATACGGCGCCCATGACGAAGTCATCCCGCGCCCGCCGATCGAGGAATTCGTCGCGCATCTGCCTCCCGATCCCGGCCACGTGAGGCGCCTCGCCTATTACGCCGCGGGCTACCACATGCTGTTGCGCGACCTCGACGGCGCGACGGTGGCGGGCGACGTCGCCAGCTGGATCCGCGATCGCGGCGCGAAGCTCCCGTCCCGCGCCGACGCCACCCAGAGCGCCCAGCCCTGGCCGCCATCCCCCGACCGCAACGGCTGAGTGCCGACCAATCCCGCTTGCACCAGCCGGCACGAGGCGGTAATCACCAGCGCGGCTCTGGACCCGTAGCTCAGCTGGATAGAGCGCTGCCCTCCGAAGGCAGAGGTCGCACGTTCGAATCGTGTCGGGTCCGCCATCATTTCAAAAGGTTACATTAGAAGCCACTCGGGCGCGGCTGAGGTAGCAAGCATATAGCAAGCGCTAAGCGCACAATTGACCTCCAACCTGGCCCCGCAGCGAGACACCCAATCCGCCAGCGCGGCCGGGATGGCGTCTTTTCGGAGGCGATGGGACGCTCGACGCTCGGTTGCCGGTACGCACCACCCCACGCCGCCCCCTATTTCCAGCCGGCGAGCGGGCTTAACCAGGAGACGCGGCGGCTCTACGGGGCGAGCCTCTTCGCGATCGTGCGCCAACTCCACTACAGCGCGAAGAACGAGAACAGCCTCGACCTCGTGCTGTTCCTGAACGGCATCCCGATCTTCACCGCCGAGCTGAAGAACCCGCTGACCGGGCAGAACGTCGAGGATGCCATCGGTCAGTACAAAAGGGACCGCGATCGTGCCGGGAAGATGACCGATTGCCGCGAGCACCACCGGTGCAAATGTCGAGAACCGCCGCGGTTCGTAGGTGTCACCAACCGTGCGGATCACGCCCCCGTCGCGCCGATGGCCGGAGTCGAGGATCCCGCGCAAGTCTTCATTGTCGCGGAGGTAGCTGTCGGCTTCGTCAAGCAATAGCGTCGGACGCACCGCCTCGATGGTGCGGAACAGCGCGGCGGCGGTGATATTGTCTGCCGCAAGCGCACGCGTAACGAGCCGTGAGATGGCATCGAGCAGAGTCGTCTTTCCGCACCCTTTTTCCGGTGCGGTGATGAATAGCCGCGGGAAGATGACGAACCGATCGAACGCGTGGTCGGCTGCAACCCACAGCGGCACGGCATCGGCTGCTGCCGCGCCGAACACCACGTAGCGCCGTATCTCGGTCACGATGCCGTCGAGCAACACGGCGCCGTCCGCCGCCTCGGGCCAAGGCTCAGGCTCGCGAAGATCGAGCGCCCGTCCCTGACCTGGAGTCGGATCGCCGCGCGCACCGGCAACCAGGCGATCCAGCATCGAAACCGGAACCCCAAGCCGCTTCGCCGCAGGCTTCCGCTCACGACCATATTCGAGCAGCGGCAATGCCGCGAGCCGGGCGATCTCGAGCGCATCTTCGGCCGTGCGATCGTCCGTCATGCGCACGCTCCCGCCGGGTGGGTCAGCGCCCAGCCGATGGCGGCGACGGCCTCGCGATCGTCGAGCCCAGCCATTCCCGCCGCGCCGGAGAGCGCCACTGTCACGTCACGCGCGGTCAGCGCCCCGGACTCGACCAGCCGCCCGAGGCCGCGCGCCTCGGTGAGCAGCGTGGCATGCCTTGTGCCGTCGGCGGCACGGGCAACCCGCGCCGTCGCCAATACAAGCGCCGCGAACCCGTATCGCCCGGTTCTTGCAGTCTCGCCGTTTACCGCGGCACTCGGTTGGCGCGGCGGCATCAGCGCAGCTGCCGGCGGCACACCGACGGCCTCGATCATGCCCGGCAGCACAGCAATACGCTCGATCAGCGGGTCGAGGGCGCCATCGGCGAAGTTTGGTGCCGCGGTGTAGATCAACTGCGCCGCGCCGAGCACGGCATGGTCTACCGGCGCGGCCCGCAGCCAACGCCGCAGTTCGACGCTTCCGGCGGGCCGAGACAGCCAATACCAGAGCCGTAGATGGGCACCGGGCGCGATCCCGTGCGACGCCGTCGCCTGCACGATGCAACGCGCGCGTTGGAATGCTTCCGGCAGTCCCGCGATGGCGATCCTCGCGCATCCCGGGAGATCGTCGGCCTCGATGCCATCCGGCCGTCGCAACCCGTCGATGTCGAGTGCCACCCATCGACGCGGCACTTCGCGCAGAGTCGCTTGGTTGCCGGTGTCTGGGTCTGGATGAAGAAGCCGGCGGACGCCGCGAGTGCGCGCAGGATCGGATATGGCACCCCGTACCACCGCGCAGTCCAGCCGCCGCAACAGCCGGGTCAGCAGCCGCCCCAACGCCGCGAGATCGTCTATCACCACCGCATCGAGGTCGAAGATCCGGGCGGCGTCATAGGGTACGATTTCGCCGTCAGCTCGGATTAGCTTGGCGAGCCGCCGGCGGCGGGTGTGGAGGACTGTGATGCTGTCGGCGAGCGGCGGATCGAGTACCGTCATGCCGCATCGCGCTCCGAGGTCGAGCGCATCGGGGGCCCGAGACGCGCCGTGGCCCACTCGATCAGGTCGCCCCAGCGGTACAGCACGCGCGCGCCGAAATGTCGGTAAACCGGCCCACCGCCGCGGCTGGCGCGCGTCGCCAATGTCGCGGGCGCGGTCACGTAGCCGGCCGCAGTCAGTGCCGCGGCGGCCTCGCGGCGCGTCAGCAGCCTATCGGGGTGGTCAGGGAGTACCATCGCCGTAGCTCCGGTGTGATCGCGATGGCGACAGTGTGATCGCGATAGCGGAGCAGGTCAGCCGATTGGGACGCTTAGGCCGATTGCCAAGCCAATCGGCCTAATCGGCCTCTAGGTCGTGAACTCGTAAAATCGCCAGCTTGCAACCCACGATTAACTGTCTTCTCAGGGGCAGACATCGGTCCTTCGAGCTCGGCTTGGCGTTGACGCCTTCGCGCCGATTCCGGCCGTTGCGGTCGCCAGGCGGCTCATCGTGGTTCTGCACCGGATGTGGGTCGATGGAAGCGTGTTCCGCTGGAGCAAGGACGGTGCCGCCGTCCCTGCCGTTGCCTGAACCGGCGGCGGAGAACGCAGGAAAATTGCAGGCAAGGAGATAACCCGCTCTGCTCCGGTGGAAAAATGTCCTCACGGGGACGACGGGTGGGGTGAGTTCGTAAGATCCGCCGATCCTGCCGCTGACCAGCGGCAAGGGCGCCCGAAAGATTGCACCGCCCCATCCTTCTCATCCCATCATGAGGCGGCTTGGCGCCGACCTCGAAGAGAAGCAAGAGCCCCGTGTTGCGTCATCAGCCGGAGCGCAAAAGGGCAATGGCATGAGGAAATCAGGGCGGGGCTTGACACTGGCCGCCACAGAGAAGCGGACCTTTCCGATTTGCGTCTCCCTTGACGCCTATTGCCGCCGAGGTTGCGGTGTCACGACAGATGTTCCAGGAAATACTTGTCACTGATCGTCCGGTTGCGGCCACCGCCTACACAGGTCGCGTTCTAACGGGGCACCAATCCCAGAAGATTTGCAACGGCGTGGAGCTTCCGGCTGAGCACTCTCCCGCACACCTGTTCGGTCGGTCGGTTTGCTCTGATGCCGAGGAGATCGCCGCGGGCTATTGGGCGACTCCCGGAGGAGCCCGCCGGAGAACGCTCAACGCGCCGTCCAAGGCCACGATAAAACTGGTCAGGTGCTTGTCGGAGCCGGCAGCAAGCCGATCCGCAGTCAAGCGGTAGGCAGCCCGAGCACGCTCCTCGATGTGCTCGATCCCCCTGCCTTCGGTCATCACCCGACACGCATTGACGATCCGGGCCGCTTCCGCATGCATCGCAGCAGTGGGCAGATCGCTGTCGGCCAGACTTTCGAGGGCGGTCCAGCAAACATCCCAATTTTCGGCGCGGTCGGTGTTGTCTTCGCGGAAACGATTTGTAGGCATGACAAGGTGCTCCCGGTGTCCCGGAGCTCGGTTTATGCATGAGGGAGGTAAAAGGGTAGTTAAGGGAACCGGCCGAACACAAATCCGGCGCCAGATCGTGCGCACCCTGGACAAACCCGCATGGCACAAACCCTATTTGAAGCATATCCTAAGCCGAAATGTCCGCCAGACCAGGCCAGCGCCGATCGCGACGGCCAGCCGTATGTCGATCGTCAGTTTAGGACCGCCTACTCCAATGACCGCGACCGGCGCCACCGATCTGCGATATCGGCCCAGAGACGATCCAAATGGTGTAGCACAGATATAGTGGCCTGGAGTTCGTCTATACTTAAGGTTATTTCTGATATCAGGTCGATGCGACGCTGGTGTGCCATCGTCAACTCTTCCCGCAGCTTGCGCCCTTTTTCGGTCAGGCTAACGTAACTGACGCGGCGATCGTATGGCGAATGCTCCTGCGTAAGATAATCATTCTCGACCATCTTCTTGACATTATACGAGACATTCGAGCGCATATGGACGCCGCGCGAGGTCAATTCTCCGATCGATTGCTCAGTATCACTTATACTGAATAGAATTATGCTTTGCACGTTGTTGATATCGTGGATCTTCAACTCTTCGAGATCCATCTTGATCGCTTCCATAAACCGGCGATGAATTTCTGGGAGCAGCTGAATTAAATTAAGATATAAGTTGTTCATGTTCCGGGCCCTCGGTAGCTCGATACGGCGAACCCAACTTCGGCAAGGGCACAACCAATAAGAGCGCCGCGGGCGTGTAATGGCACCATAGACATCCAAGCGCGCTCCTTGGAAAATCTGTAAGGTTGTGTCCACGCCACGATGGATAGGTATAAAAATGTCAGACATTTTTCAAAGGATTTTAGAGCAATTATGTCTAAAATTTTGCGCAATTTCGGTATAACCCAACATAACGACTCGAATTCTCGTCAGATTTTGTCGAACTAAGACGCTTTGGAGTGGTTTTTTTACAATATGAGCTCAACGGCCACTTGACGAACCTGACCGGCGACGCTAACGTCTAAATGGGACGCTTTTCCGGGCGACGCACGGAATCGTTGAGGGAGGCGACTGTGAAAGTGTGTGCGCGCAGCCTGACTTTTACGATCCCCGGCGCGCCAGGAGTCACGATCACGGCGAAAGAAGACGGTTCGGGCAAGATTGACTTCACCGCGACCGTCAACAACAGCGGCCCCCAGATGGGGGACTTCAGAGGTCTCTTTTTCGGATTCGGCTTCAGGGATTCCGATCCGACTCTACGAGGCGGGATCGCCGTCAGCGGCGCGGACGTCACCGCGAGCGCCACTCAGATGGGCGACGACAACGTTATTAAGATCGCGCCCGGTGTCAACATGGACGGCCAGGGCATCGCACAGGGATAGAATGTCGCAATGGGTCACGAGTCCCAGGCCCATTCGGAGAATACCGATTGATAGCGTAATAGGAGGCCTGATCCCGTCCATGATCCTAGTCTAGCCGTCCATCTGAGAAAATGTTGGCTTGTGCAAGGAAAGGAACAACGGAAATGGCTCAATCACATACACCAGTCGAAGCAGAACAACTGAAGCGCGCCCGAGCAACAGGGACGGCGAGCGCCCATCTAGCAGTGGTGAAGACCTGGCACTGCACTACCTTCCCCAACTGCGCCGCCGCCGCTACGTGGCTGAACCTTCCACCAGCCCAGGTGGCTGGCGAAGCGTTCGGGGTGGGTGACGCGACAGGGCAGATAATAATTTTCTACTTCCTGTGAGATCGGCCGGGCCGCATTGAAATGAATGCGGTCGGGCTCACGGCTCCTCGTGGAAAACTAGGCCCCGACCAAGGGGCCTTTTCCACGGTCAACCGGGAGGAAAGACGATGCCGCAGATCGCTGTCATAAATGAGTCGACCGTCATATCGGACGCCGACGTTCAGGCAATGCTGCCGGCGTTCGACCGGCAGTGGAATGAAGATCTCATTCCAATTTGGGGTGTAGATACTGCGCAATTCGCGTTTACTCCTAAAGGCCGGCAACCAGCTGTCGGCGCTTGGTGGTTGGTGTTCCTCGATAACAGTGATCAAGCTGGGGCTTTGGCCTATCACGATTTAACGAACGAGGGTCTTCCGATTTCCAAGGTTTTCGTGAAGACTTTACAGGCCGACCACGCCAGCATTAGCGTCGGGGCGACACACGAGCTTTGCGAAATGGCTGTCGATCCGTGGCTAAACAGCGCCTATCAGGATCTTCACGGGGTTTTCTGGGCTGGCGAAATCTGCGATCCCGTCGAGGCTGACGAGTACGGATACCAGATAGGTAATGTCCTAGTGACGGACTTCGTAACCCCAAACTGGTTCGGGCACCAGCACGCGCAGGGAAACATCGATTTCAAGGGCCACTCCCGCGCTGCATTTGAAGTCCTAAGCGGAGGTTACGCTCAGAAGTTTTCCAATCGAGGATGGGTGCAGGTGACCGGCACTAAGGCGATGGGGTTCCAACGTTCCCATGCTGCGGAAGGCTCGCGGAGAGAACGACGCTCTCGGCAATGGACAAACTGGCACCGTAGCGAGGTGACTTGGGGCTAGTCTTAAGTCTAGCGCGCCTAGATCACGATCTGCTCGACCTCATCGAGGCTCAAGGCAGCGATCCCGAACGGCACGGCAGGTTTCACAGGGGGGACTCCCATGGCAGTGACCAGAGCTGGTGCATTCACCCTTCACGTTCCGCTCGATGCATCAGGCGTCAAGGATTTCAAGCCGGACAGGGCGCTGAAGGTCGTCGCTGTCGACAGCAAAGGAGCGGCGCAGGAACATCCGGTGCGGCTGAGTGCTGACGGGAAAGGCAGCGCGAACTTCTCGTTCGCCGCCAGACCCGGCACAGTGCGGGTGTTGGTCGGGCCGGAAGATGCTACCGCGAACGAATTGCAGGCCCTGCAGACCATCAGCGTGAGCGTATCGGCGCGCGCCTGGCAGGAGAACAATGCTCTCACCCTGTCGCCAATCGCGATCAGCGCCTATTATTGGTGGTGGTGGCTGATCTGGTGCCGCAACTTCACGATCCGGGGCCGCGTTGTCTGCGCCGACGGCAGCCCGGCTCCCGGCGCGCAGGTCTGTGCCTATGACGTGGACTGGTGGTGGTGGTGGATCTCCGAGGACTTGCTGGGCTGTGCTACAACCGACGCCACCGGCGCGTTCGAGATCGACATCCGCCGGTGCTGCGGGTGGTGGCCGTGGTGGTGGTGGGCTCAGCGCATCTGGCGGCTCGAGCCGCTGTTGGTACAGCGCATCGTGCCCCTGCTGCAGCGGACACCGACGATCCCGCGCATTCCGCTGCCCGACCCCGCGCCGGACCTGGCGATCTTCAACGAGATCCTGACCGGCAGCGGCGGCGTGGCGGTCGCAGCCGGTCCGCGCCGCGCCATGGCGGCCAGACCCAGGGCGGTAGATCCCGCCGCGGTGACGGCGCTGCGCAGCCGCCTGCTGGGCGTGCTTCCGGACTCGGCCGAGCTGGCACACCTGCGCATCTGGCCGTGGTGGCCCTGGGAGCCGTGGTTCGATTGCGACCTCGACATCATCTTCAAGGTGACGCAGAACTGTTCGGGTCAGAACAAAGTCATCGTCGATGAAACCATCTGGGACACGCGCTGGGACATTCCCACCACGCTCGACGTCACGCTGGTGGCAAACGACCAGGCGTGCTGCATCAAGCCGCCTTGCGTCGCGCAGCCCTGCCCGGACGGCGACTGCCTGGTCATCACCGATATCTGCGACGACACCGTTGATCAGATCGGCGGCAATCCCGGGGCACCGGCGGCGCCGGCGGGCTATCTCAATCCTGGGTTGGTGTCGTATTACGGCGACCGGCCCTACGCTGGCGTGGTGCCGATCTTCGGCATCTTCGGTGCCGGAGCCACGGCGGACTACTACACGTTCGAATACTCTCCCTATCCCGTGCCGGCGTGGAGCCTCGTGCCGCCGGCATCGCTGGGCGGCTTTAGCTGCCAGTTTTGGGGTCCAGCCCTACCATCGGGCCCGGTTGGCTGGCACAGTGCGAATTTCCTGCCCGCGGTGACCGACGGACACCTGGTGATTGAAAGCCGGGCGCATTTCGAGGCTACCAACGATCCGGCGAGCTGGGGTGTTACCCGCTTCTGGGACGGCGCTTGCGAAGCCTTGCTGATGAACTGGATCACCGACGGGCTGATCCCGGACGGCACCTATCAGTTGCGGGTGCGCAGCTGGACCCTGGTGGCCGGAAGTCTGGAGAATGAAACCGTGCTGCCGTTGTGCGATACCACCAACGAGAATGGCGTGGTCGTCACGCTGGACAACCAGCTGGTGACCGGGCCGAGCGGGCCGCCGCCGTGGACCAATCTCGACGGGTATCCGTGCGGGCCTGGCACCGTGCATGTCTGCACGATCGAGCCGGATACCGCCTTTGTGTCGGTGCGCATCAACGGCAACCCGGCGAGTGCCTGCGCAAATGTGGATGCCAGCATGGGCGGTTCGCTTGAGATCGACTTTGTAGCGTATGATCCGAACGCCCATCTCGCCTACTACACGCTGCAGGCGTTGTACGGCGACAGCCTCGTGGTCGACCTGCTGAGTGTGGCAGGCGCAACGCTCTCGGCAGGGCCGGCTACCGGCCCGGTGCCGTCCTCCGGACCGCAATGGGGGCCGGACTACGGCACGGCGCTCGGGCAGGGCGCGGTCTCACCGAACTGGATGGGCGGGGTCATCACCCTGACGATCCCGGACCTGCACAATGCCTTCCCCGAGACTTGCTGCTACACGCTGCAACTATTGGCCTACAAGCGCACTGTCGTGAGCTGCTACGACGGCTTTGGGCATTACAACCAGAGCGACTTCAGCCTGACCGTCATCGTATAACGGCGCAAACGGGGCTGTCGGCTATGTGCCGACTGCCCCACGATCCGCGTGACCGGTCACGGAGCGAAGATGCAATGGTACCTGCTCGTGCTCGCGAGTCTCAGCGTGTGGCGCCTCACCCACCTGCTAAACGCCGAGGACGGTCCAGGAGCGATCCTTGCGTGGTTGCGCGCCGCCGCGGAGGACGGGATATGGGGCGGGCTGCTCGACTGCTTCAACTGCCTCAGCCTGTGGATCGCCGTGCCGTTCGGCCTGATCATCGGTGCCGGATGGGGGGAGAAACTGCTGCTGTGGCTGGGATTGTCGGCGGCCGCGATTCTGCTGGAACGGATGACCAGCGGCGCGGGGCGGGCGAACTATATCGAGGACGAGCAACCACCGAGGGAGTAGCCTAATGGCCTGTTGCGGCAAGAGCAGAGCGCAGTTGTTCGGCACCGGCGCAAGACCGGGCGCGAACGCGTCGCCCTCACCCGGTGCGCGCGGCTATTCGGTGCAGTTCGAATATGTCGGCAGGACGGCGCTGACCGCCGTCGGCCCGATCAGCGGCAAACGGTACCGGTTCGATCATCCCGGCGCGGTGATCGTGGTCGATCCCAGGGACCGACCCGGCCTCGCCACTGTGCCGAGCCTGCGGCCGATCTGACAAGCGGGAAGGAAGCACAGCGGGCTCGGATCGTGCTGCGCTGTGCGCGGGGCCTGACCAACAAGGCTGCGAGAGCTTGACGGATTTGACATCGAGGCGACTGACCGCGTCGATCGAGTCCAATCGGGCCTTGACCGCTCGCTCGGCATCGTCCTCGTGAGCTCGCGGGTAGCCGAAATTGATCAGCACCCCGTCGCCCATGTACTTAGCGACAAACCCGTCGCCCGATCGTCTTGCTGACCGCGCGGTGGTAATCCCCGATCAGTTCGCGCAGATCCTCCGGGTCATGACGTGGTCGAGAGCGCGGTAGAGCCGACCAAATCGCAGAACATCACCGTCAGCGGCCGGCGTTCGGCATCGGCGGCAGGAGCCCATGCATCACGAGTTGCCGCCATCTTGGCGGCGGCCGAAACAGCGGGACCGAGCGCGGCAATGGCGTCAAGGAGCTTGCGCCGGTGGCCTCCGGCACCACGCCGAGATCCTTGAGATCCTCCGCCGTCAGCTTCGGTAGCGCGTCCCAATCGATCTCGTTGTCATGGAAGGCCGGCGCATAGTGCTCAAAGCCTAAACCCTGTAGCCACGCCGTTACATCCATGCGGTGATTCCTCGGCTCGGAGGAGCGGCACCCCTCGCGGACGACGAAAGACCTCTGCCCTTGAGCTACCAGTGGCAGCGCCGAAATAGGTGCAGGGTTGGGTTTCGTGGCTTCCGGCGATAAATGGCCGCTTTCAGGGCGTGGACCTAACGAGCCGGGCAAATCGGGAATGACGCAAATCCACCCGACTGAGCCGATCGTCCCGGTCGCCGCGGATGACGGCTTCGGGGCTAGAGCATTTTCAGATTCAGTCTGCATAGCCTGCGGCGCGGAGGTAATTGGCGGATTCATCGGGAGCAAATTGGTCGAGCAAGGCGCCGATGCGTCGCCAAAGGCCGTCGCGGGTTCGTTCCGG
>JBARKH010000586.1:0-2351 GCA_049801295.1 Allostellaceae bacterium | reverse complement strand
CAATCGGTCTGCGCCATCGCCGCCATCAGCAAGCGCGCGGGTGGGCGGCCGGCAGCGAGCGCAAGCCGCTCGTCGAGCGCGAGGCCCGGGTCGTGCCAGGGAAAATCCTCGGGCTCATGGGACGCCGGTGCGGACGCCGGCTGAGGCGCCAGCGCCGCCATCGTGGGCTCGGCGGGCGCGGCCATTTCGCGATCGCTCAACAGCCCGGCGAGAAAGCCGTCCAGCCAGGCGCGCTGCGGCTGCGAAAACGGTGCGTTTTCCGGCAAAGAGGGGGCGATGAAGCTCATCGCCAGGCCCCCGGCCTGATGTCATCCCGGCGAAAGCCGGGATCCATCGCGGTGCACCTCGCCGATATTTCAAGGATAATCGCCCACAGGGCGTGCACCCTGCCGGTGGACGGGTGGATCCCGGCTTTCGCCGGGATGACAGGACAAGGGTTGCTCACGGCGCAGCCCCGCCGCCGAAGAGCGCGGCCAATTCTTCGACGCTGTGGCGAGTGGCGAAGGCCTGGAACGTTTCGTTCGCGGCGCGCTCGGCGAGATAGGCGCCAAGGCCGGTTTCGAGCCGGCGGGGCAATTCGCCCGCCGGGATGTCGCGGCAGATCTCGCGGCCCAATGCGAGGGTTGCGCCGCTGCCGCCGCCGAGGATCAGGTGGTAGCCCTCGGCCTCGGTGTCGCCGAGATCGACCTTGGTGGCGAGGAGGCCGATGTCGCCGACATAATGCTGCGCGCAGGAATTGGGGCAGCCGGTCAGGTGGATATTGAGCGGCTGGTCGAGATCGATCCGGGCGTCGAGATGATCGGCGATCTCGAGGGCATGGCGCTTGGTGTCGCTCAGCGAGAATTTGCACCCGGCATTGCCGGTGCAGGCGACGAGGCCGGCGCGGACCGCGCTCGCTTTGGTCGCCAAGCCGAGCGCCTCGATCTCGGCTGAGGCGGCGGCGATCTGCGCGTCGGGGATGTCGGAGATCAAGAGGTTCTGCCATACCGTCAGGCGCAAGCTGCCGGAGCCGCGCCGCGTCGCGATGTCGGCGAGACCGCGCAGTTGCGGAGCGGTGAGGCGCGAGGCCGGCAGCACGACCCCGATATAGGAGAGCCCGGGCTGTGCCTGCGCGTGGACGCCGATATGGCCGTGGCGGTCGACGGGGCCGCGCGGTTCGCACAGATCGGCCGCGACAAAGCGCCAGGGGAACGGCAGGTGCGCCGCCGCCTCGCCTATCACCTTCTCCAACCCCCAGCGCTCGATCAGGTATTTGAGCCGCGCGCGCTTGCGATCGGTGCGGTCGCCATGGTCGATGAAGACCCGCAGGATCGCGGCGGCGGCGGCCACTACCTCATTCGGCTCGAGGAGAACCCCGGCATCGCGCGCGACGCTGCCATGGCCGGTCAGCCCGCCGAGCAGCATGCGGAAATAGAGGCCCGAGGCGACCGGCTTCTCCGGTGCGACCCGGACGGCGGCAAAGCCGATATCGGCGGTGTCTTCGAGCATGGCCATGCCGCCGCCGCCATCGAAGGCGATGTTGAACTTGCGCGGCAGGCCGTAGAGCTCGCGGTGGTTGAGAATGTGATGGTAGAGGGCGCGGGTTAAGGGTCTTGTGTCGACGAGCTCCTGCGGGTCGATGCCGGCGGTGGGGCTGCCGGTCAGGTTGCGGATGTTGTCGGCGCCCGAGCCGCGCGAGGTGAGGCCCAATTCCTGCACCGCCTCCAAGACCTCGAGCGGATAGGCGGCGCCGATCTCGCGGATCTGCAGGTTGGCGCGGGTGGTGACGTCGAGCGTGCCGCCGCCGAAACGCTCGGCGATGCCGGCGAGCCCCCGTGCCTGATGCGACGAGAGGATGCCGCCCGGCAGGCGCAGGCGGAGCATGAACGCATCCTGGTTGGGCGCGACATAGAAGAGGCCGTGGAATTTGTGGCGGAAGATGTCGAGGCCTTTGGGGAAGCGGCTGGCAGCGGCGTTGGCGGCCATTTCGTCCCACATGTCGAACGGGTTCTTCTCGCGCTTCGCCAGTTCTTCCGGCACCAGCTTGCCGCCGGCGGCAACCGCGCGGTCTTGCGCTGCAATATGGATCGCGGCCGGGTCGACAACGCCGGGCAGGGCAGTCTTGGTGGGAGGCGCCGGCGCCGTGACTGCCGCGCCATTGGGCACCGACATGGCGCGTTTTTTGGCAATCCCGGCGATAAAGCCTTCGAGATACTGCTTCTGGTCTTCGGTAAAACCTGGGTCCTGCGGCATCGAGCCTGGCATTGGCGGCGACATGATTGCTGCACCGCAGCAAGCGCCGTGCCAACGTCACTCTAGGATGAGCGCCTTTAGCCGATAGAGCAGTTCCAATGCTTCGCGCGGGGTGAGTT
>JBARKH010000585.1:0-14616 GCA_049801295.1 Allostellaceae bacterium | reverse complement strand
CCGGCCTGCGCCGGCAGATGCAGGCGTTGAAGGTGATGGAGCAGACGGTCGAGGACGCGTCCGACCGGCAGGTCTCGCTGAGCGATCCCGACGCCCGTTCGATGGCGACCAGCGGCAAAGGCACCGCCACGGTCGGCTACAATGTGCAGATCGCCGTCGACGCCGAGCATCATCTGATCGTGGCCCACGAGGTGATCAACCAGGGGTACGACCGCCACCAGCTTGCGCCCATGGCGCTGAAGGCGCAGCAGGCCACGGGCTCAGGCGATTTCGGGATCCATTGGTCCTGGGATCCACTGAAGGATCTCCTGAGCTGTGAGCGGCGCGTTGATTGGGTCTGGTCTGAGACCGGCCACGGCCCTCCGCTGCCGCCAGACTCTTGGAAGCCCCTCGCGGGGCTGAAGCGTCCAGAACGTCCGCCGAATCGCTTAAATTTCGCAATCCAGGTGCGGGAGGAGTTCCTACGCGCGCTACCGAGGGACAATCGCTTTCTAAGCGAAATGTGGGCACGGTTTGTCGCGCCGGCGCAGCAAACGGCGGAGTAGGATGCGACGGGCCGCGCCGTTGCGCTCGGCGTTCCAGCGGACGTGTGCGCTCAGCATCCGGCGTCGTGGCGAATAAGTCAGGCTAGATGAGCTTCTGCCGTGGCACTGGACGAAAGCCCAGGATCAAGCCGCCGCCGCTTGATCAACAGCCCACCGCGGTCGTCGGCGGATGCTTACTCCTCGTCGCTGGGAGTACGAGCTCGACATGACTTATGCCCAACGCGGTTGCGAGCTCGTAAAGGGTCACGATCGTCGGGTTCCGGCGCCCGTGCTCCAAGCCGCTGATGTACTGTTGGCTGAAGCCCGAGACATCCGCGAGCTGTTCCTGTGTCAGCCCCTTCTCCTGTCTGACCCGCTGGCGTAGGCACGGTGGGACAGCACGGACGCCGGGAGAGTACGGGGAGGGGTATGACGGCGGCGTGCCGACCCGCGGCGACGGCGCAACGACAGCAACCCCCCCCTATATTTCTGAAGCGTGCGTTCCCGTCCGTCGTGCCTACGCGCCTTGGCTTCGGCTAGCGGAAATCGCACTGACGACAACTAGGTCGCGAGAACGCCGGCGTCCTCCGTCGAGGCGTGTTGACCCGGTGCCCCGAATAGTTCGCGGGTGACGTCATCCATCGTCGCCAGCTCCCGGAACCTCGTGCGCGGGACAGAGCGCATGTTCGGCCGCTCTTTCTTCACCCCTGTGCTGTCGGCTCGGTATGTTTGGCCACCCGATCTCCCAGTGCTGGCAACGGCTGGTGCGGCTCGCTACCGAACCAAAGAAACGGTCCGATCGTCATCGTCTTCGGATCGAATTCAATCCAGACGACGCAGCCCGCCGGCTTCCGCATGAGCGCCGAATTGATCGTGACCTGTCGACGCTTTGCGTCGCGGCGGCCCGATTTGAGTTGTACGTGGCGAAGCACGCCGCTGCTTTCGAGAACGAGATCGTAGCCGCCGGCGTCGGCCTCCGCCCGCAGCACCTCGGTATCGTAGACGCCGTTTCGCCAAAGAGATTGCAGCAGCTCGCCCACGAAGAGGTGCTCCAGGACCTTTTCCCGTGCAACCGAATGCAGCCATAAGGCTTGGTCCGACACCCTCTGCGCGGCTCCATGAACAAGGATGATCCCGGCGCATAGTGAGCGGTTCGGGTTCAAGATGTCTACCAAATTGAGACTCATAGAATATAGACCAATAGGCCACACGATCGTCCGCTCAGCCGATGGACATCCGGCGGCAGGTGGGCGCGAATGTTCGGCGATGCGCGTAGCGCGCGGCTGGTCGCAAGAGCAACTCGCCTTCGAAAGCCGTCTGCACCGGACGTACATAAGCGGTGTGGAACGAGGCGTACGAAACCCCACGGTGGTGGTGTTGCAAGAAATCGCCTCAGCCTTGGGCGTGGCTGCAGCGCAATTACTTGAGACCCCGCCACATTAGGAACATAACGATAGGCGGTTATGGATTACTCGCGCCGCGATCTTTTGTCCGATGGTGTAAAGCTCGTCCACGTTCGCCAGTGGTAGGTCCGGTGAGTTCGATTATCTACGCGATCCGTGGAATTTATCAGGCGTCGCGTCACCCCTGTCACCCCCGTCACTCCCCCATCGACACATGACATCACGGAGAGACGACGCCTCGTCTCGGAGATCAGCCTGAGCGGGCGGGCGAGTAGATCAACCGGCCCCGGCGCCGCTGCTGGGACCCGCAGAGCGAAGCGCCCCCCAGGGCGGCGTAGCGAGAGCCGGCGCGCTTTCCCTGTCACCCCCGTGACCCCTCTCCGTGACGGCCAGGGGTGACGGCCAGGGCCGGCGGCGGACGCGGCCTGCGGGCACATTGTCACCCCTGTCACTCCTCTCAGCGCATACGCGGCCCGCCTGATGAGCCACGTCAGCGCCCGTGCCACACCGGAAGAAGATGGCCCTCCGTGCCGGCCCCCCTAAAAATAAAAAGAGAGGGGTGACAGGGGTGACAGCGGCTCGGCCCCCGCGGCGGACCGGGCCTCTCGGCGTCACTCCTATGGGAGTGACAAGAGAGGCGACGGGGAGTGACGGCCGCTCGCCGGTTAAAAATTATCGAGCAACGGGCTTACGACGCCATCAACGATCATTCGAGAATCCCTGACATTGGGTGGTTGGCCCAGCCGCACGAAGATGGTGTTCCTCACTTCTGGGTCGCGCGACACGATGATCTCTTCGCTCTCGTCGCCCTTGGTATAGCCGCGGGCGGTCTCAGTGCCGAAGCGGGTCGGATTCTCAGATCGTTTCCAACCCAACTGGCGCATCGCAGCACCCATTCGCTCGTTGTCATTCTGGTTCCGCCGTGCAGCATCAACCCCGAGGATGGTCCAGACGGCAGCGCTCCGGATTTTACCTTGCCAGTCGCCCAGCGCGGTGCGGAGGCTATCTACCCACGGATCCTCGATCAGGCTATCCGCCTGCACCGCCTCGGCCGCCGCCCACAACTCTTTGCCGAGCCGAATACTCTCCCCGGCGGACTCCGCCAACGCGGCCTCGGCCCATAGTTGGTCCGCATCGCGTTGCAGCGCCTCTATATCGAAGCTGGCACCAACGATGGGCCAGAACCGTCGGTTACCGGTTCGATCGATAAGAAACCTCACATCGTTGGCGGTCCCGAACAAGATAAAGGAACGTCCTACCTCGGTTCTGAAACGACCGTAGGCCAAGCGCGCGCGGTCGTGCTGTCGATACAAGAACGCCTTGATCCGGTCTACTTCGTTTCTCCGGCCCCGCAGTTCAGGTATCTCGGCTATCCACTTGCCTCGCATCTGCTCGATGACCTCCTTATCCTTCATGCCGAGGTCAACGCTGTCTGAAAACCATTCCGGTCGGCGGGCGAGGATCGCCAGTGCCGTCGATTTATCGGTCCCCTGCTTCTCATTGATCAGCACCGGCATTTCATCGAACTTCGCGCCGGGCTGGCGGATGCGTCGCACTCCGGCTATCAGAACGAGGCGGCTGACAGCCTCGACATATCTATCGTATTCGTCGTCTGCGCGCCGGGCGACGCCGCCGTAGTCAAACAACCAGGTATCTATTCGCTTGGTGCCGTCCCATTTCAAGCCATCCAAATAGTCGCGCACTGGGTGGAATCTATTTTGCGAGGCAGCGTCGCCAAGGGATAGCCGGAAGCGTTCCTGTGCGGGGCTGAACCCGAATTCCCCTTCCACCGTGAACCAGAGCCGGTTGGCGATCTGATCTTCGAGGCGCTCCTCTTTCCCGTCACCGACCGTGACCAGCAACTGGTCGGCAAACTCGTCGTAGCGCAGACGTACGTCCATCCGCCGCATGGCCAGCTGCATGTTGTGCAGGGCGCCGGCGATGATCACGCCCTTGCCCGTACGGCGCCAGTCTGCATCGCTTTCGAGCCATTCCCGGCACCGCTGAGCCACATCCTTCCCGAACACCTCCGCCAGGCGCGAGAAGCCCGGTACCTTGCCGTCGCGGCTGTCCAAGCGCTTCCTCAGAGCCGCGACGCTCTGCCCGCGTGTTCGAGGGGGGCTCCCGAACCGGTCCGCGAAGACGGCCACGATCCGGCTGACCGTCTCTTCCGGCACGTCGCAACGCAGCATCGTGCCCATAATCGCAGCATAAGCGTTGAACCTCGCGCCTTCGCCGGGGAAGTGCTGGAACAGCAGCGACGCCGCGGCGAGAATTTCGGCCGCGCGAATGAGCGACGCGGCGTCGATCCTCGTCGGGACCCCGTATCGCTCCTTCCAGGAGACCTGCTCGCCGTTCGGGTGGATCGATGGCGGAAACATCGTCTGTCCACCGGTAGAGCGAAGCTCCAGGAGCGGCTTCGGCTGTAGATTTGGGGCACCGGCGCCCGCCGCGAACCGCGATCCCGTGCTGGCCGTGTCGGGCGCGGCCCCGCCGCAGTCGTAGAGACTGTGGGAGCCCGGCGCGCTCGGGCGACCGAACACGGCATCGGTCGGCGGCAGCACCGCCGGTGCAAGCCGCCGCGCCTCCTCGCAGTCGAGGTCCAAATCGACCAGCCCCGCCGAGGGTGCGCCGAGGCGCACGCCGATGTTACCGGGCCATGGCGTGTTCTCGTCGGCGACCTGCTTGGTCCAGTCTCGCGCAATCGGGCTCTTGGCCCGCTGCCTCAGCGGGATCGGCGCCCAGCCGCGGTCGCGATAAGCCTTCGCCGCCAGCCGCATATCGGTCGCCTGCCAGTTGTAGCAGGCCTCGCTGTCAGAAGTGTTGTCGCCGGGAGCCGCGGCGGTCTGACGCGTGTCTTGTTCCACTTCCTAAGATCCTCCGGGTTTTGACCCGGGAGGACCACCGACTACATTCACCTAGTGGCGCATATTGCGCTCTCAGCTCCTCTATGCTAGGATCTCATCCGCCAGTAGTACTTCCCAGGTCAGTTGACACCATCTTCTTGATGACCCGCCGGTTTCATCCACCGGCGGGTCATCATTATTCTACCACAGCGTCGGCTCTGGCACCACTATGAGTGCTTGAGCTAAATTTAGATATATTATTTACTTCGATTTATACCTCCACAACTGTTGCATTGCCATTTTCGCAGTTACGGTAGCCATTGGCGCCGTCAGCTCCCCGCCTGATATGCCTGCTCGAGCGCGGCCAAGGCCGCCGCGCCGCCCCTCACCGCCTGGGTGTAATGTCCCAGCGTCACCACCGCGCTGGCGTGACCGGCGAGCTTGGCGACGAGACCGACTTCGACCCCCTGCGCCTGCAACGTCGAAATGAACGAGTGGCGCGCGCTGTGCGGCGTCACGTAGGGCAGCCCGAGCTTGGTGAATACCGGTTGCCAATAGCGCCGGCGGAAATTTTGGTAAAGCAGCGGCCCGCCGCCGCCGAGCCGCGGCTTCGGCCATGGCTGAAGCCGACCCGGGGCCGGGGAACACACGGTACAGCACACCCTGCTGGCGCGGGCAGCGCACCCGCCAGTCGAGCAGCATGGCGCGTAAGGTCGCCCCCATCGGAATCTCGCGTGTACCAGCCTCGGTCTTGGTCATCTCGGTCAGCGAACCGTCGCGCTCCTGCATGCGGTAGATACGGATCACGCCGCGTTCGAAATCGACCTCGTCCCACAACAGCCCGAGCTGCTCACTTGGCCGGGTTCCGGCGAGGAAGGGAAAGGCATAATAGAGGCCGTGCTGCGGGTCGCTCTTCGCCGCGACGATGACCGTCGCGATGTGCTCGGAGGTTAGGATCGCCTTCTTCTCCCGGTTGCGTCGGCGGGCGAGGTTATTCGGCATCGCGGGCGCCCGAACCCCAAAATCCTCTTCGGCGAGCGCCAGGATCGATCGCAGATGCGAGGCGGCGCGATTGGCGGTGTAGACGCCGGCGTGTTCGGCTACCTCGCCGTGCCAGGCGCGGATCGCCGCCGTGGTCAGGTCCGTCAGCTTGGCCCTGCCCAGCATGGGCAACAGCCTGGCACCTTTGGGCACCTGGCCGCTCGCGACGTAGGCGGCACGCTCCTCGGGTGTCCCCACGAGGATCGAGCCGCGGATGTGTTTGGCCACCACCTCGTATCCGCCGATAGTGCTCGCCTTCACCCGGCGCATTGCGCTCGTCGACATAGTTGCCGGCGGCGAACATCGTGATCAGGTTGGTTCTGCGCTCCTGCGCGTCCTTCTGCCGCTCGAAGAATTCCTGGCGCCGTTGGCCCGACTTCAGCTCTCGGTAATTTATGACGTAGCGGGTGTGTCGTACGGCGGCACCATTTGCAAGCTTTCGGCGACGCACTCGTTTGGTCAGGCTGATCTTGGTCTGCATCCCAGTACTCAAATGCTTATCAAAATATCACGGAACTACGCGACGACAGCCGACGCAATTAATGGCAACATCAGCTTTGACTTGTTCGTCACACAGGGAATTGTAACCACCGCGGTAACCGAACGCCCTGAAGCCAGTGAACAGCGGCGGGCGGCCGGGATCGCCGGGTCGCCTGGTTCCACGGCCGACGAGGTTGAAATCGCGCCAGCGAAACCGGCCTGAACCTCGGCAGATCGCTGTTCCTGACCAACCTCCGCTTGGCGAGCAATCGATAGCCGCCATCGCATCCGCGAGGCGGAGTACGGGGAACCACGCACCACCGGGGCGGCTTCGAACGACGCTCGCTCGGACTGCGTGGGCACGCTTCTGAGGGTCAAGGCGCAGGAATGCGGCGGCCTACGCGACCGTATAGAGCCGCTCGCGAGCTTGATCGGCGCGATCGAATAGGTATTAGCCATGATCTTGGGCGGGATGGCGCGGCCGACTCGTCAGTCACCTCCTTCGCGGGAGGCATCGATGGTAGCGACTACCTCCGAGAGCCTCAAAAGCCGGCGCCCGTTCAGCAGTCGGTATGTTGGGAACAAGCCGCTCGCGCGGCCCGCTGGACCTTAAAGTAGGGAACCCCGAGGGCCTCGGCGACGCCTCGATAGGTAAGCAGTCGCTCGGTTTGCCCTGAGGTACCGGAAAGCGGCGCGTAGACAAGGGGGCACTCCTCTGGTTCAAGCAACCAGTGAGAACTCCCGCCAACGTATGACCTTCTGGGGAATCGGTCGGTCCGGCTGTCGGCTACCGGCCCGTCCGGTTTCGCCTGATCACAGTTAAGTCGCCTTGCGCTTCTCACGGCTGACGACAAGGAGACGCACGCTTTATCGTTCAAAACGAGGCTGGCCGCAAGCGCCGAATGGGGAGGTTTCGAACTGCTGCCGGTGATCCGAGGCGCATGAGGTCGGCTCTAGGCTATAGTGGGCTCTCAGCCGCCTAGCGGAGCGTGCGACGAAGCTCTTCCGATGCGCGCGACGCCGCGTCGGCTATAGATATAGCGGGCAGTGGCGCTCCTGCTTCCGGGACGGCCTCACCGCGGCTCGGCGGCGGCATCGCGAGGTCGAGGTTGTCAGAGTCGGTCGCGACCTTCTGTTCGAGATAAGCAATCATCTGGTCGACATCTTCAAGAGAATATTCAGGTACCGGTAGCTTTGCCTGTGCCGGTCTCCCATAACCACGATCCAAGAGCCCAAGCGCCGCGGTGACCCTTACCCGAACGTCGGTCGAGTTCCGGATCGCGAAGACCAGCGCCGCGATTGCCTCTCTCGAATACTGGCGAGCCAGCCTCGCAAGGGCGGTATCGTCTGTCATTCCGGCATCTCGGCGAGAATGTCCGCCAAGGAAGACGGTTGGCCTGCGAGCCCGTCTAGCGGCTCAGGCGACGGAGCCGGGCTTGAAGAGGATCAGGAGGAAGAACGATGTCGCCGCCGCATAGGCGATGCAGCCGCCGGCCGCGGTGCCGATGTCGGGCGCGTAGAGGAAGGCCTGACGGGCCATCAAGGGCGAAGTGCCATAGCACATCGCCGCGCCGAGGCCCAAGATGTAGCCCGAGAAGACGCGCGGCTGGAAGGTCGGCTTCGGTGCGGCCGTTGGTTGCCTCTTTCCCTTGCCGGCATTGGCCTGGGTGATAAAGGAGCCGCCGAGCATCAATGTGGAGCCGATCGCCTGCAGCACGGTGAATTTCTCGTCCAGCATGACGACCGCGAGCAGCATCGCGAGCGGTACCTGCAGCTGGACGACCGGGGCGGTCAGGTTGACGCCCATCAGCTGGTTGGCTTTGTAGTTGCAATAGCGGCCAAGGACGAAATGCACGATCCCCTGGCCCGCGAGCCAAACGAGCGCCGCCATCGGGAATACCGCGAGCTCGTGAAGTTCGCCGAATACGGTGGCCAGGACGAAGAAGGAAAGCCCGCCGATCGGCACGGTCAGCGCCATGCCTTGCAGGACGCTCCCGGTCACCACCCCCCGGCGCATCGCCACGTTGTTGAGCGCGAAGGTGAACGCGCCAAGAGCAGCGTAAAGGACACCGAGCAAGGCTTCCCCCTCGAAGACTTATTGTTTTCCGCGCTGCCGCCCGGGCCTCGTCAGGCATCCTCAACGATCATCGCGGCGGCCTTCTCGCCGATCATGATCGTCGGCGCGTGGGTGCAGGCGTTGAGCGCGGCCGGCATGATCGAGGCGTCGGCGACCCGCAGCCCTTGGATGCCGTTGACCCGCAACCGCGGATCGACGACGGCGCTCGGATCGCCGCCCATGCGGCAAGTCCCGCTCGGATGGAAGTAGGTCGCGGCGCGGGCCCGAATGTCTTCTTCGATCGAGGCTTGGTCGTTGGGAATCTTGCCCGGAGTAAGCTCGGCTTCGATCAGGTCGCGAACCGGCGCCTCGCCCATGATCTCGCGCATCCGGCGCACCGAGCGCGCCAGCGCGTGCAAATCCTCGGGCTCGGAAAAATATTCCGGAAAGATCCGCGGATGCTCCCGCGGATCGGCGCTGCGCAACAGGATATGGCCGCGGCTCAGCGGGCGCCCGGAGCCGACGAGGACAGTGAACCCGTGGCGCTCGGGAAACAAATCGCGAAGGCGAAAGCCGACGCCCCGGCGGGTGACGAGCGCCGGGATCATCACGACGATCGTGTCGGAAACCGCCAGCGCCGGGTCGCTGCGCATATAGCCGCCGGTCGCGACATAGCTCTCGCCGAGGGAGCCGCCGCCCGTCAGCAGATAGCGCAGCCCGACCCCGATCGCCGCCTTGGGGTTCAGGTATTTGTACGCTGTCACCGGCTGCGAGCAGGCATAGCTGAGAGCGTAGGAGGGATGGTTCTGCAGGTTGCGGCCGACTTCGGGCGCATCGTGCACGACCGCAATACCGAGGCTGGCGAGATGATCGGCCGGCCCGATACCGGACAGCATCAACAGCTGCGGCGAGTTGACGGTGCCACCGCAGAGGATGACCTCGCGATCGGCCCAGATCGTTTCGCGCACCCCGCCTCGCAGGATCTCGACCCCGCGCGCCCGCCCGTTTTCGACGATGATCCGCGCCGCAATCGCTTCCGACAACAACTCGAGGTTGCCCCGCCGTCGCGCCGGCTGGACGTAAGCCAATGCGGTGCTCGCCCGGCGGCCGTTGGCGATATTGGTGTCGATCCGGGCAAAGCCCTCGACCACATCGGCGTTGAGATCGTCGACGACCGGGAACCCGGCCGCGCCGGCGGCGGCGAGGAAGGCGTCACAAATCGGCAGATCAAGCCGTGACGGCTTTACCCCGATCGGTCCCTTGTCCCCATGCCACTCGGTGGCACCGCGCGTGTTGGTCTCGGCGTTCTTGAAGTAAGGCAGCACGTGGTCGAACGACCACCCGTAACAACCGCGCTGCGCCCATTGGTCGTATTCGAGCGAGTGGCCGCGCAGGTACAGCATGCCGTTGATGCTGCTCGAACCGCCGAGGATGCGCCCCTGGAACCACCGCAGCCTGCGCCCGTTGAGCGCCGGCACCGGCTCGGTTTCGAAATTCCAGTTGTGCCGCGCGACGGTGCTGGCGATGAACGCGGTGCCGGGAACCCGTGTCGTCAGCCCGAGCCTTTCGCCGCCGGCCTCGATCAGCGCAATCCGAGCCTCCGGCATCCGTTCGGACAGCCGCCCGGCGATGACGCAGCCGGCTGCGCCCGCACCGATCACGACATAATCCCGACGCGCTGTCGCCGCCGATCGTGTGCGGAATGGCAAAACTTGGGCTCCTTCGCGGAAAACCGGCCGTCGCTTCGGACAGCTCCACGATATGCCCCCGCGGCGGGAGCGGTGGCAAGTGAGGCGGCGCCCAACGGAACCACCGGCCGAAATCGACCCGCATCGACCGCTCCGGTCGGCTACGGTCTCGAAGGCGCTGCGCCCGGTTCACTCGCCGAATTTGAATCTCGATGCGATTTGCTGCATGACCTGCGCGGCCTCGACGCGAAGAGCCGCTTGGTGAAGGAGACGCCGGATGACGCTGACCCAATTGGATAAGGCAAGGCAGTTCCGCGCGCTGCACGAGGCGCCGGGCACATTCGTCGTCGCCAATGTGTGGGATGGCGGCTCGGCGCGGATGATGGCCGGGCTCGGCTTTACGGCGCTGGCGACCTCGAGCGGCGCGTCGGCCGGCTTGCTCGGGCGGCGTGACGGCCGGGTGACGCGCGATGAGGCGATGGCCCAGGCGCGGGTGATCTGCGAGGCGACCGATCTCCCGGTCTCCGCCGATCTCGAGAAGGGTTTCGGCGACACGCCGGCGATTGTCGCGGAGACGATCGGGCTCGCGGCCGGGGCCGGGCTCGTCGGCTGCTCGATCGAGGACGCTACCGGCAACCCCGCCGCGCCGATCTACGAGTTCGACCACGCGGTGGAGCGCATCAAGGCAGCCGCGGCGGCGGCGCGGGCGTTGCCGTTCCCGTTCACGCTGACCGGGCGGACCGAGAATTTCCTGCGCGGGCGGCCCGATCTCGACGACACGATCAAGCGGCTCAAAGCCTACGAGGCGGCTGGGGCGGAGGCGCTGATGGCGCCGGGCCTGCCGGATCTGGAAAGTGTCCGCGCGGTCTGCGCGGCGGTCGGCAAGCCGTTCAACTTCATGGTCGGGATCAAGGGGAAGTCGTTCACCGTCGCCGCGCTCACGGCGGCTGGCGTCAAGCGCATCAGCCTCGCGACCTCGCTCTATCGCGCGGCGATGACGGGGCTAATGAGCGCGGCCAAGGAAGTGCGCGAGCACGGCACGTTCGGCTATCTCGATACCTCGCTCGCCGCTCCCGAGATGAACGCGTTCCTGCAAGATTAGCAGCGAGTGGAGCGTGAAGCGGTGATGACAGCGCCCGATGCGGCAAGCCGGCCCGGTTGGCAATTCTGGATCGATCGCGGCGGGACCTTCACCGATATCGTCGCGCGCGCTCCCGACGGCGGGCTCTCGACCCATAAGCTCCTCAGCCAAAACCCCGACCGCTACCGCGACGCCGCGATCGCCGGCATCAGACATGTGCTGGGTCTCCCGCCCGACGCGACGATCCCCGCGGGCCTCGTCGACGCAGTCAAGATGGGCACCACGGTCGCCACCAACGCGCTCCTCGAACGGCGCGGGGAGCGCATCCTTCTCGTCGTCAACCGCGGGTTCGCCGATGCGCTCCGGATCGGCAACCAGACCCGGCCGCGCCTCTTCGACCTCGATATCCGGCTTCCCGGCATGCTCTACGAGCGCGTGATCGAGATCCCTGGCCGGGTTGGCGTCGGCGGCGAGGAGATCGAAGCGCTCGATGAAGCCTTCGCCGCCCGCGCGTTTGCGGAGGCGCGCGCGGCCGGGATCAGCGCCTGCGCGATTGTCTTCATGCATGCGTGGAAGTTTCCCGAGCACGAGCGGCGTCTTGCGGTCCTCGCCCGCGCCGCCGGTTTCACTCAGGTTTCGGCGAGCCACGCGGTCAGTGCGCTGTTGCGCCTCGTCCCGCGCGGCGACACGACCGTCGTCGACGCCTACCTCTCGCCGATCCTGCGCCGTTACGTCGATCAGGTCGCCGCCGAGCTTCGGGGCGTGCGGCTCTATTTCATGCAATCGAGCGGCGGGCTTGCCGATGCGACCGGCTTCCAGGGGAAGGACGCGATCCTCTCGGGCCCCGCCGGCGGCATTGTCGGCGCGGCGCGGACCGCGGCTTCCGCCGGGTTTGACCGGATCATCAGCTTCGATATGGGCGGCACCTCGACCGACGTGGCGCTCTATGCCGGCCAGTTCGAACGCGCTTTCGAGACCCAAATTGCCGGGGTGCGGATGCGCGCGCCGATGATGGCGATCAACACGGTTGCCGCCGGCGGCGGCTCGATCCTGCACTTCGATGGCGCCCGCTTCCGTGTCGGCCCCGATTCCGCCGGCGCCGACCCGGGGCCGGCCTCCTACCGCCGCGGCGGCCCGTTGACGGTGACCGATGCCAATGTCTGCGTCGGCAAGCTGCAGCCGGCGCATTTTCCGGCAATCGTCGGCCCCGCTGGGGACCAGCCGCTCGATGCGGCGGTGGTCAGGGCGAAATTTGCCGAGCTCGGCCGGGAGATCGCCCGCGCCACCGGCGAAACCCGCGACGTTCGGGCGATCGCCGAGGGGTTTCTGCGCGTCGCGGTCGGCAACATGGCGAACGCGATCAAGCAGGTGTCGGTGCAGAAGGGCCACGACGCTACCGCCTTCACGCTGCAATGCTTTGGCGGCGCCGGCGGTCAGCATGCTTGCCTCGTTGCCGACGAACTCGGCATGGAGACCGTCTTCATCCACCCCTATGCCGGCGTCTTGTCGGCTTACGGCATGGGGCTGGCCGATCAGACGGTAATGCGCGAGCAGGCCGTCGAAGTGCCGTTCGCGGCCGACCGGATGGCCGAACTGGATGGAGCTGTCGGCCGGCTGACGCGGGAGGCGCGCGAGGCCCTCGCGGCGCAGGGCGCCGAACCGGGCCGGATCGAGGTTCGCCCATTCATGCACCTGCGCTATGCCGGCACCGATACGGCGCTCATCGTGGCTTATGGGGCGCCCGATCGGATGGTGCCGGTCTTTACCGACGCGCACCGCGCCCGGTTCGGCTTTGCCACGCCCGAGCGGCCGCTCGTCGTCGAAGCGTTGGCGGTCGAGGCGACGACCCCCGGCGAGAGGGTGCGGGAGACGCGGGTCTCCCGCCGCCAGGGCGACGGCCCGGCGCCCCTCGACCGGATCCTCATGTGGACCGCTGGCGCCGAGCATAGGGCGCCGGTGTTTGATCGCTCGGATCTGCGGGCGGGCGACCGGATCGCCGGTCCGGCGCTGATCCGCGAAGCCAACGCAACGACCGTCGTCGAGCCGGGATGGCAGGCCGAGCTCACGGATCTCGATCACCTGTTGTTGCGGCGCACTGAGCCGCGCCCGAGGCACATCGGCAACGCCGGGGCAAAACCCGATCCGGTGCTCCTCGAACTCTTCAACAACCTCTTCATGAATGTCGCCGAGCAGATGGGCGCCGTCCTCCAGAACACCTCGCTCAGCGTCAACATCAAGGAGCGGCTGGATTTTTCCTGTGCGGTCTTCGATCCCGAAGGCTGGCTGGTCGCCAACGCCCCGCACATCCCGATCCATCTGGGCGCGATGGGCGAAAGCGTGCGGACCGTGTTGCGGCTGCGCAGGGCGACGCTGAAGCCCGGCGATGTCGTCACCCTCAACAACCCCTATAACGGCGGCACCCACCTGCCCGACGTCACAGTCATCACTCCGGTTTTCGACGCCGCGGGGCGCGACATTCTGTTTTTTGTCGCCAACCGTGGTCACCATGCCGATATCGGCGGCCTCACTCCGGGTTCGACGCCGCCCACCTCGCGCACGCTTGAGGAGGAAGGGGTCGTCCTCGACAATTTACTCCTGGTCGATGGCGGCGAATTCCGCGAAGCCGAATTCCGTCATCTACTGGCGTCGGCGCGCTATCCGGCGCGCAGCCCCGCGGTCAACGTCGCCGACATCAAGGCGCAGGTCGCGGCCAACGAAAAGGGAGTGCAGGAGCTGCGCGGGGTGGTCGCCCGCTTCGGCCTGGAGGTGGTGCGCGCCTATATGCACCACGTCATGGACAATGCCGAGGAGAGCGTTCGCCAGGTGATCGACCGGATCGGCGACGGCTGCTTCGCCTATACGATGGACGACGGCTCGCCGCTGCGGGTTGCGATCACCGTCGATCATCAAGCGCGCACGGCGACCGTTGACTTCACCGGCACCGGTGACCAGCGCGACGATAACTTCAACGCCCCGCCGGCGGTGACCCGCTCGGCGGTCCTCTATGCGCTCCGCTGCCTCGTTGGCAGCGACATTCCGCTGAACGACGGCTGCCTGAAGCCGATCCACTTGGTGATCCCGCCCGGCACGTTCCTGTCACCGCAGCCCGGGGCAGCAGTGGTCGCCGGCAACACCGAGACCTCGCAGGCCATTGTCAATGCGCTGTTCGGCGCGACCGGAGTTCTGGCCTGCAGTCAGGCGACGATGAACAACTTCATCTTCGGCGACGCTACCCGCCAGTATTATGAGACGATCTGCGGCGGTGCCGGCGCCGGGCCGGGGTTCGACGGCACCGCCGCGGTCCACACCCACATGACCAATACCCGGATGACCGACCCGGAAGTCCTGGAGTTGCGCTATCCGGTGCGGCTCGAGGGGTTTGTGATCCGGCGCGGCTCCGGCGGCGCGGGACGCTGGCGCGGCGGCGACGGCGCGGTGCGGCGGATCCGCTTTCTTGAACCGATGACCGCCGTCATCGTCTCATCGCGCCGCAATAT
>JBARKH010000584.1:0-11394 GCA_049801295.1 Allostellaceae bacterium | reverse complement strand
GTGCTGAGCGGCGGCAACGAAGTCGTCTCGGCGGGCGGCACGGCAAGCGGCACGATCGTCGACAATGGCGGGGCCGAAACCGTCCACGGCAGGGCGAGCGGCGGCACGATCAACGGCGGGCTCGTGGAGGTGGCGAGCGGGGGCACCGCCAGCGGCACGGTCACCATCGCCAGCGGCGGCACGTTGCAGCTCGATGCCTTGACCGGCTTTACCGGCGCCATCAAAGGTTTTACCGGGCCCAACCCACCCGACCGAATCGATCTGCGGGCGATCGCCTTCACATTGGGTGCCACCACCGAACGCTTCGCACAGACCACCAGCAGCAGCGGCACGCTCACCGTCACCAGCGGCACGCATACCGTCCACCTGACGCTGCTCGGGGTCTACACGACGAGCAACTTCAAGCTGGCCATCGACGGGAACGGCGGAACCTTCGTCACCGACCCGCCGGTCGCGGGCGGCACGTCGCAGACGACCTTCGCCGACATCGCCCCAGCCGGGCTGCCCTCGGGCGCGGCAGACGCACGCAACCCGCCGAGCTACCTGCCGGGTGCTCTCGGAACCAACGAGCAAGCCTACGCCGGCCAGGCGCTCCTCGCGACCGGCCCTCCGGGCGAACCGGGTGGCGGCGACCACCATCCGCTGCTGCCGGCAGCGCGCTGACGGCGGTTGGTCGGCCAGCCGCTATATCGCCGATCCGACCCGTTAATCCCCAAGAATCCGAAAGGCCGGAATCGGCGCATCTGACCCGTTGCGACCCATCCCGACGGGGGTCTGCTTACTGAACTTATAGGCGGCGCTCGGTTTGGGCGACGGGGCCTTCCCTTCATGCCCCACTCCGGCCATTGCCTGACGGCGGTCCGGAGGCCGCACGAGGGTCGATTTCTGCCCTTCGCCGATGCGCGTGCCAATGTGGCGGCTCACTACGACGGCGTATACGTCAAGGGCGGCGTCGGCGGGGCAAAATCTGGCGTAATCCTGGCAGGGGCCCTGTGGCGTTGTTCGGCACGCCCTGACAGCTCATGCTCGAGCTGCACTATCTCCCGGGCCGGCGGTTGCATCGGCGTGTCGGCGTGGCAAAAATTACGGTTAGGTTTGGGGGACCCCGTGACTAACGGTTTCGCCGGAGCCGTGTGGTGGCTGATGTCGCTTGGGTGCGTTTCCACCACTCGCGGGCACGCGCCCGAAGGGCGTAGCCGAGGCGCGAGGCGTTCGAGCGGTCTCGCGTGGCCCGCTGGTGTATCGCGTGATAGAACGATGCGCCGCCCCAAGTTAGGGGACGGATAAGAGGACAGAGCGGACGGCGACGATCGGCGGCACGGTTACCCACGGCATCACGCTCAGCACCGCGGGGGTTTACGTCTCGCCGCTAACGATCACTGCGAGCGGCGCGGTCGAGGCGAGCAGCGGCGACGCGATCTACGGCCCCGGCACGCAGGCCTGGACGGTCGTTAACGCCGGTACGGTCGAAGCGACCGGGACCGCCCTGAGCGCGGGCGACGGGGTCAAACTGAAGCTCGGCGGTAGCGTCGATAACACCGGCCTAATCTCCGGCTATTCCGGCGTTCTGGTCGCCGGGGCCGTCGGCGGCGTCGCCAACTTCGCCAACATCGCCGGCACCGGCGAGTTCGGCAGGGGCGTCCTATTACAGGTTGGCGGCAGCGTGACCAACGGCGCGAGCGGTGCGACATCGGCGCGGATTTCCGGCTCTATCGGCGGTGTCGCTATCTCCGGCGGCGCCGGCACCATCGCCAATTTCGCCACCGTCGCGGGCACCGGCTCCCTCGGCATTGGTGTCGAGCTGTTCTTCGGCGACAGCGTCACCAACGGCGCGAGCAGCGCGACCGCGGCGCTAATCTCCGGCGTTGTCGACGGCGTGGATGCCTCGGGCGGCGTCGGTACCGTCGCCAATTTCGGCACGATCAGCGGGTCCAGCGGAGACGGCGTCTACCTGAGCGCCGGCGGCAGCGTGACCAACGGCCAGAGCGGATCGTCCGCCGGGCTGATCTCCGGGGGTGACTACGGCGTCAGGATCAAGGGCGCCGCCGGCACCGTCGCCAATTTCGCCACGATCGCCGGAGCCATCGACATCGGCGTCTATCTGGGCGTCGGCGGCAGCGTGACCAACGGCCAGAGCGGCTCGTCCGGCGCACTGGTCTCCGGGCAAATCAGCGGCGTCTGGATTGTCGGCACTACCGGCACCGTCGCCAATTTCGCCACGATCGCCTCCACCACCGGATACGGCGTCTACCTGCTCGTCGGCGGCAGCGTAACCAACGGCCAGAGCGGCTCGTCCACCGGGCTGATCTCCGGGCATTTCACCGGCATCGATGTCCATGGCACTTCGGGCACCGTCGCCAATTTCGGCACGATCGCCTCGGCTCATGCCGCGGGTGTCTTCATGACCCACGGCGGCAGCGTGACCAACGGCCGGAGCGGCGCGTCCAGCGGGCTAATCTCCGCGTATACCACCGGCGTCGCGATCCAGGCCGCTTCCGGCACCGTCGCCAATTTCGGGACGATCAGCGGGTCCACCGGGTTCGGCGTCTACCTGGGCGCCGGCGGCAGCGTGACCAACGGCCAGAGCGGCTCGTCCACCGGGCTGATCTCCGGGTATACCACTGGCGTCCTGATCTACGGCACCGCCGGCACGGTTGCCAATTTCGGTACGATCGCCGCGTCCAACAACCTCGGCGTCTACCTGAAGGCCGGCGGCAGCGTCACCAAAGGTCAGAGCGGGTCATCCGCCGAGCTGATCTCTGGGCATTTAAGCGGCTTCGAAATCGCGGGCACATCCGGCACGGTCGCCAATTTCGGCACGATCACCGGCTCCGGCGGACATGGCGTATACCTGGGCGCTGGCGGCAGCGTGACCAACGGCCAGAGCGGCTCGTCCGCCGGGCTGATTTCCGGATTTGCCGATGGTGTCCGGATCCAGGGCACTTCCGGCACGGTCGCCAATTTCGCCACGATCACCGGGTCCACCGACGTCTACTTGCGCGTCGGCGGAGGCGTGACCAACGGCCATAGCGGATCGTCCACCGGGCTGATCTCCGGGGGTTCCGACGGCGTCGCGATCGCGGGCACTTCCGGCACCGTCGCCAATTTCGGCACGATCGCCGGGTCCAGCAGCTTTGGCGTCTACCTGCACGCCGGCAGCGTGACTAACGGCCAGAACGGCTCTATCGACGCGTCGCTCAGCGGCGGCATCGCGGGGGTCTATGTGAGCGCCGCGGCCGCCGGCACGGTAGCCAATTTCGGCATCATTTCGGGAACCACTTTCGGTGTCGAGCTGAAGGCGGGCGGCAGCGTCACGCTCAATCGTTACGCGGTGGTCTCGGGAGATCTCGGGATTTTGATCGCCGGTGCCGCCGGTACCATGATCAGCGGCGGAGTGATCGGCGGCAGCGGCGGCACCGCCATCCAGTTCGGCACCTTCGACGACATGCTGATCCTCGATCCCACCGCCAAGATGCTCGGCAAGGTCGATGGCGGCGCCGGCAACAATACGCTCGAATTGCGCGCTGGCGCGACCAGCGGGACGGTGATGGACGTTGTCAATTTCGGCCATGTCACCGTCGATCCCGGAGCGAACTGGACGGTCGGGGTCTGGGCAGCGGTCAAACCATCACCGGCAGCGGTGGCGTGAGCCAGCTGGTGTTCGAGACCGCCGGTACGATCGATCTGGCCGGCGTTTATGGCTTTCCGATGGTCGCCCTCGCCGGTCTCGGCGCCAACAGCATCAGCCTACACAATGTGAACTTCGCCGTGCTGAGCAGCCCGGTGATTACAGTCAACGGCGGCGATTTGGGCAACTCGGTCGATGCATCGACGCTGGCCGGGGTCAACCGGGTCGTGCTAAACGGCGGCATAAGGGCCGACCAACTGACCGGCGGCGCCAGCAACGACATTCTCAATGGCGGCGGCGGCAACGACACGCTGAACGGCAACGCGGGGAACGACACGCTGAACGGGGGTGCCGGCGCCGACTCGATGGCCGGCGGCGGCGGCAACGACACCTACATCGTCGACAATGCCGGCGACGTGGTGACCGAGGCCGCCTCGGCAGGCACCGATACGGTCAAGACGAACCTGTCGAGCTATACGCTCGGTGCCAATGTCGAGAACCTGACCTTCATCGGATCGGGCAGTTTCGCCGGGACCGGCAACGCCCTCAAGAATACGATAACCGCCGGCGCCGGCGCCGACACGCTGCACGGTGGCGCCGGTAACGACACCCTCAATGGCGGCACCGGCGCCGACACGATGGCCGGCGGCGGCGGCAACGACACCTACATCGTCGACAATGCCGGCGACGTGGTGACCGAGGCCGCCACGGCAGGCACCGATATAGTCAAGACCACGTTGGCGAGCTATACGCTCGGCGCCAATGTCGAGAACCTGACCTATACCAGATCGAGCAATTTTGCCGGCACCGGCAATAGCCTCAACAACGTCATCACCGGCGGCGGGGGCAACGACACCCTCAACGGCGGCGGGGGCAACGACACGCTGAACGGCGGCGCTGGCAGCGACAAGCTCACCGGCGGCAGGGGTAACGACTCGTTCCTGTTCAACACTGCGCTCAGCGCGACAACCAATGTCGACCACATCTTCGACAGCGTTAACGACAAGATCCTCTTGAGCCACTCGGTGTTCACCCAGGCGGGAGGGATTGGCCCTCTGGCGGCAGGGGCATTCCACACCGGCCCCGGCGCGGCCGACGCCGGCGACCGCATCGTCTATAACAGCACTACCGGCGCGCTGATCTACGACTCCAACGGCAATCTCGCCGGCGGAGCGACACAATTCGCCATCCTTTCCACCGGCCTTACCTTGACCCACACGAATTTCCAGATCGTGTGATCGAGGCACTTGCCGGAGTAGGTCGGCTTGACCAGTTGGATCGGCCTCGGCCGAATGGCCGGGATCGGCGCATCTTGCTCGTTGGCCGGCGGGTCGGCGACCTACCGTTCATGCCCCGAAAGAGCCATTCGTCTCGACAATGGCCAACGGCAAGGTCGGGAGGACAGCTGCCGTTCCCGATCTGGTGGCCGTTGCGACCTCTCCGCCATGGAGCTGACGTTCAACCGCTTAGAGGCGGACCTGAAACGCCGGGATTGGGCCTTCCTCGTCAGTACCCATCAGCCGCGAAGAGCCGTCGAGATCGGCTGCGAGGATCGCCGTGAGATGGCGGTGGAAGTCATCCTTCCCAGCCGGCCTTGCGCGGACCTTCGAGCAGGTGGGCGTGATCCCCCGGCCGCGTCCACGGCACGCGCCGGCGGCATATTTGTCGAATGAACCGGGCACGATCGCGAGCGCTTTTCCCCGCGCTTCCTTCGCTTGCGCCGTCCGACGCGCCGCTCGACCCGGCGATGCTGGCCCGGCTCGCCGCCGCCGCGTCCTCCCTCGCACGCGCGATGATGGAAGCCGCGCCGCTCGGCGGATTACCAAGCTGGAATTAGCTATGGGCCGGGCTATCGGATGATGAAGCCGCGCTGCGCGGCGGCGCGGCCGAGGGCTCAAGGACGGCCCGTTCCGGCGGAAAGATCACGCTCACCTGCGTTCCCACGCCGACCTCGCTGCGCAACTCCAGATTGCCACCATGCCGCTCGATGATCGCCTTGACCAGCGGCAGGCCGAGGCCAGTGCCCTGATGTAACCGGCTGAACGAGGAATCGACCTGCTCGAAGGGTTCGAATACGCGGCCGAGATCTGCCGGCGCGATGCCGATACCGGTATCGCTTACCGTCAAAATTATCCCGGTTTCCGGATCGAACCGGCTGGCAATCTCGATATGGCCGCCGGACGGGGTAAATTTGACCGCATTGACGGCGAGGTTGAGCAGGATCTGCTGGGTCTTGCGCTCATCGGCGCGCAGCAGCGGCAAGTCCGCGGGCAGTTCGACCGAAGCGGACAGACCGCCATCGCCGATGCGCGCCCTGATCAACTGGCGGACCGAGCGGATCGTGTCCCGCAGGTCGAAGACATCCTCGTGGAGCTCGAGCTTGCCCGCCTCGGCCTTAGACAGGTCGAGGACATCGTTGACGATGTCCAGCAGACGCATGCCGCTCCGGTGGATGTCCGAGGCATAGACCCGGTAGCGCTCATTGCCGAGGGGGCCCAGCGTCTGGTTCAGCATCATCTCGGAAAACCCGATGATGGCATTCAATGGGGTGCGCAGCTCGTGGCTCATGGTCGCGAGAAAAGCCGACTTGGCACGGTTCGCCGCCTCGGCCTTCTCCTTGGCGAGGCGGAACGCCTCCAACGCCGCGCGGTCGCGCTGCAACGCGACCCGATCGAAGCAGCGATCGAGCACCGCGAACAGCGCCTCCGGAGCCCAAGCCTTGTCAAAATAATCATAGGCGCGCCGGCGCAGCGCAGCGATCGCGGTCTCGCTGTCGATACCGGTGGTCATCAAGACACAGGTCAGCTCCGGCTGCTCGGCGCGCAGGTGCGGGATCAGATCGACCCCCGATTCGTTCCCGCCGAGCCGCACGTCGATCAGCGCGACCGGAGGAGCAGTACCGCCGTCAGGCGGGTCGCGCAGCACCGCGAGCGCACGCTCCGGCGTGTCCACATAGACCGCTATATAGCCTTTCGGCTGGAGCAAATCGGCGAGCGATTCGGCGTAGCCGAGATCGTCATCGATGATGATAACCGACCGCACGGTTTCGTCCTCTTGGCCCATCGGCTACCCCGCCTGGCCGAGCGATACTGCCGACTCGATCGCGACCAGCAGTGCGTTCGGGTCGAACGGTTTGAACAGCATGCCGCAGGTTTGCGATCGGAGCCGGGCATCCTGCTCGGCGTCTTCGCGACCGCCGGTCATCAGGACGGTCGGCACGGTGCGACCGGCTTCAACCAGCCGCGCATAGAGCTCAGCTCCCGACAGAACTGGCAGCCGCAGGTTGAGGAGCAGGCAATCAAAATGTTCGCGAATCATCTTTTCGAGGGCCTCGGCCCCGGTTGCGGCGACCTCGATGCCGTATCCGGCGCCTTCGAGGATCGGGACGATGCTGCCGACGAATTCCGGGTCGCCATCGGCTATGAGCACCCGGCCGCGTTGCTTGATCTTGCTCAGGAGATCCAGAACCTGTGTCGCCGCGAACGGCTTGAGCAGAACCCCGAGCGCACCGCCTTCGATCGCCTGGGCGACGAGCTGCTCGACGCTGTACCCAGTCATCATCATGACCTGGGCCGCCGGCCGGATTTTCTTCAACTCGAGAAAGGTATCGACCCCGTTGATGCCGGGCAGCTTCACATCGAGCAGCACGAAATCGAAGTTCGTGGCCCGGAAGCAGTCGATCGCCTCCTCGCCGCTGTAGGCGACCTGCGCCGTGTAACCCCGCAACTCGATGACATCCGCCAAGCTCTCGGCGTGGTCGCAATCGTCATCGACGATCAGAACACGGGTCATGCCGCCACCCTCACCTCTTCCATCGCCGGTGCCGAAAGCGGCAGGCGAACCGTCACGCAAGTCCCCCGTCCGACCACGCTGTCAACCGCAATCCTGCCGCCGTGCTGGCTGACGATTTGCTTGACGGTCGGAAGCCCCAGCCCGGTGCCGAAGTTTTTCGTGCTGAACAGTGGCTCGAAGATGCGGGCCAGGACTTCCGGCGCGATCCCGGGCCCGGTGTCCTCGATGGCGAGCAAGAGCTCGCCGTCGGCCGTAGCGGTGCGCAGCACGATCCGCTTCTCGCGGTCGGGGGGCAATTCCGCGAGCGCCTGGGCCGCATTCTCGACGAGATTGATGATGACGCGCCGCATGCGATCGCGATCGATCGGCACGGTCGCCTGGGTCGCAGCCAACTCGGCGGCCAAGCCAACCGTTGGGGAGACATTCTGGTCGGCCACGACCTCGGCAACCCAATGATCGAATGGGACGCTGGTCCGGATCAGGTCGCGGTTGCGGGTGTATTCGAGCAGGTCGGAAATGATCCGGTCGCAACGCTCAATGCCGCGCTCCATGCGGGCGATCGGTCGCTCGAACTTGGTCGCGGCACCGCTCGCCAGTTCCTTGATGGTGAATAGAGTGTTGCGGATCGCGCTCAGCGGGTTGCGCAGCTCGTGCGCGACCGTCGCGGTCAGCTGCCCCAGCACCGAGAGGCGCTCGCTCTTCAGCAGTTCAGCCTCGGCGGCAAGCCGCGCCCGTTCGATTTCGTTCTTCTCGGCGTCGATCGCCGCGATCGCCTTCTCGGCGGAGATCGCGGCGAGCGCGGCGTGGGTTCGGAACTGGCGGGCGATCAGGTAGACCATGATCGCGACCGCCACCGCCCCCGCCAGCGCGAAGCCGACGAACCACAAACCTTGAGGCGCCCACTCAGCGAGCACCTGGTCGGCGCTCCGGCTGACCAAAACGGTCGCGGGATAATCCGCGAGCGCGTGCAATGCCTCGATCCGCCCCCCGCTGTCCTTACCGGGGACATGGCGGATCATCGTCCCGGTGATATCGCCAAGTACCGGGTCGGGGCTGCGATCCGTGATCATCGTATCGGCGGACGTGCTGGGCGGCTCGGGGTAGCGGGCGAGGATCGACCCGTCGGGCCGCAGCAGCATGCTCACCACGTCTCCGGCAAGCGGGACGGCGGCGAAGAGGGAGGTGAACTCGACGGCCGGGATCATCCCGACGACGGCGCCGAGCGGCGTGTCTGGGCCGTCGATGCGATGGGCGAGCGGAATGCTGACGGTGCCGGTCTGCTGGTCCCGGATCGCCGCGCCGACGATGCTCGCCCGTGCCGGCTGGGTTCGCAAGGCCTCGACAAAACCGCGCGACGCGAGTTCCGCGGCAGGCCAGGCACCGGCATGATCGAGCACGACGCCATCGGCGGCGATCAGCGCGATCCCGTCGATCGGCGCAGAGCGGCCGAGCTCGCCGCGTAGCCGAGCGCCGATCTCGGGCGCGGAGACGACCTCGCGAAGCCGCGCGGCATCGCCGGCCGCAGCCCGACTCAGCTGGTCGGCTACCTCAGCGAGCCGCGCATCGGCGACCCTCAGAGAACGGTTGCTGGCTGCGGCGAGAACGTTGTCGATGCGCGCCAACTCGCTGGCGGCCATAGTCAGAGCCTGGTCTCGCAAATGGTTCGCGGCGATTCCCGTGACGATCGGGATCGCCGTGATCAGTGCGATCCCCGAAGCGATCAGGAGTGTGATCGGGCGGATGCCGGACACCTCCTCAATGCGCTGCGTCACGAGCACGTGCCGCGCCACCGGACCAGCAAGCATCTTCTCGCTCCAAGAGTTCGCGGAAACACGATTAAACCACAACTCGGTTGACGAAGCTTTAACACTGTGTGCCCGGGCTCAGCAGCGCCGCCGCTTCCGGCCTCGCACGCGTGATCATTCGCCCGATGCCCATTGGTTTGGCCGAAAGCCGACGGCTCTTGCGCCAAACCGCAACCCGATCAATCGCCCTCGCGATCGCCGCGCCATAGACCTACGCCGCTCGTGGAGCCGGTCGGCACATCGGCCGCCGGGCTGGGCTTCGTCCACTTGGCGACGGTCTTCGGATTGACGCCGTACCGCTCGCCAGCGCTCTCGGGCTCGCTTGTCGATGTTGTATCGTTCGACGGATCGCCTCTGTCGTCGTGACGCTGCCGTGGATAGCCGGGCCGATAGTGCAGCTCGCGATTCCACAGAAGATGACGCGCCATCAAAGGCTGGGATCAAGCATCGAGGTCCCCGGGGTTTTAACTTTTCTTGAAAAGCGTACAATACGAGGAGGCAATCGAGGCAGTGCGCATGGGGCCATGTATTTGCCCGGAACGAGGCCAGCGGGTGTCGTCGTGATGTGGATCGGCGAAGCGCTGCTCACGGCAGAATGGGCTCGCGCAGCCGAGACGCTGTTTGAACGCGGCTCCAACCGGCCAACACGATCGCCGGGTGCGACCGCCGTCATACGCCCCGCGATTCCCGGGGCAGACCGATCGGCGCCATGAAATTGGCCGGCGGTTTCACGTTCGACGACGGGGCGATCGGGCATGTTGTCGGCCCCAGCATCACGCCCAGCGGCGAGACTGGGAGGGACAGTTGGACCGAGGCCCAGATCGTCATGGCTCTGGGCAACGGTGCACCATCGGACAGCGCGATCATCGGCCCCCAAATGCCGGTTGACACATATCGCGAGCCGTCGGATCGGGACGCGGCAGCGACAGCCGCCAATTTGCGCAAGATCAAGCCGATTCGCCGTGCGATCGCGTGTCCCGACCTCAGCGCGCTCGTCGCCTGCCTCCGAACGGTGAAGCCGTAAAAAAACTTCACGCAGCGGATCTTGACGGTTATCGGGCGCGAATGGACCAAATCTCTGCGACGAAGTTAGCCAACTTTTAACGCTTATGCGTGCGAATCTCCTGAACCAAAGTTCAGGTTTGGGGTACCGACATGCCGGCGATGCCCAAGACCGCGGAGCCGTGGTCGCTGGGCAGCCAGCGGGAGACGCTGATCAAGATTGGCGCGAAGGTCGTGAGCCACGGCCGTTACGTCAGGTTCCAAAAGGCCGAGATCGCGATGGCGCGGCAGTTGTTGCCGGGAATCGTGTCGCTCATCGCCTGGCTGCGGGCACCGCCCGCGCCAGCGTGACGGGGCTTTGGGGTCGATTTTATGCATGCTAAAGCGATATTAGCGCTCCTCTTCCTGGTCTCCGTTGCGGTCGCCGGCGCGATATTCCTCCAGGCGCTGCCGCCGGGCTACGGGGCCCGCGGTAGTTCGTTGCCGCCACGCGAAATCCTCGTCGCCGCCGTGCCGCTCGCTGCCGGTACGTTGCTGCGAATGCAAGACGTGAACTGGTGGGTACCGCCTGCCGATGCCTCTTACGTCGGCGAGATTCGCGTGCCCACCGACGCAGAACGGAAGGCCAAACCAGAGATCGCCGAAGATCCGCGCGTCGAGGTGCGCGGCGCGGCGCTGCGGACCAATCTTGCCGCAGGCGCCCCCATCCTGCTCGGCAACATCGTGAAGCCTGCCGACCGCGATTTCCTCCAAGTAGTCCTGTCTTCCCTCTCCTCGGTCGCACGAGTGATCTCGATCCCGCTCCCCCCGGGTAGCGGGTCGCTGAACCCGGGCGACCGCGTCGATGTGATCCTGACACAGACGTTCAAGGGCGACGCGCCGGCGCCGCGGCGCTCGGTCAGCGAGACAGTAGCCAAGGATCTCCGGGTCCTGGCGATCGAGGTGGCGGGTGGAAAAGCGGGCAGTGCCGGTTCGCCTCGATCGATCGACCTTGAAGTGAGCCCCGAGCAAGCGCAGACGCTCAACGTGGCGAATGAGCTTGGCAAGTTGTCGCTGACCTTGCGCGGCGGCAGCCAGGCCGACGATACGGCCCCGGGGGGCCCGCCTCCTGACAACGCGAACTCCCGCAAGCCAGTTTGGGCGGGCGACGTCTCGCCGGCGCTGGCC
>JBARKH010000583.1:0-4593 GCA_049801295.1 Allostellaceae bacterium | reverse complement strand
CCTTCCTATTAAGCGGTCTGACGGAAATCTGGGAAGCGGTCGGCGAGACCGGCGAATTGAGCCTCGAACAAAACACGATCATCCGCCTCGCCTCGACCTGGGCGATTGACCAGGCGCGCGAGGTGGTTAACACCCTCTATCACGGCGCCGGTGCGACGGCGATTTTCGACAACCGCCCGTTCGAGCGCCGCTTCCGCGACATGCATACCGCCTCGCAACAGGCCCAGGGGAGGCAAGCGCACTACGAAACGATCGGTCGCGTCCTCTTCGGCCTCGCACCGGATACGGCGATGTTCGCCTTCTAGTGCGCCGACGAAATCGTGCCATTATCGCAGGGATTTGATGCTCACCACCGTCTCAAACAGGAGCGTCCAAAACATGACACAAGCCTGACCTAGCGGCTTGACCGCGGTGGCATGGAGGCCGTTCGGCGCAACCTCGCCGTTCGCGCGCGAATGGGCAACGGTCTGTATTCCAACCGACCTCGCCGTTGCTCGGTCCTGGCGGCGAATGTTTCTTGAGGGGCATGAAGACCCCTTCTAAGCGGCGAGGCGGAGCGTCCAAGAAGGGACGGACAACGGTCAGCCGCCGGTTGAACTTGATCCCTGCTGATTTGGATGAGGACCCGGGCGGCGGGCTTGCTAAGTCAGCTGGATAGTCTACTGCTGTCGGCGGGCGGGCGGTGCGCGGCGGCCGGGTGGCTGGGCGGCAGCAGCCGCGAGTGACCGAACAGCTTCTCGCGCAAGGTGCCGGGCCGGTAGTCGTGCTTGTAGGCGCCGCGCTCCTGCAGGATCGGCACCACCAGGTCGACGAAGTCCTCGAGGCCCTCGGGGCTCACGATGCGGCTCAGATTGAAGCCGTCGATATCGGTTTCCTCGACCCAGGCGATCAGATCGTCGGCGACCTCCTCGGCGGAGCCGACGATGGCCGGATTGCGGCTGCCGAGCCCCATCCGGTCGGTGATGCGCCGCACCGTCCACGGCTCGTCGCTCCGTGTGGTCAGGGTCTCGACCGCCGAGTTGATCGCATCATTTTTGACATAGCGGATCGGCTCGTCCGGCTCGTAGCGCGAGAAATCGATGCCGGTGGAGCTCGAGAAATGCGCCAGCGCGCCCTCGATGCTGGCGTGTTCGTGATACTCCCGGTACTTCTCTTCGGCCTCGCGTCGCGTGCGGCCGACGACGGCGGCGCGGTTGTAGAAAATCAGGATTTCCGCCGGATCGCGCTCCTGCGCCGCGGCACGGGCGCGGATGTCGGCGACGAGATCGCGGGTAATGCGCTTATCCGCACCAAACACGAAGACGCATTCGGCATGGGTCGCGGCGAACTCGCGTCCGCGGGTCGAAGAGCCGGCCTGGTACAGCACCGGGGTGCGCTGCGGCGACGGTTCGGCCAGGTGAATTGCGTCCACCTGGTAATGGCGGCCCTGATGCCGCACGCGATGGATCTTGGCCGGGTCGGCAAAAATCCGATTGAACTTGTCGCGCAATACGGCGCCTTCCTCCCAGCTGGCCTCCCACAATTTATAGACGACCGACATATATTCGTCGGCCACGTCATAGCGGCCGTCATGGTCGGGCTGAGCGGCCAGCCCCATGCCGCGCGCCGCGCTGTCGAGATAGCCGGTCACGATATTCCAGCCGACGCGGCCGCCGGTCAGGTGGTCCAGCGTCGACATCCGCCGGGCGAAGAGATAAGGCGGTTCATAGGTCAGATTGGCGGTGACGCCGAAACCGATGTGCTCGGTCACCGCCGCCATCACCGGCACGACCATCATCGGGTCGTTGACCGGGATCTGCACGGCGTCAATGATCGACGGCGCCGGACCGTCCCGGTAGACATCGTAGACGCCGATGATATCGGCCAGGAAGATCCCGTCGAACTTGCCGCGTTCCGCCAGTCGCGCCAGATCCTGCCAGTAGTCGATCGTGTTGTATGCGGTCGAGCGATCGCGCGGATGCGTCCACATCCCGTGTTGAATGTGTCCAAGCCCTGGATCACATTCGCCGAGGGTGATCAGATTTTCGAGGCGCAGCCGCCGGCGTAGCTGAAACGCTCAGCACCGACGCCGGGCGGATTGGGGAATTCCTCCCAATGGCCTAGCTTGCCCCATCGAGCTCCGGGTAGTGGCGGAAGATACCCTGCTCGTTGAAGGCAATGCGCCGCGCGGATTTCAAATACGCATCGATGCGGGGCCGGGCGGCGATGCGGGCATGCAGCGCGACGACCCGCGGAAAGCGCGGTTCGAGCTCCGCCATTGCGCGCGGGAAGGCATAGCGCAGGCCGGCGACGAGCTGAAACAGCGACAGGTCGCAATAGCTGGTCCGGCGTCCGACGAGATAGCGCTCGCCTCGCGGGTTGCGCTCGAGCACTCGCTCGAAATAGCCGAGATATTTCGGGATGCGGTTGGCGATGAAATCGGCGGCGCGGCGCCTGGCTTCGGTCCGCTGATCCTCGTAGTAGAGGCTTGACGCGATCGGGTGATGTGTCTCGTGCGCTTCGTCGACGGCATCGGCAATGGTCAATTGCAGCTGATGCGCCCACAGCCGCCCGGCCTCCTCGCGCGGCGCCAGGCCGTGTCGGCGCCCGAGATAGAGGAGAATGTTCGCGGTTTGCGCGATCAGGACGTTACCGTCCTTGAGGAAAGGAGGAGCAAACGGCGGATGCTCGGGGCCGGCTCCATCCATCAGAAGCTGCATCGCCGCCATGCCGTCGCGGCGGCGCGCGACATCGACGTAGTCGGCGCCGGCCTCCTCCAAGGCGAGGCGCACGAATTCGCCGCGTCCCTGAATCGTCGGCCAGTAATAGAGCTCATATGCCATGCCGATCCTCCCGCTGAGCCGTTTTCATAATGTGCGCCGCATCCGCCCACCGGTAAGCTGTCGCCGCGATCGAGCACGCTATCGGGGGAGCGTCGGCTGATGACGCGCGAGCACAATTGGGCGGACAACTATACGTTCACGGCCCGCCGTATTCATCGTCCGGCATCGGTCGACGAGGTCCGCAGGCTGGTCGCAGCGTCACCCCGCATCCGCGCTATCGGGGCGCGCCATTCGTTCAACGGCGTCGCCGACTCGCCGGGCGAGCTTGTCGACCTGCGCGACATTGATCCGGGCTTTCTGATCGACCCGGAGCGCCGCACCGTCACGGTCGGCGCCGCGACAAACTATGGTGTGCTGGCTGCCCATCTGCAGCGGATGGACTGTGCCTTGCACAACATGGCCTCGTTGCCGCATGTCTCGGTAGCCGGCGCCATCGCGACCGGTACCCATGGCTCGGGCGACCGCCTCGGCAATCTCGCGACCGCGGTCGCCGCGCTGGAAATCGTGTGCGCGACCGGTGATCTTATCACGATCCGGCGCGGCGATCCCGGGTTCGACGGGACGGTTGTGGCGCTGGGCGCGCTCGGCATCGTCACGCGGGTGACGCTCGACATCGAACCGGCCTTCAGGATGCGGCAGGATGCCTTCGAGGGGCTGGCATGGGCCTCCCTGCTGGCCGATTTGGACGCCGTCATGTCGGCGGGGTACAGCGTCAGCCTTTTTACGGCCTGGTCCAGCCCGACGGTGACCCGCTGGTGGATCAAGACCCGGATAGCGGATGGCGATCCGGACGTGATGCCGGCAGCGCGCCTCGGGGCCACTCTCGCCGCCCAGCCGCCGCTCCGGGCGACGCCAGAGGCGATGCAGCGCATTAACCCATTCGGCGTCGCCGGCCCCTGGTCGGAGCGGCTGACGCATTTCAGGCCCGATGTCGAGCCAAACCCCGCCCTGCATCTGCAAAGCGAATACATGGTGCCTCGCGCCGAAGCGACGACGGCGATCACTCAGCTGCGCGATATCGGCGACCGCATCGACCGTCTTTTGTGGGCAACCGAGATCCGCAGCATGACCGGAGACGCGCTCTGGCTCAGCCCGTCATATGGCGATGACCGCGTCTCGATCCATTTTTCCTGGCTGCGGGAGTTCGATGCGGTGGCGGCGCTGACCACCGAGATCGAAGCGATGCTGCTGCCGCTCGGCGCGCGGCCGCATTGGGGGAAGATCATGCACGCGCGCGCGGCCGAACTCGTACCGTTCTATCCGAAACTTCCGGCGTTTCGTGACCTGGCCCGTTCGTATGACCCCAACGGGAAATTCCGCAACGAGTTTCTCGACACGCACGTGCTCGGGTAAGGTCGGCTCTCAGCGCTCGAGATCGGCAATCCGACCAAATCTCCGTCTGGTTCCCATTTGGGTCCGCTAAAGGTTCAACTCCGGTCGAACGTCGCTTGCATGGCGCCGGCAGCCAAGCGCCGATTCCCGCCGTTCGCGGAGCCACGACCGAACCGCTGGAGTCGACCCAAGGCGACCATCCGTTGAACTTAGCGAGATCCGCCACTCGTGACGAAAAGGAACGTGAGCGGTATCGAGCTGAGCCTTGCCCCTCATGGCAAACATCAAGGGAATAGCGAGATCGCGCCTGCAGGCTAGAGCATTTTCAGATTCAGTCTGCATAGCCTGCGGCGCGGAGGTAATTGGCGGATTCATCGGGAGCAAATTGGTCGAGCAAGGCGCCGATGCGTCGCCAAAGGCCGTCGCGGGTTCGTTCCGG
>JBARKH010000582.1:0-4744 GCA_049801295.1 Allostellaceae bacterium | reverse complement strand
GGTGCTGGACGAAGCGACTTCGGCTCTCGATTCCGAAGTTGAGGCGGCGATCCAGGAACAGCTTGCCGGGCTGATGGAAGGGCGCACCGTGATCGCGATCGCCCACCGGCTGTCGACGATCTGCCGGATGGACCGGCTGATCGTTCTCGATCACGGCCGCATCGTCGAAGAGGGCACGCATGAGGGGCTGCTCGCGGCGCGCGGCGCCTACGCCGCGCTGTGGCGGCGCCAATCGGGCGGGTTCCGCGTCGACCGATTGCCGGGCGGGCACGAGGACGCGGCGCTCGACCGGGTAGAGGTCTGATCGCGGACCGACCGCGGCCGTCCCCGTCGGAGGAAACTTGCCCGTGAACCGAGAACCCCTCGTTTTCGTCGGCGCCTGCGATCTCGCCGGACTGGTCCGCGGCAAGGGGTTTCCAGCCGCCGAACTCTCCGGGCGAATGCGCAAGGGGGTCGGCCTCACCCACAGCAACATCATGATGTCGCCGTTTGGCCCGATCTATAAGACGCCGTTCGGCACCGAAGGCGATCTCGTGCTGATGCCGGACCCGAGCGTTGCCGGCATCCTCCACCATCTGCCGGTGCTGACCGCGATCACCGCCCCCTCGGCGGTCTCCTACTACCGGCTGCGCCCCAACCGCTGGGCGCCAACCTGGGCCAATATCGGTGTGCAGGATCGCGGCGCCAGCATTCGCGTCTGCCCGATCTTCGGGAAGGACGGCGCGGCGCAGCAATTCAATGTCGAATATCGCGTGGCCGACGCCGCGGCGAGCCCGTATCTCGCGTTAGGCGCGCTGGTCTGGGCGGGGGTCGACGGCATCCGCCATGGCCGCACACTGCCGGCGCCGCCCGAGTGGAATTTCTGGGACATGAGCGATGCCGAGCGGCAGGCGGCCGGGGGGCGGGCCCTGCCCCGTTCGCTGGGTGAGGCGCTCGACGGGATGGCCGCGAGCAGCGCGGCCCGCGAATGGTTTGGCGAGACGTTTTTTGACGTTTATCTGCGCTTCAAGCGCGCCGAGCTGCGGGTCGTCGACGGATTGAGCGAGGCCGCGACCTGCGCTCGCTACGCCGAAGTCTACTGATGCCCGAACCGGCAGAGCGCCTCATCGAGGCGGGCGACCCGGCGCCGGTCCGCGTGTTGCGGCCAGCCGGCCGTTCCCAATTTTTTCTGACTGCCGACCATGCCGGGCGCGCGATCCCGCGCCGGCTCGGCACACTTGGCCTCGCGCAGAGCGAGCTCCAGCGCCACATCGCCTGGGACATCGGCATCGCCGGAGTGACTGAAAAGCTGGCGCACGCGCTTGACGCGACCGCCGTACTGCAGGCCTATTCGCGGCTCGTCATCGATTGCAACCGGGAACCCGGCTGGGCCACCTCGATCCCCGAGATCAGCGAGCTGACCGCGATCCCGGGCAACGCGGCCATTCCACCGGCCGAGCGCGAGGTGCGCCGCCGCGAGATTTTTTCGCCCTACCACGCGCGCATCGCCCAATTGCTCGACGCCCGCGCTGCCGCTGGGCGGCGTACCGTATTGATCGCGATGCACAGCTTCACCCCGGTGTTCAAGGGCGAGCCCCGCAACATCGAGGTCGGGGTTCTCTACAACAAGGATGCCCGTCTCGCCCATATCCTACGCGATTTGTTGGCCGCGGAGGGCGATCTGACGGTCGGCGACAACGCCCCCTACGCGATCACCGATGCAAGCGACTACACGGTGCCGGTGCATGGCGAGGGCCGCGGCCTCGCGCATGTCGAAATCGAGATCCGCCAGGATTTGATCGGCGAGGAAGCCGGCGAGGCCGCCTGGGCATCGCGCCTCGCCCGCCTCCTGCCGATCGCCGGCGGAAGGCTGCGAGAAGCGGGAAGGTGACCCCTCCCCCGCCCCTACTCCGCAGCTTCGCTCGCCGCATCGGGGAGCATTCCGAGCGCGCGTTTGTAGATATCGAGGAGCGTCTCCTGCTCGTCGAGATCGTCTTTGTCCATCCGCCGCAGGCGAATGAGCTGGCGCATGATCTTGGCGTCGAACCCGGCGCCCTTGGCTTCGGCGTATACTTCCTTGATGTCGGCGCCGAGCGTGCGCCGCTCCTCCTCGAGCCGCTCGATCCGCTCGATGAACGAGCGCAGCCGCTCGCCGGCAATCCCCCCAACGTCAGGCATCCTTCCCTCTACCCTATGCGTGCGTGCTTCGGCTGAGAGGCGGCGAAGGCCGCCTTCTGCTCGGCCGTGGCTTCCTTCTGGTGCGCCTTGCGCCACTCGTCATAGGGCATCCCGTAGACGATCTCTCGCGCCTCCGGATCGGTCATCGCGACGCCCTTTTCCACGGCTGCGGCGCGGTACCATTTGGAGAGACAGTTGCGGCAGAAGCCGGCGAGGTTCATCAGGTCGATGTTCTGGACGTCGGTGCGTTCGCGCAGATGCGCGACCAGCGCGCGGTACGTCGCGGCTTCGAGCTCGGTGCGGGTCTTGTCGTCCATCTCCACCTCCTCATGCTGGCGCCTTATGTAGCATCCCCGGGCGCGATCTTGAACGCTTCGCCGAGAGCCAAGGGGAAAGATAAGATCGCCCGCAGCGGATTTGACCCTGGATTGGAATCGCCATGCGCCGCTTTGTGCTCGGGCTCTTCGCCGCAATCGGCATCGTGACGGTGCTCGCCGTCATCGGGAGCGGCATCGTGCTGTGGCGCCTCGCCGCAAGCGAGCCCTCCCTCCCCCAGTCGATCGTGCTGAGCGCGGACCTTGACCGCGGCCTCGCCGCAGGCGCAGGGCAGGGTCCGCTGTCGGAGCTGGTTTTCGGCGGCAAGGAGACGCTGCGCGATTTTCTCGATGCGCTTGAGCGCGCCGGCAACGATGCCCGGGTGCAAGGTCTTTATGTCCGGCTCGGCGGCGACAAGCTTGGCTTGGCGACCTGCCAGGAAGTCCGCGACGCGATTACGAACTTTCGCGCGAAAGGCAAATTCGCGATCGTCTTCACCGACAGCTTTGGCGAGCTCGGCCCCGGCACCCGGCCCTATTACCTTGCCACCGCGTTCGACGAGATCTGGCTGCAGCCGCTGGGGTCGCTCGGCCTCATCGGGCTGCACAGCGACATCCCGTTCTTCCGCGGTGCGCTCGACCGGCTCGGCATTCTCCCGAGCTTTGCCCATCGCGAGGAGTACAAGACCGCGATGAACAGCCTCACCGAAACCGCTATGACCAAGCCGCAGCGCGAGGAGACCGAGGATTTGTTGCGCGCGACTTCGGGGCAAATCGTTCGCGGCATCGCCAGCGCCCGCAAGCTCACCGAAGCACAGGTCAGCGCGCTGATCGACCGTGGGCCCTTCGTCGCTAGCGAGGCGCTGGCGGCGGGCCTCGTCGATCGCGTCGGCTATCGCGACCAGGCGATCGCAAGGGCGCGCCAGCGCGCCGGGGCGGGCGCCGAACTCGTCTCGCTGTCGCGTTATCTCGATCGCGCCGGGCACCCCCACGACAGCGGCCCGAAAATCGCGCTGATCTACGGCACCGGTCTCGTTACCGCCGGCGGCGGCAAGCGGACTCCGCTTCTCGACGACGCAGAGCTCAGCGCGCGCGAGGTCAGCCGCGCCTTCCTCCAGGCCTTCAGCGACCCTGAGGTGCGCGCGATCCTCTTCCGCGTCGACAGTCCCGGCGGCTCGGCCGTCGCCTCCGAGACGATCTGGCGCGAGGTCGTGCGGGCGCGTGAACATGGTAAGCCCGTGATCGTGTCGATGGGCGATGTCGCTGGATCGGGCGGCTATTATATCGCCGCTCCCGCCGACAAGATCGTCGCCGAGCCGGCGACGCTCACCGGGTCGATCGGCGTCCTCGCCGGGAAGCTCGTCGTCAGCGAGCTCTTACACAAGCTCGGCATCACCGGAGATTCCGCGCAACGCGGCGCCAATGCCGCGATGTTCAGTATATTCGAGAATTTCTCGCCCACCGGCCGCCAGCGCCTCGATGCGTTTCTCGACGAGACCTATCGGGGCTTCAAGGAGCACGTCGCCACCGGCCGGCACCTCACCGCCGACGAGGTCGAGGCGGCGGCCAAGGGACGGGTGTGGACCGGCGAGGAGGCCAAGGAGAAGGGTCTGGTCGACGAGCTCGGCGGCTATGACGTTGCGCTCCGGCTCGCCAAGGAAGCGGCGAAGATCCCGCCCGACAAACCGTTCAAGCTGGCGGTATTCCCGCGCGAGAAAGGCACGATCGAGGCGATTTACGATCGGCTGTTCAATCTCGACCGCGACAGCGATGCCGCCTCGCCGGCCGCTTCCGAGGGCATGATGGTCGGCAGCGCGAGATTGCTCGCTGGCATAGCAACGCTCTTCGGCGATCCTGGCCTGCTGCGCATGCCCGCGATCGGGGAGATAAGATAGGCGTTATCGGAACGGGGAGGATGCCATGCCGCCTGCCGCTACGCAAAAACCGACCGTCCTCGGTCTCGCCGAGGATCTGGCGGCCGGACGCACCTCCAGCCGCGCGCTTGTCGAGGCGGCGCTGGCGCAGATCGCCGAACCCTCGGGCGAAGGCGCGCGCAGCTTTGTCAGGGTTTACACCGACAGCGCCCGCGCCGCCGCCGACGCGCAGGATCGCTTGCGCCAGGCGGGGTATGTCGCCTCGCCCTTGGCCGGCCTGCCGGTGTCGATCAAGGACCTCTTCGATGTCGCGGGGGAACCCACCCTGGCTGGCTCGAAGGCGCTCGACGACCGCCCGCCGGCGACCCGCGACGCGCCGGTCGTCGCCCGGCTGCGCGC
>JBARKH010000581.1:0-2284 GCA_049801295.1 Allostellaceae bacterium | reverse complement strand
GGCCGCGCCTCCTCGCCGTCTTGGGCGGCGCGGCGCTGCTCGCGGCGATATCGTGGGTCGACGATCTGCGCGGGCTGTCGCCGGCCACGCGCCTCTTGGCGCAGTTCGCCGCGGTCGGTCTCGGCATGGTTGCCCTGATACCGGCGGGGCCGGTGTTTCAGGACTGGCTGATGCCCGGGCTTGATGTCGCCGCCGCGGCGCTTTTGTGGCTGTGGTTCGTCAATCTGTTCAATTTCATGGACGGCATCGACGGGCTGGCGGGCAGCGAGGCGGCGGCAATCGGCACCGGGCTCGTGGTGTTCGCCGGTGTCGGGTCCGGCCTCGATCCCGGGCTCGCCGCGCTCTCCGGGACGGCGGCCGCGGCGGCGCTCGGGTTCCTCGTGTGGAACTGGGCCCCGGCCCGGATCTTTCTCGGCGATGTCGGCAGCGTGCCCTGCGGCTATCTGTTGGGTTTTCTGCTGCTCGATGTCGCCGCGCGCGGGCGCTGGAAGATCGCCCTGATCTTGCCGCTCTATTTCCTCGCCGATGCGACACTGACGCTGCTGCGCCGGCTCGCACGCGGCGAGCTTGTGTGGCAGGCGCATCGCCAGCATTTCTATCAACGCGCGGTGCAGCGCGGTCTCGGCCACGGCGCGGTCGTGCGCCGGGTGATCGCCGCCGATCTGATCCTCGTCCTATGCGGGTGGGCAGCGGAGAATGGCTGGGGGACCCTCGCCCTCGCGGCGGCGGCGGTGGTGGTGGCGGCGCTCCTCGCGAGCCTCGCCGGCGGATGGCGCCCGCGCCGGGTGTGACACTTGCCGCCTAGCGGGGGGCGTCCTATACCGACGGCAGAACCCTCATCGAGGAGGAGATGGCATGACCGCCGCGCCGCGACCGATCCGCCGCGCGCTGATCTCGGTCAGCGACAAAGAGGGGCTCGCGCGGTTTGCCGCCGAACTCGCCGCGCGCGGCATCGCGCTGGTCTCGACCGGCGGCTCGGCCAAGACGCTCGCCGACGCCGGGCTCAAGGTCGCCGAAGTCGCCGAATTGACCGGCTTCCCCGAGATGCTCGACGGCCGGGTCAAAACACTGCACCCGGCGGTTCACGGCGGGCTTCTCGCGCGGCGCGACCGGCCCGATCACCTGGCGACGCTCGCCCAGCACGGCATCGCCGAGATCGACCTCCTCGTCTGCAACCTCTATCCGTTTGCCGCGACGGTCGCCTCGGGGGTGGGGCGCGAGGAGTGCATCGAAAACATCGATATCGGCGGCGTGGCGCTGATCCGCGCCGCCGCAAAAAACCACGAGTTCGTGACCGTCGTCACCGACCCCGCGGATTACGTTTCCGTGCTCGGCGAGATCGTTGCGTCGGGAGGCGTCAGCCCCGACACGCGCCGCCAGCTGGCGCAGAAGGCCTATGCGCTGACGGCGGCCTACGATGCGGCGATCGCGAATTGGTTTGCCGACGAGGCGGGGGTGGCGTTTCCCGAAACCCTGGTCGTTGCCGGGCATCTCGCCGAAGAGACCCGCTATGGCGAAAATCCGCACCAGCGGGCGGCGCTCTACCGCACCGACGAGAAGCGCCCGGGGGTCGCGAGCGCGCGGCTGGTTCAGGGCAAGGAACTCTCCTACAACAATTACGGCGACACCGACGCGGCCTTCGAGCTGGTCGCCGAATTCGGCCCCCCGGCGGTCGCGATCATCAAGCACGCCAACCCCTGCGGCGCCGCGGTGGCCACGAGCCTGCGCGAGGCCTGGGAAAAGGCGCTCGCCTGCGATCCGATCAGCGCCTTTGGCGGCATCGTCGCGGTCAACCGGCCGCTCGACGCGGCGACCGCGGAAGCCATCGCGCAGATCTTCGTCGAGGTCGTGATCGCGCCCGAGGCAGACCCGGCGGCCTCTAAGATCCTCGCGCGCCGGACGGCGCTGCGCCTCCTCTTGACCGGCGGCCTCCCCGACCCCAGGGCGCCGGGGTGGAATCTGCGCTCGGTGGCCGGCGGCCTCCTGTTGCAGGAGCGCGACCGCGTCTCAATTAGGGCGGACGCGCTGAAGGTGGTGACAAAGCGCGCGCCGAGTGAAGCGGAGATCGCCGATCTCCTCTTCGCCGACACGGTTGCCAAGCACGTCAAGTCGAACGCGATCGTGTTCGCCAAGGGCGGCGCCACGGTCGGCATCGGCGCCGGGCAGATGAGCCGGGTCGACAGCGTCAAGATCGCCGCCCAGAAGGCCGCCGAGGCGGCCGCCAATGCCGGGCTGGCGGAGCCGCCGACCCGCGGCTCGGTCGTCGCCTCGGACGCGTTCTACC
>JBARKH010000580.1:0-3635 GCA_049801295.1 Allostellaceae bacterium | reverse complement strand
GAATGCAGATATCCGAGCAGACCAGCCAGGTGGCATTGGCGCCGAGGTGGACGGAGCCGCCGGGATTCAAATCAGTCGGGGCGGTAATCGGCACCAGGAGATCGGCCGAGCCCTTGTATCCATAATTGCCGATGGTGCCGACGACGAAGCGCTCCGGCGCCGGCCAGGCAATTTCGCCAGCGCTGAACCCGGCCGGCAGATCCCAGGCGATCTCGGTCGGCAGGCCGGAATCGCCAGGGTTGCGCCAGTAGATGTGCCAGCCCGGGATGATATCGAGGTGAAGATCGACCCAGAGTGTCGCCCCCGGCGCGATCGAGCCGGCCTCGGGAACGAGCCGCACCTGGACGGGATCGGTGGGCAGGGTCGGGCCGGCGGCCGATGCCGGCGCGGCGATCGCGATGACCGCCGCCAGTCCTGCGATCAAGCCGCCGAGGACCGCCCCGCGACCGGTGCGCCGGGACATCATCGCGCGCGGTCGGACCGCAGATATTTGAGGAGGGCGGCGATCGAGAGGACGAGGACCATGACAACCAGGATCCATACGATCCCTCCGACGACCATCATCGCGCCGATGCCGTTTGTCATGCCGGTCATCATGCCGTTCATCATCTTGCGCCTCATACCTCCCGGACATCTTGCCGGGCCCGCGAGCGGGCGCAATCGCGCCGAAAAGAGCCGCGGCCAGCGGGACGATTGCCAGGATCGAGAGTTCAAATGGTCAGCATCGTTCCGTGACTCAATGTGTAATTGTAAACGCGCGGCGCCGCCAAACCGGATGGCCGAAACCCGGGCGCTGGACTATCTTCCGCAGGCATACTCCCCCAGGAGAGGGGTCATGGACGAGACTCGCACGCTTGCCGTCGATATCGGCGGGACCGGCCTCAAGCTCGCCGTGCTCGACGGCAAGGGACAGATGATCGGCAAACGGGTGCGCCAGCCGACCCCGGCGCCGCCCGTCGCACCGCAGGTTCTGACCGCCGCGATCGCTGCGGCGGCCGCCGGGCTCGGCGGTTTCGACCGGGTATCGGTCGGGTTTCCCGGCGCGGTGCGCGACGGGCGGGTGTTGACCGCGCCCAATCTCGGGACCGAGCTCTGGGCCGGCTTTGATCTCCAAGCCGCGCTCGCCAAGCGCTGGAAGAAGCCGGTGCGGGTGCTGAACGACGCCGATGTGCAGGGCTTTGGCGCGATCTCCGGCAAGGGCGTCGAGATGGTGCTGACGCTCGGCACCGGGGCCGGCACCTCGATCTTCAGTAACGGGCAGATCATGCCGCATCTCGAATTCGCCCATCACCCGGTGCGCGGCAACAAGACCTATGACGAATACATCGGCAAGCTGGCGCTCGAAAAAGCCGGCAAGGCCAAGTGGAACAAGCGGGTCGCCCGGGTCATCGACATCCTGCGCCGGCTGGTGAATTTCGATCATCTGTATCTCGGCGGCGGCAATGCCAAGCAGATCAATTTCGCCTTGCCGCCCGATGTGACGATCGTTCCCAACAGCGACGGGCTGACAGGCGGCATCGCGCTGTGGCGCGCCGAGGACGCTGTGCGTCCCCCTGTCGCCGCCAAGCGGAAACCGTCTGCCCGGCCGCGCTCGCGAAAGCCCGCGCACGCCCGCACCATCACGGCCTCGCAGCCGCGGACCTCGGTCGCCTTCGCCGTGCCGGAGGGCGCCTGCGACTGCCATGTTCATGTCTTTGGCACAGCGGCCGAATTTCCGTTTGCCGAACGCCGCGGCTATACGCCGCCGCCGGCGAGCGCGGCCGAACTCCTGGCCCTGCAACAGGCGCTGCACCTGTCGCGCGTCGTCATCGTGCAGCCGAGCGTCTATGGCAGCGACAATTCGTGCACGCTCGATGGGATGCAGCGGCTGGGAGCGCGCGCCCGCGGGGTGGCGGTCATCGACGACAAGACGACGAAAGCCGCGCTCGACAAGATGCACGCCGCCGGGATCCGCGGCGTCCGCGTCAACCTCGCGACGGCGGGGGAGTCGAATCCGTCGCAGGCGCGTCGCAATCTCGCCGCGGCGGTGAAGCGGGTCGCGCCCTTGGGCTGGCACGTCCAGGTCTATACCGAGCTTTCCGTGATCGCCGCACTCAAGGACGAGGTGCCGGGCCTCGGCGTGCCCATCGTCTTCGACCATTTCGGCGGCGCCCAGGCATCGGGCGGGGTCGACCAGGCGGGCTTCGCGGCCTTAGTGGCGCTGGTCGGCGGGGGCCACGCCTATGTCAAGGTGTCCGCCGCCTATCGCAGCTCCGAGAAGGCGCCCGCCTATGACGATGTGGCGCCGTTGGCGCGGGCGCTCATTGCCGCCAACCCCGAGCGCATCCTGTGGGGCACCGATTGGCCCCACCCGCATGCCGCCCGGCCGGGCGCCGCGCTCGACCGGGTCACGCCCGCCTACGACATCGATGACGGGCTGGCGCTGAACCAATTGCGCCGGTGGGTCCCGAGCGCGGCGATCCGCCGCAAGATCCTCGTCGAGAATCCGGCGCGCCTCTACGATTTTTGAGCGCTATAGAGGCGGCATGGCGCAGCGCGGCGCTCGGCTCGGGGTGGATTAGAACCTTGCTCACGCGACAATTGGGGCGTCTGGGGCTCGTGCTCGCGCTTGCGCTCGGCGGGTGTGAGGCGGTGGCTCCGCTCGCCGGGCCAACACCGGCCGCCCAGCCTGACGACGCGCACATCCCACCCTTCGCGCGCTGGCCCTATCAGCGCTTCTCGCGCGAGGCGGCGGTGCAGATCGCGCTGCGCGAGTGGCGCGCGTTTGGCTCGACGGTCGTCTATCCCAACCAGGAACTGCCCTTTGATGCCGAGCGCTCCGAGGGGCTGTGGCAGCGGGTCGGGGAATACTGGTGGCTGGGCCTGCCGATGGGTGCGAAGGACCAGGGCTTTACCGGGATGCACAACGAGAACGGCCAAGTGTTCCCAGCGAGCCAGGACGGCAATTACGCGTGGTCGGCGGCGTTCATCGATTACGTCATGCGGATGGCCGGGGCGGGGCACCGCTTTCCCTATTCGCCGACCCATGCCGATTACATCAACGCCGCGCGGGATCGCTCGGCCGGCCAGCGCTCCGACGTGGCGATCTCCGCCCGGCGGCCGGAGCGCTACGCGCCGCGGGTTGGTGATTTGATCTGCATGTGGCGGGGCCGCCGGCAGATCCGCTTCGACGATCTGCCGGTCGACCGCTTTCCCGGGCATTGCGACATCGTGGTCGCGATCCATCAGGGGTCGCTCGACGGGATCGGCGGCAATGTCGATAACACGGTCGGGATGTGGCAGGTCCCGTTGGCCGCGGACGGTCATCTTGTCCAGCCCGACGGCACTGTCGTCGACCCCGATCACCCGTGGTTCGTCGTCATCCGCGTCGAATACGACATCAACGGGTCGAGCCCCCCGACGAGCTGAGCGCCGCGATCACTTCGCGCCCGCGCCCGCCATCGATCATCGCCTCCTCGATATAGGGGTCGCGGTCGATCACGCGACGGTAGATCTCGCTCGCCGCGGCGACGATCTCGCCGTCACGCCCCAGGAGCGCGTCGCCGAATTCGAGAATCCGCAGATTGGGCCAAGCGCGTGGCCGCAGCTGCGCCACCCTGTCGAGCGCCTCGCCGGCGGGGCGGCCGGGATAGGCC
>JBARKH010000579.1:0-2184 GCA_049801295.1 Allostellaceae bacterium | reverse complement strand
GGCTCGGCTCGGGCGGCGGCGGGGTCAGCACCCACCCCGGCAGCTTCCCGGCCGGGCGTGCGTCAAGAATCGGCGAATCTCGGCTCGGCGGCGCGGTCTGCGCGGCGGTGAGCCGCAGCCCATCGCCCGACCACCCGTCGCGCGCGCCGATAAGGGGAATCGTGTCGAAGTGAAACGGCGTCGCGATCCCGGTCCAGCCGGCCTCGCACAGCGTGCGCCACGGCGGCGCTTCCTTGGCCGGCCTCATTGTTTCCCAACCGCAGACATAGAGCCGGTCTTGCGCCCGGGTCAGCGCGACATAGAGGAGGCGGCGATATTCCTGCAACTGGCGCTGGCGCAGCCGGTCGCGCTCGGCACTGTAGAACGGCGCCGAAAAATCCTTGCGTGGGCGCCATAGCGGCAACCCCTCATCTTCGCTCCACAGGAGCGCGTCCGGGTGGACCGGCAGCTGCAGCGTGTCGGGCAGGAAGACGACCGGCGCCTCGAGGCCCTTAGCGCCGTGCACGGTCAGGATGCGGACTTCGTCGCGCTGGCGTTCGCCGAAATCGCGTTTGACCTCGGTGTCGCCGGCGGCAACCCAGTGCAGAAAGCCCTGCAGCGAGGGCACTTGCTCGCGCTCGTAGGCCAGCGCCAGGGCGAGGAACTCATCGATGCCGTCGGCCGCCTCCGGCCCGAGCCGCTCGAGGATCGCGCGCCGCCCGCCGTCAGGGGACAAGACGGTGGCCCCGAGGGTTTCGGCATAGAGCTCGAACGGCGGCACGAAATCGGCACGGGCGAGGAGCTCGCCCAGCCGCTCGGCCGCGGCGCCCATCGCCGGATGCTCGGCGGCCAAGCGGCGCAGCCGGCTCCACAGCGTCTCTTCGCCCCGGTCGTAGGCGAGGCGGAACAGTTCCTCTTCCGAGAAGTCGAAGAGCGGGCCCTTGAGCACCGCGGCGAGGGTCAGATCGTCCTCCGGCAATAGCAGGAACCGCCCGAGCGCGATTAGGTCCTGCACCGCCATCTCGTTCGCGAGCAGGAGGCGATCGGTCCCGGCGACCGGCACGTCTCGCTCTTTCAGCGCGCGCAACAATTCGCCGACGAAGGCGGTGCGGCGGCGCACCAGCACCATCACATCGCCGGGCTGCAGCGCCCTTCCGCGCTGCTCCAACCGCTCGCCGCGAGCCAGCCACTGCGCGACCGTCGCGGCGATCGCTCGTGCCAGCCGCGCATGAGGTTCGGCCGGCGCGTCGGCTTGCGGCAATACCGCGGGCCACAACTCGACGAGACCGGCTTGGCCGGCGCGCGATGCAACGTGGCGGATGGCGGTGCCGTCGAGCGCGACGCCATCGGCCGCGGCGGCGTCTTGGAACACCGCGTCGACCGCCTGCAACAACGGCGCGGCGGCGCGGAATGAGATTTCGAGCGGCACCACCCGCCACACCTGCTTGGCGGCCGTGACCCGCGCCTGGAAATGCGCTCGCATCTCGACAAAGGCGCGCGGGTCGGCGCGCTGAAAGCTGTAGATCGATTGCTTCGCATCGCCGACCGCGAAGACGGTGCGCGGCCGCTCGCCGCCGGCACCCTCGCCGGCGAAAAATTCCTCGGCGAGCGCGGCGATGATCGCCCATTGCTCGGGATTGGTGTCCTGCGCCTCGTCGATGAGGATGTGGTCGAGCCCGCCATCGAGCTTGAACAGCACCCAGGGCGCAACGCCGGGCCGGCGCAATAGGTCCAACGCCTTGTGCACCAGATCATCGTAATCGAGGAGCCCCGTCAGCCGCTTCCGGCGCTCATAGGCGCGCAACAACGCTTCGCCGAGACGGATGAGGGCAAGGGTCGCCTCGATGACGGCGAGGCCCGCGCGCTCGGCCTCGAAGCGCTTGATGCGCTCGCCCTCTTCCTGCAGCACTCGAGCCGGATCGGCCGATACCGCCTTCGCCGCCGCGTTCTTGGTAATCAGGTTTTTGCGGATCTCCCTCTTCTCGGTGAGGAAGACCTTGATATAGGCGTCCAGCAGATCGCGCCGCTCGGCGGGGTCCGCGCACCAGCGGGCGATGATCGCGCCGCGTTCCCGGTCGGTTGAGGACCCCTCGACTAGCGCCGCGGCGGCGGCGCGCAAGCCCGCTTCATCGCCGGCGCCGGGCGCGCAACAAGCCGCGATCAGGCTGTCCTTGGTGGCGTCTTCCGGCACCGCGAACGCCGTGC
>JBARKH010000578.1:0-2349 GCA_049801295.1 Allostellaceae bacterium | reverse complement strand
CCGGTGAGCGCCGCGCGCCAGAGCAGCCTGCACCTGACGATGCACTGCGGTGCTTGAAGCCGGGCATGACCACCCTCGCCAACCAGCCGAGCCAACGGGTAAGCAATTGGCTGCGGCTGCGCGGGCGCGTTGGCCGGCTGCTGCGCAACACCGTCCTGCGCGCGATCGTCGGCGCGCATATCGTCGCCGCGGCCACCATTCTGGTGCGCAGCGAGGGCTGGCTGCAGCCCCTCGAATTGCCGACCTACGACGCTCTTAGGGTCGCCTGGGCCGGCGCCCTGTCCAGCGATCGGGTCGTGCTGGTCGGCGCCACCGAGGCCGACATCACCGCGGGCGACCCGAAAGCGGGTCGGCGCTGGGGCTGGCCGTTGCGCGACGGCAGGCTCGCCGAACTCCTGGAGCGGCTCGCTTCATGGAAGCCGCGCGCGATCGGGGTCGATCTCTACCGCGATATTCCCGAGCCGCCGGGCACCGAAGCGCTCGATGCCGTGCTGCGACGCCATCCCGAGATCGTCTGGGTGCTCAAGCTGAAGGACGCTGTCGGTCCAGGGATCTCGCCTCCCACGATATTGCGCGATACCGATCGCGCCGTGCTTGCCGACGTGATCGACGATCAGACGATCGTGCGCCGCGGCCTCCTGTTCGCCGATGATGGCACCACCCAATACACCAGCATGGGATTGGCGCTTGCCTTGGCCTATCTGGCGCCCCAGCGCATCGCCTTGGAGCCCGCGGCGGGGGATGATCTGCGGCTCGGCAAGGCGGTGATCAAGCCGCTCGATCAATCGCGCGGCCCCTATGTCCAGCTCGACACCCGCGGCTACCAGGTGCTGCTTGATTACCGCGGTGGTCCGCAGCCCTTCCCGCAGCACAGCCTGAGCGAGATCATGGACCGCGACGATCTGGCCGCGCTGGTCCGCGGCCGGGTCGTGATCGTCGGCGTGACCGCGGAGAGCGTCAAGGATTCGTTCGGGACGCCGTTCAATACCGGCCTCAACGGCGCCGAGCCGGTCAACGGGATCGCGATCCATGCTCACCTCGCCGACCAGTTGATCCGGGAAGCTTTGGATGGCGCCCCGAGCCTCGATGGGATGCCGCGCCCCTACGAGAACCTCTGGATCTGGGCGTGGGCGCTCGGCGGGGCCTTACTCGGCCTGATGATCCGCTCGACGGTGCCGGCGATTGCCGGCACCGCGGCCGGCGTTGCGATGATCGGTGTCATCGTCTATTTCGCCTTCGGGCGAGACCTCTTGCTGCCGTTTGTTCCCGCCGTGCTTGCCTGGGCCGGCAGCGCCGGGGTGACGAACCAGCTCCTCCACGCCGCCAGCAATCGTGCCCGCGCCCGGCTGCGCAGAAGCTTCGAGCATTATCTGCCCTCTGCGGTCATCAGCCAGATGGTCGGTGCCGACGTTCTACCGACCCTCGGCGGCGAGCGGCGCGAGATTTCGGTGATCTTTACCGACGTGGCCGGGTTTACGACCTTTTCCGAGGGACGCGACCCCGAGGAGCTGGCGGCGATCGTCAACGCATATTTCGACGGGCTGTGCACCGCGGTATTCAAGCATGGCGGGCTTGTCAACGCGTTCCTCGGCGACGGCATGCTCGCCTTCTTTGGCGCGCCGCTGCGTCAGCTCGACCACGCCGACCGGGCGATCGCGGCGGCGTTCGAGATCGAGACATTCGCGGAGAAATTCTCCGCCGAGCAACAGGCCCGCGGGATCGCCTTCGGCCATACCCGCATCGGCGTCCACTGCGGGTTTGCCTTCGTTGGCAACGTCGGCGCCCGCGAGCGGCTGCAATACACCGCGCTCGGCGACATGCTGAATACCGCTTCCCGCCTCGAGGGCCTCAACAAGGCGATCGGCACCCGGATCTGCGCGTCGAGCGATGTCGTTGAAAAATGCCGGAATTACCAATTTCGTCCGGTCGGCGCCTTTATCGTCAAGGGCCGACGTGACCCCACCCAGGTGTTTGCACCGATCGATCCGCAACGCTATCGACCGGAGTGGAACGGGCGTTACGATATCGCCTTTCGCCAACTGGAGGCGCAGACTCCCGAAGCCGCGGAACAGTTCGCGGCGTTATACGGCGAAGATCCGGATGACCCCTGTGTCGCATTTCATTATCACCGATTGATGGAAGGAGAAACCGGGACAGTGATCGAGATGCACGACAAATGATCTGGTTTTGCCGCTATGCGCTGCTGGTGATCGTAGTCGCCTGCCTGCCGGCGCGCGCGCCGGCGCAGATCGAGGCGAACCGCGGCGCGGCGCTCGACCATCTGGCGCGCGGGACCGCTTCATTCCGCACCGGCGACATGGTTGTGGCGGTGCGCGAATGGTCGGAAGC
>JBARKH010000577.1:0-27655 GCA_049801295.1 Allostellaceae bacterium | reverse complement strand
CTGGCCCTTCGGCACGTGCGCCAGGGCATTCCTCATCCAATGAACCCGGCATCTTTGCCACGTCGCACCGAGGACGCGGGTGATCGCCAGGCGCAGGCCGTCATGGGCATCCGAGATCACCAGCTTGACGCCCTTGAGGCCGCGCTTGACCAAACCCTTCAGGAAGCTCGACCAGAACGGCTCCGCCTCCGAGGGACCGATGCCGAGGCCGATGATCTCGCGCCGGCCGTCGGTATTGACCGCCATAGCGATTATCGCCGCCACCGAGACGATGCGGCCGCCGTCGCGCACCTTCAGGTAGGTGGCGTCGAGCCAGAGATAACGCCATTCGCCCTCGATCGGCCGCTCCAGGAAGGCGCCCACCCGTTCGTCGATGTCCTTGCACAGCTTGGAGACCTGGCTCTTCGAGATGCCGGCGAGGCCCATCGCCTGCACCAGCTCGTCAACCCGGCGGGTCGAGACGCCGCCGATCCAGGCCTCCTGGATCACTGTGACCAGCGCCTTCTCGGCGGTCTTGCGCGGCTCCAGGAACGGCGGGAAGTACGACCCCTGGCGCAGCTTGGGGATGCGCAGCTGGAGCGAGCCGAGGCGTGTGTCGAGGCTGCGCTCGCGATAGCCGTTGCGGTAATTAAGCCGATCACCGGTGCGTTCGTGCCGGCCGGCGCCGATCAATCCTTCGACATCGGCTTCCATCAGGATTTGCAGCACCGCCTCCGCCACGGCTCGCAGGAAATCGCCATCGCCGCTCTTCTGCAGCAGGTCAACCAGCGCCAATCTGTCGTCGGTCATCGGGTCCTCGGTCAGCTCGGGGTGAAGTGTTTGCACCTCCACCTTAGCCGCCCTTCCCGGTGACCACCTTTCGCTCACGCGCGCGCCGGGCTCCATGTTGTCGGGCATTCCACCCGACGCGCGCTTACCGCCGAATTTCCACCACGAGCGAGGACGCTAACGAAGCAACGCGACGCTGGGATTCCGTGGGATGCTCCGGGCCACCGTTCTCGGCGACGCCCAGACTTACTCTGCTCTGATGGCAGGCTTCAAGCAGGCCTTGTCTCGAAAGATGCAGTCAATTCCGCATAATTTTTTTGCAGCGACGCGGTTGATCGTACCCCCCCTCGCGCAGACAGGAAACCAGAAAGTTTCGGCGCGCCGCGCCTGTCATGGCACGGGCCTCCGCGTGGCAGTCCCGCCTCGGAGTTTGCTGAGACCTTGCAGACTGGTCTGTGCTAAGAAAGATGGCCACCGCGGTGGCCGCGATTATCGCCAAAGAGTGCTGCCGCATTTCCCGTTTGCCCTCGTAGGCGACCTCCGGCTTCAGCGAGCAGGTATTGGTCATCCCAAAAAGCTTAGGCCTATCGCCCTGGTTTTAGCTGATCGGCCGGGGAAATCTTCGTCGGCTGCGGGCAGGTACCAAACGTTAGATTCGCTCCACTAGGCTCGATCGCGCCCGTCGGCCGTCAAGTTGGCAGCGGGCTTCTACCGGCCGGATAGCGGTGCAGCACAGCACTGTGTCCTGTACGTGTATCAAGACATTGAGAGCGCGTGTTTCTTCTCGCCCTTCAACGTTTGGGAACGCTGGAAATAAAAGCGTCATCAGGTGGCTGTATGCCGTTCTATATCAATTCGTTAGGGGAGGAAAGGGTCGATTAGGGGGCAGCAGAATAGGCCCGTTTTTCTGCCCTCAGCGGTCATTCGGAGGCGTTGGCGAGCAAAGCGGGGCGAGCGGTAAGCGGTCCTTCGTTAACGGGATGGTCAGCGGCGAGGTCGCGCCGAAAGCGGCCATCGGCTTGCCTTCTAGGAGCACGCTGGAATCGACCCGGTGCGAACCTCCCTGACCGATGACGGCGGCGGCAAACGCAGGGAGCTGTTTGATTCATATCAATGCCGCTCGGTCGGTGACGGCGGCAATCTTGCGACCGCCGCCACATCGTCACGCGCGCAAAGCGAGTCAATGGTGCGATCGAGTTTGATCGGGGAGAGTATGAATGACAGCCGAAAGCAAATGCCCATTTACGGGTGGCACCCGCGGCCCCACGAACCGTGACTGGTGGCCGAGCCAACTGAACGTTCAGGTGCTGCACCAGCACTCCAGCCTGTCCAATCCGATGGGCGGGACGTTCGACTACGCCAAGGAATTCAAGAGCCTCGACCTCAATGCCGTTGTCAAGGACCTGCATGCCTTGATGATAGACTCGCAGGATTGGTGGCCGGCCGACTATGGCCATTACGGCGGGCTGTTCATTCGGATGGCGTGGCACAGCGCCGGCACGTACCGCATCGGCGATGGCCGTGGCGGCGCCAATGGCGGCATGCAGCGCTTTGCGCCGCTCGATAGCTGGCCGGACAACGCGAACCTCGACAAGGCACGCCGGCTCTTGTGGCCGATCAAGCAGAAATACGGCCGGAAGATCTCGTGGGCCGACCTTATGATTCTCGCGGGGAATGTCGCCCTCGAATCGATGGGCTTCAAGACGTTCGGATTCGGCGGCGGGCGCGAGGATGTCTGGGAGCCCGACGAGAGCGTCTACTGGGGCCCCGAAGGCAAGTGGCTGGCAGATGAGCGCCACACCCGCGACCGTGGTCTTCAGGGTGCTCTCGCCGCCGTGCAGATGGGTCTGATCTACGTCAACCCGGAAGGGCCGAACGGCAACCCGGATCCCGTCGCGGCGGCGAATGATATTCGCGAGACGTTCGGCCGGATGGCGATGAATGACGAAGAAACGGTGGCGCTGATTGCCGGCGGCCACACCTTCGGCAAGACCCACGGCGCGGGCGATGCATCGCTGGTCGGCGCGGAGCCGGAAGCCGCCCCGATAGAGGATCAGGGCCTCGGCTGGAAGAGCAGATTTGGCACGGGCAAAGGGGGCGACGCGATCACCAGCGGGCTGGAAGTCACCTGGACCACGACGCCAACGCGGTGGAGCGGCAACTTCTTCTGGAACCTGTTCGGCTACGAATGGGAACTGACCAAGAGCCCGGCCGGCGCGCATCAGTGGCAGGCAAAAGGCGCTCCCGCCACGATCCCGGACGCTCATGACCCGGCGAAGCATCGCGTGCCGACCATGCTGACGACCGACCTCGCCCTGCGGTTCGACCCCGATTACGAAAAGATTTCAAGGCGTTTCTACGAGCACCCGGATCAGTTCGCGGATGCGTTTGCCCGGGCGTGGTTCAAGCTGACGCATCGGGACATGGGCCCGATCGCGCGCTATCTCGGCCCGCTCGTCCCGCAGGAAACGCTGATCTGGCAGGACCCGATCCCCGCTATGGACCATCCGCTGATCGGGGAAGAGGACATTGCCGCTCTGAAGGCGAAAATCCTCGCGTCTGGCCTGTCGGTCTCCCAGCTGGTCGCGACGGCTTGGGCGTCGGCGTCGACGTTCCGCGGCTCCGACAAGCGCGGCGGCGCGGACGGCGCGCGCCTTCGCCTCGCGCCGCAAAAGGACTGGGACGTCAACCAGCCGGCGCAGCTCGCGACGGTGCTGCAGACGCTCGAAGCGATCCAGCAGGAGTTCAACGCTTTGCAATCCGGCGGGAAAAAGGTCTCGCTTGCCGACCTGGTCGTGCTTGGCGGCGGCGCGGCGATCGAGCAAGCCGCGAGGGATGCCGGGCACGACGTAAAAGTTCCCTTCACGGCGGGCCGCAGGGACGCGTCGCAGGAGCAGACCGACGCCCTCTCCTTCGCACCGCTCGAACCGACCGCCGACGGGTTCCGCAACTATCTCCGCGGCGAGCACAGCTTCTCCGCCGAGCAACTGTTGGTGGATCGGGCGCAGTTGCTGGCACTGACGGCGCCTGAAATGACGGTTCTCGTCGGCGGCCTGCGCGTCCTGGGTGCCAATGCCGGGCAGTCCACGCACGGCGTCTTTACCAAGCGGCCGGAGGCGCTGACGAACGACTTCTTCGTCAACCTGCTCGACATGAGCACAGAGTGGCAGCCGTCCGCCGGCTCTGAAGGCGTCTACGAGGGGCGCGACCGGAAGACCAACGAGGTCAGGTGGACCGGCACCCGTGTCGACCTGATCTTCGGTTCGCACTCGCAGCTGCGCGCCCTCACCGAGGCCTATGCGTGCGCTGACGCAAAGGAGAAGTTTGTCGACGACTTCGTCGCGGCGTGGACTAAGGTGATGAACCTCGATCGCTTCGACCTCGCCTGATTGCCGCGAAGAGCGGGTCCGGATTGGGGGCAACTTGCGACGGCCCCGCTGCCCAGGCGGAGCGACCGCTATTCCTGAGATGAGACGACCTTCGGCGACGCGTACGGAAGCGACGGCCTCGCGTCGATAGCCGCTCTTCCCGTGAATGAAAGCCGTCTATTCATCTTACACGGCCCTCGCGGGCCTTCTGACAGAAATAGCACTTGATGCAATTGCAACCCTCAATCGCGTGAGAGGCTCGCGTTCGTTCCAGGGCGCGCTGAAGGATCAAGCGAAATGATCGACAAGGGTAGCGGCTGGCGCAGCCGAGTCGCGATTTCCGGTGGCATTCTGTCCGTCGGCTTGCTTTTGAGCGCGGCGGCTGGCGGGGACGATCTGCCGGCGATCTCGATCACGATAAAAGATCATCACTTCGCACCGTCGGATATCCATGTGCCGCAAGGCAAACCGGTAACGCTGAAGATCACCAACACGGATGCGACCCCTGAGGAGTTCGACTCGCCCGCCCTCAAGGTCGAGAAGGTCATTGTCGGCGGCACCTATGGAATCATTCGCCTGCGACCGCTTGGCCGCGGCCGCTACCCGTTCAGCGGCGAATACCATCCCGACACCGCTCGGGGCGTCGTAATTTCGGAATAAGGCCTCAGGCAGGGGTCGGCGCGAGTTCGCGACGGCCAGCAATCCCGCATGACCTAAATGCAAATAATTCGCATCCGCAATGCGAACGATTATCGATAGTATGGAGCTGAAGCAGGCGAAGGACCTTGATCGCGATGGCACGACGATCAATAGGGCGACGGAGTGCGATTGCGGCGGCAGCGATCAGCGCCATCGGAACATTGAGCGCCGGCGGCGATCAGGCTTGGCCCGCGCCGCCGCAACTCCAGATCCCGACGGAGGAACAGCTGCAGCCTGGCGATAACCTGACGCCCGGCGGCGGGGCGAATTTGTTTGGCGGCCTCGAACGAACCAATTTCCTGCTCGGCAATATGGGGGGATTGCGGCCCTTCCTCGCCCAATACGGCTTGTCGCTCGCCTTGCAGGAGACCAGCGAGGTGCTGGGCAACGTGACGGGCGGAACCCGCAGAGGGTTCGAATACGACGGGCTCACCCAGATGCTGCTGCAACTCGATACCAACCGCGCCTTCGGCTGGTATGGCGGCATGTTCAACGTCAGTGCGCTGCAGATCCACGGCCGCAATCTCAGCGCCGACAATCTGCAAACGCTGCAGACCGCCAGCGGCATCGAGTCGAACCGCGCGACCCGCCTGTGGGAGCTGTGGTACGACCAGAAATTCCTCGAACAGGACCGGCTCGACATCAAGATCGGCCAGCAGAGCCTCGACCAGGAATTCATCGTCAGCCAGAACGCGCTGATGTTCGTCAACACGATGTTCGGCTGGCCGATGGTGCCGTCAGCCGACCTCCCGGGCGGCGGACCCGCCTATCCGCTGTCGGCCTTGGGAGTTCGCGCGCGGTGGCGTCCGATCGACCCGCTGACCTTTCTGGTCGGCGTCTATAACGGCAACCCGGCGCCCCACAATGGCGGCGACCCGCAGCAGGCCAACCCTTCCGGCACGAGTTTTCCGTTGAACGGCGGCGCACTGGTTTTCGCCGAGCTGCAATACGCCTATCCCTCGCTGGGCAGCATGCTCTACGCCAATCAGTCCGAGCCGCTTGCCCGGGTCTACAAGCTCGGCTTCTGGTACAATACCGAGCGCTTCGACGATTTGCGCTTCGACAATACCGGACTGTCGCTGGCCGATCCGGCAAGCGCCGGCGCCCTTCGGTCGCATCGCGGCAATTACAGCATCTACGCCGTCGCCGATCAGATGATCTGGCAGGACCCGACCGAAGCCGACCGGACCCTCAATGTCTTCGCGCGGGCGATGGGAACGCCGCAGACCGACTGCAACCTGATCGATTTCAGCCTCAATGTCGGGCTGACCTTCCACGAGCCATTCCTGCATCGCGACGCCGACACGTTCGGCATCGGCCTTGGCTTCGCCAAGGTCAGCGGCAGCGCCGCCGGGCTCGACCGCGACACCGCCTTCTTCACCGGCGCGTTCACCCCGGCGCGGTCGAGCGAAACTTTCCTTGAGGTGACCTATCAATACGCGGTGACGCCGTGGCTGCAGATGCAGCCCGATTTTCAATACCTCTTCAACCCCGGCGGCGGTGTCGCCAATAAGAGCGGGACGGGCCGGATCAAGGACGAGGCGGTGCTCGGCCTGCGCACCAACATCCTGTTCTAGGCTTGGTCGCATGAGTGCCATCGCCGGCCGCGACTTGACGACACCTCCTCGCCGAATGTGCAAGGGAACGATAACCATGCCGAATCTGCTGCGAGCCTTGTCACCCGCGATCCTGGCCATCCTCGTCGGGTTGCCTTCCGGCGCGTCCCGAGCCGATGCGCCGCAAGGGTTGCTGGAAACCATCCACAAGCATGTCACGCGCACCTCGACGGTGACCGAGAACGGGGATCTGAACCCCTACGCGGTCGTCGTCGCGCCGATCTCCGCCGGCAAGATCCAGAAAGACGACGTGCTGGTCGACAATTTCAACAACCTGTCGAACCTGCAGGGCACCGGCACGACGATCGTTGACTACAATCCCGCGACCGGGCGCACCACGATGGTTGTGAAATTGCCGCAGAACCTCTCGGGATGTCCGGGCGGCGTCGGGCTCACGACGGCGATGACGATGTTGAAGAGCGGCTGGGTCATCGTCGGCAGCACGCCGAGCACCGACGGCACGACGCGCACCAAGGGACCCGGCTGCCTCATCGTGCTCAACCCCAACGGGCAGGTGGCGACGGTTTGGTCCGGCCCCAACATCAACGGCCCATGGGGCAACATGGCAGTCATCGATCGCGGTACCAGCGCGACGCTGTTCGTCAGCATGGCCGGGTTCGACATCCCCGGTCCTGAGGTGCGCGATCCCGCGACCGGCTATTCGGTGACGGTCAACAAGGCGACGGTGTTGCGCATCGAACTGGCAATCCCCGGCACCGGCCCGCCCTCGATCGCGAGCCAAACGGTCGTCGCGAGCGGCATCAGCGCGCGCGCCGACAAGGACGTTTTCCTGATCGGGCCGACCGGCCTCGCACTGGCGCCCGACGGCAAGACGCTTTACGTATCCGACGCTGTGGCCAACCAGATCATCGCGATCCCCGACGCGACGACGCGGCGAGACAGCGCCGGGCTCGGCCGACAGGTGACGCGCGACGGCCTGCTGAAGCGGCCGCTCGCCCTGGCGATCACCGCTGACGGCCATCTCCTCGCCTGCAACGCCAAGAACGGCCAGATCGTCGAGATCGACCCGGCCACCGGCAAGCAGCTCTACGCGCAATGGATCGACACCAACCCGGCGCAATCGCCGCCCGGCAACGGCGATCTGTTCGGCGTCGCGATGACGCCCGACGCCAAGGGCTTCTATTACGTCGAGGACGACGTCAACACGCTGATGGAAGCAGTGCGATGACGCAACGTCGCAATATCGGCGCGACCCGCCGCGGGTTTCTGACGAGGGCCGCCGGTCTGGCGATCGCGGCGCCCGCGATCGGCGCCGCAGTCGCGACACCGTCCGTCGCCAAGCCCGGGGAAGCCGGCACGGCGGCGCGCAACAGGCTGACCGAACCGTTCTGGGGGAAGCATCAGGCCGGCATCATCACCCCGGCGCAGAGCCACACCTACTTTATCGCACTCGATCTGACCACGACCGAGCGCAACGATCTGGTTCGGCTGCTGCAAGCCTGGACGGCGGCCGCCGCACGCCTTGCCGACGGGCTGCCGATCGAGCCGTTCGAGCGTACCGACATCGACGCCTCCTACAGCATCGACACGACTAAGCTCGTCACCACCAGCGAGGAGCCGGGATCAACGAAGGTCACGCTGCCCGACACCGGCGACGCGGTGGGCCTGCCGGCGGCGCGGCTGACCGTGACCTTCGGGTTCGGCGCGGGCCTGTTCGTCAAGGACGGCAAGGACCGCTATGGCCTCGCCAGCCGGCGGCCGGAAGCACTGATCGACCTGCCGCACTTTGTCGGCGACCAGCTTGTCGAAGGCAATCGCGACGGCGATCTGTCAATCCAGGCCTGCGCCGACGATCCGCAGGTCGCCTTTCACGCGGCACGCCAGTTGGTGCGGCTCGCCGACGAGGTCGCCCAGGTGCGCTGGGCGCAAACCGGGTTCCTGCCCGATTTCGGCCCGGACAAGACGCCGCGCAACCTGATGGGGTTCCGCGACGGCACCAACAATCCCGCGACCGGCGACGCCGGGTTGATGAACAGCGTCATTTGGGTCGGCGAGGAAGGGCCGGCCTGGATGCGCGGCGGCAGCTATGTCATCGCCCGCCGCATCCGCATCGCGCTCGAACATTGGGATCGCACGCCGGTGGCTTTCCAGGAACAGACGGTCGGGCGGCACAAGAACTCCGGCGCTCCGCTCGGCATGATGGCAGAGGCCGACAAGCTCAACCTCGACATGACCGACAAGGACGGCAACCCGCTGATCGCCGAGACCGCGCATGTCCGCCTTGCCGCCCCCGAGACCAATAACGGGGCGCAGATCCTGCGCCGCCCCTACTCCTACAACGACGGCGTAAACTTCACGGCCGAGCGCTGGCCGCCGTGGCGCCAGGGCAGCGAATACGATGCCGGGCTGTTCTTCATCTGCTATCAGCGCGACCCGCGCACCGGGTTCGTCAGGATCTACGAACGGATGGCGAAGCTCGACATGATGAACCAGTTCGTCACCCATGTCGGTGGTGGCCTGTTCGCCTGCCCCGGCGGGGCCACGGACGGGCACTATATCGGCCAGGGCCTGTTCGAGGGCCTGTAGTCCGGCTTGCCGAGACGCGGGGCATCGAATGCGGCGCGACTTGTTCAATGCCGCCAATTCTCACCCAGCGGACAAGACGGGCCGCCCGAAAAGGCGGCGGTATCGTATCGCACAGGTCTGCTTCCTCCGGCCTCGCTATCCCCAGATCGTGCCGGCTAGGTCTCTTTAGGGGCATGAAGAGAAGGCCCCGTCGCCCATGCTGAGTGCCCGCTTTCGTTCAGGCGGGCTGACCTTCACTGGGCCTCCACCGCGCCGGCACCTGCACCGGAATCCCCTCAGGCCGAGTTTCCACACGGTCTGCAGGAATTTTGCACGGGGGCTCCGCAGCCTTGCCGATCAACGGGTTAGGGGTGTGCAGAAATCCAAGTGCGAAACATGACCGGCCAGGTCCGACCGGCGGGCATCGAGGCGGCTTTCCCGCCGCCTCAGCTGGACACTGCAACCCGAACACGACGAAGGCTGTATCACCGGCGCGGATATAACCCGGAAAAGGCGACGTCGGTTTTTGCGACGCACTGAAGGTTAAGCGTCGCCAGTGTGTAACCAAGACAAGCGTTCCTCTGGGAATATATGCCGCGTCGGCTCAAATAGCTCGGCCTGATCGAAAGCGCCGATGTGAAAATGGGTTGCCGGCGGCCCTGGCGCGCGCAGGCTTTCACATGTCAGGGTCGACCCGCATCTGGCGCAAAATCCGCGCCGAGTTTTCCCCGGCGTAGAATCGAATTTTGTTATCTCGCCTTTGGTAATCGTATAATCCGTGCGTTCGAACAACGCGAAGACAGACACCGGCGCACCGCTATGTTTGCGACAACTTTCGCAATGACACCATGCCACGTCTTTCGGCTTACCAGTTGCGACAAAGCGAACCGCGCCGCACAAACAGCCACCTTCGAATTGATCGGTCGTGCCGCTCATAATCTGATCCTCCCTTGGGGGCTGGGTGCGCGATCCCAGAAGGGATCGCGCACCAGCACCAAACCTATTTCGGTTTATGCGCTCGAAAGGCATAGCCGTAGACCTCGAACAGTCGCGCCTTACTCTCGCCGCCGGCGCCACCGAAGGTGTCTACTGCTGGGCCGATCTCGATATTGACGAAACCGCTTTGCTCAAGCATTTGCCGCCAGCCTGCGCACGGCAGGCCACCGGCTATTCAATCGGTCCACAGGTCGATGTTGCGGAGCGCTCCCGCCGGAACCTCTTTGCCGTTCGCGATGTCGGCGAACTGCAAGCGCCCGCCGGGTTTCAGCACCCGCATGACCTCGGCGAAGACTTGGCGTTTGTCGGCACACAGATTGATGACGCCGTTGCTCATCACAACGTCGGCCCACCCATCTTCGATCGGCAGAGCCTCGATCACGCCTTGGCGAAATTCGACCTGTCGCAAGCCCAGCGCGGCCGCCGCGGCGCGCGAACGGCCCAACATTTCCCCGGTCATATCGACGCCCACGACCCGGCCTTGAGGCCCGACCTGGCCGGCGGCGACAAAACAGTCAAAACCGCCGCCGGAGCCGAGATCGACCACCCGCTCGCCGGGCTTGAAGGCGCCGAGCGAAAACGGGTTGCCGACACCAGCGAAGGCCTCGACCGCACTGTCCGGCAATGCGCCAACCACCGCATCGTCATAGCCCAGGCGCTTGGCGAGCGGGCGCCCGGTATGGAAATGATAGCCGCCATGCGGATCGACGGCGACCGCTCGATATTTTGTTTTGACCTCTTCGCGCAGCGCACCCGGGTCAACGGGTAAGGCGGCGTCACTCATTTTCATCCTCCTTCGTGAAAATCGCCCCGTAGTGATACGGCCGCAACTCGACCGTCCGGTTCAGCATGAGGCCCGCTGGTTGCACGAGCACCGCGACATCGTGGGCTTCAATCCGCATCTCCGTCCCCGGTCCGCGCGGCTGCCCCAGGACCACTGTTTCCTCGCGCGGACGACGATGCCAGTTGACGACGCCGAATAGCCCTTTCGATTTCAGGACGGTCGCGATGGCGCGCGCGAGCCCCGGCTGGTCCGGGATGCCGTGAAAGGTGTTGGCGAGGAAAACGTAATCGACCGGCGCCCTCACGACCGCCGCCACGCTCATGGCGTCGGCGACGATAAAATCGCAGTTGGTCGCACCCGCCGCAGCAACGAGCGCCCGCGCGCGGTCAAGCAAGTGAGGGTCGATGTCGATGGCGTAGACGCGCGCGGCGATGCGGGCGAGCGGGGCTGTAAACAGCCCGTCGCCGCAACACAGATCAACCACGACCATGCCTGGCTCGACGCCCATTTCGACGACGAGCTTCGCGGGATCGGGCCACAACGCCTGCCACCAGTCGGCATCGGGCATCGTTGTTGCTGGAAAAAAGCCGACGATCATGCGATTCTCTCAGCCCGCTTTAGGGTCGGTATCCTTTGATCGTTAGGGTCATTCAATTATTCTCGTGATTGATTATCAGACCGAGTGAGATGTCAAGCGTGGGTCCGAAACAGCAGGTGTTTGCCGGTCTCGCCCAGATAGCGCGGGCGCTCGGCCATGCGCATCGGCTCGAATTGCTCGAACATCTCGGGCAGAGCGAGCGAAGCGTCGAGGATTTGGCGGCACGAGGAAACCTCACCCTCGCCAATACATCCCGGCACCTGCAGCTTCTCCGTCGCGCCGCACTCGTCGCGGGCCGGCGCGACGGCAAGCGCGTCTACTATCGGCTGGCCGGCGACGAGTTGGTGGTTGGACTGCTTAGCGCGCTCAGCCGGGTCGGCGAGCGCAACAGCGCCGAGATCGCGCGGGTGATGGCGACCTATTTCCGGGCGCGCGACGAGTTTGAGCCGGTGTCGCGCGATGAATTGCTCGACCGATTACGCGCTGGATCGGCGGCCGTCCTCGATGTCCGTCCCGAGGACGAGTTCGCCAACGGGCACTTACCCGAGGCACGGAATATCCCGTTAGCACAGTTGGAACAGCGCCTGGCCGAATTGCCGCCGGATCAGGAGATCGTCGCTTATTGCCGCGGCCCGTGGTGCGTCCTCTCGTTCGAGGCAGTCGCCTTGCTCCGTCAGCGTGGCTACCGGGCACGACGGCTGGAGGATGGCTTTCCCGATTGGAAAACGGCCGGATTGCCGACCAGCCAGAGCCTACCACCACCTTAAGCGGCGAGCCCGCAATCTGAGCGGGAGCATATCACTGGTCGCGTGTTGCAGCCGGTTTTCGGCTGGCAGTGTAGCTCAAGGCGCGTGGCGATTTTCAAGAAGGCCCTCATACGCGTGGTGACGTTTAGAAAGCCGGTCGAGCGATCTGGACGCAGCCGCTTAAAATCTTGCGGGCCGCGACAATATCATCGCAGCTGTCCGGCGCGGGCACCAAACGCTAGATTCGCTCCACTAGCTAGGTCGCGCTGTTCGGCTGGTGTCAAGATCGCGGAGAAATATCCGCGACTTGATGTCAATCGTCGGACCGCGGCCAGGTAGCGACGCATTTCTGATTGCTCCGATTGACAGTGAGAAATGGCGACTTCTATCATCGCGTCCGTCGACGCGAGGTGCGGAAGCCGGTGAGAACCCGGTACGGACGCGCCACTGTAATCGGTTCGCGCTGGAAAGCGGAGCCGAGAGTCAGACCTCCCTCGTGTAAGCGACAACCTCTAACGGGACGCGCCATCCCAGGAGATCGAACGATGACCGCCAGCGCCTTAGCCCCCACGCTTCGACCGGCCGCAATTCCGGTGCGCGAGGCATTGCCGTGGGCGGTGTTCGGCGGGGTGCTTTTGCTCCTGACGATCTATTTCGTCGGCGTTGAGGAAGGCGCCACGTCGCTGATCTCGGGAATGTACGTGCACGAATTCGTGCATGATGGGCGCCATCTGCTCGGCTTTCCCTGCCACTAAGCAGGAGGACGAGACATGGTTGGCGACCTGTTGTGGCGCGGCATGCTGGTCGGCGTGTTCGCGAGCATAATCTGTTTCGGTTTTCTGAAGCTTGCCGGCGAGCCGCCGGTCGACCGGGCGATTGCCTTTGAGGCTCAGCTCGAAGCGGCTAAGGCTCACGCCCATGCAATTGCTCCCCACCCGGATGCCCTGGCAGGGTCGAACCCCGAACTGGTCAGCCGCGAGATCCAGGCCGGCCTTGGCCTGTTTGCCGGCATCGCGGTTTATAGCGTCGCCTTGGGCGGGCTTTTCGCTCTGGCGTTCGCGCTCGCTTATGGCCGCATGGGCGAGTTTTCGCCGCGCGCCACTGCCGCCCTACTCGCCGGAGTGGGATTTTTCGCCGTCTATGTCGTGCCGACCCTCAAATATCCGCCAAACCCGCCATCGATCGGCGAAGCCGAGACGATCGGCGTGCGCACCGCGCTCTATTTCAGCATGATCGCGCTGTCGCTCGCGGCGATGATTGGTGCGGGAATGGTACGGAGACGGCTCCAGCCCCGCTTCGGCGCGTGGAATGCGTGGCTCATCGCCGGCGCCGTCTATCTGGTCGCGATGATCGTCGCCTGCGTCGCGCTACCCGTGGTCAACGAGGTGCCCAACCAATTCCCGGCCGACGTGCTGTGGCGGTTCCGGATCGCCTCGATTGGAGCACAACTCTTGCTTTGGACGGTGCTGGGGCTGGGCTTCGGGGTGGCGGCGGAGCGTGTCGCGCTGAGCAGAAGCGCACTCCCTGCCGGCATATCGGCAAATTGACATTGCGACGCCACAACCCCCTCTGAAAGGGTGAGCCATGTACCGTCGAACTTTAATCACCGGCATTCTGTTGCTCGCGTCGACGGCGGCCTATGCCCATACCGGCGTCGGTACCACGAGCGGCTTCGCGCACGGTTTCGCGCATCCGATCGGCGGCATTGACCATGTGCTGGCGATGGTCGCGGTCGGCTTGTTCGCGGCCCATCTGGGCGGCCGCGCCTTGTGGGCCGTGCCGCTATCGTTCGTGACCATGATGGTCGCCGGCGGCGTAGCGGGAATGGGTGGCCTGGGGTTGCCCTTCGTCGAGATCGGGATCGGGCTGTCGGTCGTCGTTCTCGGCGCTGCCGTCGCCTTCCGCCTGCATTTGCCGACGGTGGCCGCAATGGCGCTGGTCGGCCTGTTCGCGATCTTCCACGGCCACGCTCACGGCGCGGAAATGCCGGAAACCGCATCCGGGTTCGAATACGCGCTTGGCTTTGTGCTGGCCACGGCGGGGCTCCATGGCTGCGGGATCGGCCTCGTCCTCGGCAGAATCGGCGAGGCGACGGACGACCGTATTTCGCGCGTGGCCGGGAGCGCAATGGCGCTGGCAGGCTTTGCGATTCTCGGTGGAATTATCTGATCGACAGGATGTCCAAAAACCGGTCTGAATCCGAAAACTGTCGCAGTCGGTTCGCCGCCGATCGCGGTCTATGATGGCATCCGGATCAAATTCTGAGGGCGCGGGCAGTATTCGGGATGACCGCTGCTCACACCTCTCAGCCATTTCATTGCTTCGGGATGAATGTAGCAAATGGGCATGAAGACCCATTACCGGGGCGAACGCTGAGGGTCGGCCTTCGGGTCGATCTGACGCGTTCACCCGTGGGAGGCCCAACGACCGGTTTCGGCGGGCCAAACCGGCATTTAGGACGGCGCCTCGGGCTGTACCGGAGCCAGCTGCTCCAGCCCCTTCTCGTCGGAAAACCCACGCGTACGAGCCGAAGAAACTCCTGAACCTAAGGCTCGATCGCGCCCGTCGGCCGTCAAGTTGGCAGCGGGCTTCTACCGGCCGGATAGCGGTGCAACACAGCACTGTGTCCTGTCCGTGTAACAAGACATTGAGAGCGCGTGTTTCTTCTCGCCCTTCAACGTTTGGGAACGCTGGAAATAAAAGCGTCATCAGGTGGCTGTCTGCCTTTTTATATCAAACCTTTAGAGACTGAAAGGGTCGATTAGGGGGCAGCAGAATAGGCCCGTTTTTCTGCCCCCAGCGGTCATTCGGAGGCGTTGGCGAGCAAAGCGGGGCGAGCGGTAAGCGGTCCTTCGTCAACGCGATGGTCAGCGGCGAGGTCGCGCCGATTCCGGCCATTTGGCCGAACGTCATCGAACAGACCGGGCGCCGGGCCCGACCTCACTCAAGGCGCCTCATCCAGGATCGATTAGCCCAGCGTAATGTCCTTTACGCTATCCCGAAGGGTAGAGACTTCCGATTTTCGAGGTGGGGGTCAGGACCGAGGAATTGTCCTATAACGATGGGTGATCACACTATTCTACCGATTCCACGGGTGCCCTCGCTGGATGCTGTGTGTCGAACCAACGACGCTTCAGCCAAAGAGCCACCGAGACCAGCAAAATCAGCACAGGAACCTCGACCAACGGTCCTATGACCGTGGCAAAGGCAATCGGTGATGCTAGGCCAAATGTCGCGATGGCGACAGCTATGGCGAGCTCGAAATTATTGCTGGCCGCGGTGAAGGCGATTGCCGTGGTGCGGGGATAATCGGCCTCGATCACCTTGCCCATCCAGAAGCTGATCACGAACATGATGACGAAGTAGAGCGCGAGCGGGACTGCGATGCGCAGGACGTCGAACGGCAGCTGCAGCACCATGCCGCCCTTGAGGCTGAACATGGCAAGGATGGTAAAGAGCAGCGCGACGAGGGTGATCGGGCCGATCTTCGGCAGGAACTGCTTTTCGTACCAAACGAGGCCCTTGCGCCTGGTCAGGATGAGCCGGGTCAGGAAGCCGGCGGCAAACGGCACGCCGAGATAGATCAGCACGGCTTCAGCAATCGTCCAGAAGGCTACGTCGACGATGCGGCCTTCAAGCCCGACGAGGGGTGGAAGCACGGTCAAGAAGAACCATGCGTAAACGCTGAAAAAAATGATCTGGAAAATCGAGTTCAAGGCGACTAACCCAGCCACATACTGGTTGTTGCCGCCGGCGAGCTGGTTCCAAACGATGACCATGGCGATGCAACGGGCAAGGCCGATCAGGATCAGCCCGGTCATGTATTCGGGGTAGTCTCGCAGAAACAACACCGCGAGTGCGAACATCAGCACAGGCCCGATCAGCCAGTTCTGCAGGAGCGAGAGGGTCAGAACCCGCCAGTCCTTGAATACCTGCGGCAGTTCCTCGTAGCGCACCCGCGCGAGCGGCGGATACATCATCAGGATCAGACCGATGGCGATGGGTACGTTGGTGCTGCCGAATGAGAGGCTGTTGAGAAAGCTCGGTAAGCCGGCGAATAGCGACCCAAGGGCAATCCCGCCTGCCATCGCGCCGAAAATCCAGACTGTCAGGTAGCGGTCCAGGAATGACAGTCTTTTTGTTAGGGGCTGAGCCGCCATTGCGAGCTCCTCTCTTTTTTTATCGATGATCGTCGAATAGCGACAATCGCCTCATTCACCGGCCGATACCGACCTGGTCATCGAGCGGTGATGACCGCCCCGACGCGTGAGCGGTCACCACCGGCTTGGGCAAGGGTTCAGAATGGCTTGTGGCCTTCGACGATCGCCGAGACGACAAAATCCTCGATCCCCTTGCCCGGCGCCCAGGTTGCGATCAATGCGCGGCTCTCCGGCTTCGGCGCGACCCGCACATCGACGAAGCCGACCGCGCTCAGCCACGCCTCGATCCGCGCAACCGGTGCGGCGCCCGCGATACAGCCGCACAACAACGCGGTATCGGCCTGAAGCTCTGCCGGCAGGGGTGCGTTGTTGACTACGTCGGAGATCGCCAGCCGCCCGCCTGGTTTGAGTACTCGAAAGGCCTCGCGGAACACCTGCTCCTTGTCGGGCACCAGATTGATCACGCAGTTCGACAGGATTGCGTCGGCGGTGTTGTCCGCGACCGGCAGGTGCTCGAGCTCGCCAAGGCGGAACTCGACATTGGTCGCGCCGATCTTTGCGGCATTCTCGCGCGCTTTCTTCAGCATCTCGTGGGTCATGTCGACGCCGATAACATGACCCTGCGCGCCGACTTGCTGCGCCGCCAGGAAGCAATCGAACCCGGCGCCGCTGCCGAGATCGATCACCACCTCGCCCGGCCGCAGGGCTGCTATAGCTTGCGGGTTGCCGCAGCCGAGGCCGAGATTGGCGCCCTCGGGCACCGCAGCCAGTTCGGCGTCTGAGTAGCCCATCTCCAGCGACTTGCTAGCCGGTGTCCCGGCTGCCGACGGCCCGCAGCAAGAGGTCGCCGGTGCGCAGCAATCGGCGGCACCAGCTGCTTCGGCGATGCTGCCGTACCGTGCGCGAACCATTTCCTTGATTTGAGTGGTGTCCATGATCTTTCCCATCATCGCGGTCTGGAGGGCTTTGCTAACGGGCGCAGCAGGCTGCCGCCGTGGCGGCGGGTTGCGGTGACGATTGCAGGATTGCCTCGGGTTCGCAGCAGGTCGGCGCGCAGCACGCGCCCTCGCTGACTTCCTTGAGTTTCGCCAACGACCCTTCGCCGTAGACGGTGCTTTCACCGTAGGTGAAGAAGGTCTCCCACGGCACACCCTGCGGGTCGGCGACCCAAGTCTTGTCCGAATTCGCGTAGCAGCAGGTCGCTCCCTTGGCCTCGACCAGAGGTCGCTCGGCACGGCTTAGCCGCTCATAGATCTCGGCAAGCTCGGTCTCGTCTTCGGCCTGGATGCCGAGATGCGAGATGCCGGCGGTGTGCCCTTCCCGCGTACTGATCGCGAAATTGACCCGCGGGTCATCGAGCATCCACTTGACGTAGTCGTTCTTGACGACAGTCGGCTCTGCCGCGAACAGCGTCGAATAGAACCGGGTGGACTGGGCCAGATCGTCAACGGACACGTGCACGTGCAGGCGCTTCATCGCTTTCTCCTGTGGCAAGGGCGTCGGCGGGATCGCAGGCGGACACGCAGGCCTCGCTGCGGCCGCAGCAATTTTCGGTGAGGTAGGCGAGCAGTTCGGTCATCGCGCCGTATTCGGCCGAATAGATTAGCTGTCGGCTCAGGCGGCGCTGCGCAATGAGCCCGGCGTGGGTCAGCTGGGCCAGATGGAAGGACAAAGACGAGGGCTGCACCCCGAGCCGCTCGGCAATGATTCCGGCCGGCAATCCCTCCGGCCCGCAGGTGACGAGCAGACGGAACAGGTCGAGCCGGGTCTCCTGTGCAAGGGCGCCCAGCGCAGCAATCGCGCGTTTCTGGTCCAAAATCGCCCACAGACTTCGATATTTCACCGACCATAGAAACTAAGGATTTCGAGAGCACGGTTCAAGCGATATTTCGCAAACTCTCGAAATCACCCGGCGCCGGAGAAATCGGGTCGCAGAACACGGCAAGGCCGGCTTTTTCGGGCTTACTCGGCCGCCGCGACAATTTCGCGGCGCGTCTCGATCTCGGCGGGTAGCAGGAATACCAGTACCAGGCAGAGCGCCAGCATCGCTGCCGAACCCCACAGGCAGGCCGGCAGGCTGCCATATTGCGTCAGCGCTCCCGACAACAGGATGCCGAAAAGCCGGCCTCCCGCGTTGGCGGCATAGTAGAAGCCGACGTCCTCCGCGGCTTTCTTCGACCCCGCATAGGCGAGGATCAGGTATGAGTGCAGCGACGAGATCACCGCGAAAGCAAACCCGAAAACGCCAAGACCAACGACCACGAGGAGACCGGGACTTACCGGGAGGTGGGCCTGCAACAGCAATACCAGGGCGACCGGAATCGCGGTCAACGCCGCGCCCCATAGGCGCGCTTCGGGGATTTCCCGCGACAAGCCGTCGGTGCTGCGGCGCACGACCGACGGAGCGACTGCCTGTACCAGCCCGTAGCCAATCGTCCAGGCGGCGATGAAGCCCGCGACCTCGATGTACTTCCACCCCTGGGCGTAAAGGAAGACCGGCAAGCCGACGACAAACCAAACGTCACGCGACCCGAACAGAAAGATGCGCGCCGCCGCGAGCAGGTTGATCGCGCGTGACTTGGCGAACAGCTCGCGAAACGATTTCGATGCCTTGGCCTTGCCGAGTTCCGTCGGCAGGCTCAACACGACATTGACGAGCACGATGCCGAGCATCCCGGCCATCAGCCACAATGCCGGGCGGAACCCGACGGCTTCGAGCAGCAGCCCGCCGACGAAGAAGCCAAAACCCTTCATCGCGTTCTTCGAGCCGGTGAACCACGCGACCCAGCGGAACAATTGTCCGGCGCCACCCTCGGAGGTCGCCTTGATCGCCGATTTGGAGGCGGTCTTGGTGATGTCCTTGGCGACGCCAGAGACGCCCTGCGCCAAGACGACCCAGACGACGGAGAAGGTCGCCCCCCAGCTCGGGTCGAGCCCGGAGAGCAGCAGCAAGCCGCCGATCTGGAGCACGAGCCCGGTCGCAAGCATGCGCGGGATGCCGAAGCGGGCCGCCAGCCAGCCGCCCCCGAGATTGGCGAAGATGCCGGCCGCCTCGTAAAGCAGGAACAGAGAGGCCAGCATGAACGGGGTATAGCCGAGCGTGTAGAAGTGCAGCAGCACCAGCATCCGCAGGGCGCCGTCGGTGAGCGTGAAGCTCCAATAGCTGGCGGTCACGATCAGGTAGTTGCGCGCTCCGGCCATCACACACCTCGCTCGATGACGATGTTGGCCAAATCGACCATGCGGCAGGCATAGCCGACCTCATTGTCGTACCAGGCATAGATTTTGAGCAGCGTGCCGTCGGTGACCATCGTGCTCGGCCCGTCGACGATCGAGCTGCGCGTGTCGCCGGCATAATCGGCGGAGACCAGCGGCCGCACCTCGTAGCCGAGGATGCCGGCGAGCGGCCCGACCGATGCGGCCTGGAACAGTTCGTTGACCTCGCCCTCGCCGATCTTCCGTTCCAGTTCAAAGACGCAATCGGTCAGCGAGGCGTTGAGCACGGGCACACGAACCGCGTGACCGTTGAGCCGTCCCTTCAGCTCGGGATAGATCAGCGCGATCGCGGTCGCGCTGCCGGTCGTGGTCGGCTGCAATGACAGCATCGCCGAGCGGGCGCGGCGCAGGTCCTTGTGCGGCGCATCGACGACGACATTGGTGTTAGTAGGATTGTGGATCGTCGTGATCTGCCCGTGGCGGATGCCGATGGCTTCGTGGATCACCTTGACCACCGGCGCGAGGCAGTTCGTCGTGCACGAGGCGGCGGTGATCAGCCGGTGCTCGTTCGGGTCGTAGTTGTCGTCGTTGACCCCGACCACGATGTTGAGCGCCGCCGGATCCTTGACCGGCGCGGCGACGATGACGCGCCGCACTCCACGGTCAAAGTAGCCCTGTAGCTGATCCGGCTTCAGGAACTTGCCGGTGCATTCCAAAACCACCTCGCAGCCGAGGTCGCCCCACAGCACCTCGCCCGGCAGGCTCGCGGCCGAAAAGCCGATGCGCCGGTTGCCGATTACGATCCCATCGTCGCCGTCGGCGCCGAAACTTTGGCGCCAGCGTCCGTGCAGGCTGTCGAATTCGAGGAGGTGCGCGGCGACCGCGGCGCCGCCCTTCACCTCGTTCACATGAGCGATGTCGAGCCGATTGCCGGCGCGCGGGTCATCCGTAGGTCGCTCCATCGCGCCAAGCGCAGCACGCAGTGCAAGGCGGCCTATACGTCCCAGCCCATTGATGCCGACACGCATGACTTTATTTCTCCTGAGCGCGCATCAGGGCGCCCACTGGCCCCTCACCGATCTCGTCGAGACGGGCGCGCACCGCCATCCGGTCGAGTTTGTCGAAGGGCAGGTTGGCAAAAATCGTTATCCGCCGGTAAAGCCCGCCATAGAGCTCATTCAAGAGGGCCGCACGCTCGGCGTTCGTGCCGGTGAACTTCGCAGGATCCGGCAACGACCACGACGCGGTGACTGCTTTGTCGCCAAAATCGGGGCAGGCTTGACCGTCGAAAGTGTCGCAAAGTCCTATGACAAAATCGAGAACAGGGGCGTCGGCGCCGGCAAACAGGTGCCATGACTTGCTGTGCAGTCCCGACACTTCGTGGCCGACGGCCCGCAGCTTGTCCAGAACCTCCGGCATCGGCGCGTCGGCCGGGTCGGAGCCGGCCGAGTAAGCATGGAACCGCTCGCCGGCGAACCGATTGAGGATCGCCTCGGCCATGATCGAACGGGCCGAATTGCGCGTGCACAGGAACAGCACATTGAAGGCAGGGGTCATGGAACTGCTTTCCTCCTCTAGCGAGGGCGGCCAAAGTTGAGCGATATCGCCACACAATTCCGGATGTCCGCCGCAGCACGCTTCCGTCAGAAACGCGAGCAGCTCACGCAAAGCGCTAACGCGAAGCGCATAGATAATCTGCTGTCGTTGGCGGGTGGCGACGATCAGGCCGGCGCGCTCCAGCGCGCTCAGATGAAACGATGTCGTAGAGGACGGCATGCCCACCTGGTCCGCTAGTTCGCCCGCAGACAAGCCGTTCGGGCCGCGCGCGATCAACAGCCGCAGCACGCTAAGGCGCCGCTCCTGACCCAGAGCCCCGAAGATACGGGCGGCCATGTCCATTTCCATAATTCTGGAATAACCGATTCCGACGCCATTCGCATCAGCTTTTTGGTCCGATCGTCGCGCATGCCGTGAGCAAGCGGTCCGTGGCGCAGTTTGAATGACCTTGACCGAGACGGGGTGGAGCGAGCTTGGCCCCATCGAGGACCGCCTCCTTCCTGGCCAACGGCGAGCCATCGATCACGCCGAGGTTCCGGGGATGATCGAGATCAATGCCGTCAAGCGGTCCTGGGCCTAGTCCCTTGTTGACCATCACCGCCAGGAATGCGCCCGGGCTCAAGAGCGACGCCGAGGGCGGCCCCCGACTGAGCCGGATGATGACCGAGGCCGCATAGCGAAACCGAGGTACCAATCATGAGCAAGGATTTCGTTCAGATCGCCAACGACGTCATCGCCGGCGTGGGGATGTTGCGCCCAGGCTCGCCGGACACGATGAAGGCGTTCGCCGCGCTAGCAGCGGCGGCCACTGCGCCGAACGCCATTGATACGAAGACCAAGGAGTTGATGGCACTCGCCATCGGTATCGCCATCCACTGCGACGGCTGCATCGCCTACCACACGAAGATGGCTCACCATCACGGAGCAACCCGGCAAGAGTTTCTCGAAACCATCGCTCTCGCTGTCTACATGGGAGGCGGGCCGGCGGCCGTCTATGGCGGCGATGCCGTGCGCGCCTATGACCAATTCAGTGAACAAAAGAAGGGGCCGTGACAGGATGGCGAGCGAGGACAAGCGATTCCATTGGCCTGAGTTCCTGAAACGAGCCCCTCGGCATCTCTTTTTCACGGGGAAAGGTGGCGTGGGGAAAACATCGCTGGCCTGCGCCAGCGCGGTCCTTCTCGGCGGCGCGGGGCGGCGGGTGTTGATCGTGAGCACGGATCCGGCATCGAACCTTGACGCGGTCCTCGGAACTCAACTCGGCGTCCACCCAACAGAGGTTGTCGGTGCATCGGGTGTAGCCGCGATGAACATCAACCCGGAGCAGGCGGCTCTCGATTACCGCGAACGGACCGTTGCGCCCTATCGCGGCGTGTTGCCAGAGCAGGAGTTCGCCCTGTTGGAGGAGCGCCTCGCAGGTGCCTGTACGGTCGAAGTTGCCGCCTTCGATGAATTCGCCCTGCTGTTAAGCAATCCCGGCATGTCGAAGGACTACGACCATGTCATCTTCGACACGGCGCCGACCGGCCATACGTTGCGCTTGCTTGAGCTTCCTGCCGCCTGGACCGGCTTCTTGGACTCGGCGCCAGGCGATGTATCGTGTCTGGGACCGCTCTCAGGTTTGAAGGCGGCGCGTGTGCGCTATGAAACCACGGTGCGGGCACTTGCCGATCCGTCCGCGACGGCGGTTGTGCTCGTCGCGCGGCCCGACCGGGTGGCTCTCATCGAAGCAGCGCGCACCAGCACCGAGCTGCGGGGTCAGGGGCTGACCAATCAACAACTCGTCGTCAACGGCGTGTTTCGGGCGGCCGATCTGCAAGACCCTCTTGCCAAGGCAATTGAGCGCCGAGGCGCGCTGGCCCTTGCCAAGATGCCACCGGAGTTGGCAGCCCTGCCGCGCTCGGACATCCCGCTATGCGGCCGGAACATCGTGGGCCTGGAAGCGCTGCGGGGATTTCTGTTCGGCACAGAAGCTTTGCCACCGGAGACGGCGCCGTCCGTCGTCGCCTTGCCGTCAGGCCTCATCGACCTGCGGGCGCTGGTGGATGACATTGCCGCCGAGGAACACGGCCTCGTCATGGTCATGGGTAAGGGCGGCGTCGGCAAGACCACGATTGCCGCCGCCGTCGCAGTCGCGCTTGCCCAGGGCGGCAAGGCCGTGAACCTGACAACGACCGACCCGGCGCAGCATCTGGTCGAAACTCTCCCCGAGAGCGTCCCGAACCTCACCGTCAGCCATATCGATCCGAAGGAGGAAGTAAGGCAGTACCGGGCGCGGATGCTGGAAGCGGCCGAGAGTACGAAATCGCCGGAACAACTGGCGCTATTGCGCGAGGAACTTCAGTCACCCTGCTATGAGGAGGTCGCTGTATTCCAAGCCTTTGCGCGAGCGGTGATGTCCGGGCGCAAGGGGATTACGGTGATCGACACCGCGCCCACCGGACATACGTTGCTGCTGCTCGACACCGCCGGCGCTTACCATCGTCAGTTGACCCAGAACCCGATGGCCGCCGTCCGGATTCGCACACCGCTTATGATGCTACAGGACAGCGCGTATACGAAAATTCTCATCGTCACGCTCCCCGAAACCACGCCCGTTCTCGAAGCAAGTGCGCTTCAAGATGATCTGCGCCGTGCGAGCATCGAACCCTACGCATGGGTGATCAACGCCTGTCTAGCTGCGGCTCGGCCGGTCGATCCGTTATTGCTGTCTCGCGCCATTGCCGAGGTCCGGGAGATCGCCAAGGTCAAGGAGACACTCGCCCGACGTGTCGCTCTCGTTCCCTTCCAGACAGAGGAGCCCGTGGGCGCGACGCGCCTCACGGAACTAACCAGGAGCAGCTCCGCCTCGGCTGCCCCCCGTCCGATCGCCGGCGGAGATAGAGCGCTTGCCAACTAATTGGAGGCGGCGCCCTGTGATCTCAGCCTACGCTGGCACGCCTGACATCGGGCCGGGGCTGAGATTGTTCTTGACCGACTTTACGCCCGGCAGGGTCTTCGCAGCATTTTCGGCCAGTGCGGCCTCGTCTACGTTTTCGACCACGCCCCAGAGCCGGACATTGCCGTCGCTCACGGTGACGTTGACGAGAACCGTATCGAGCTGATGCTTCCCCAGCAGGATTTTCACCAGTTCTTCGCGGAGTTGCCGGTCCTTCGCCGCGCCGGGTTCATGATGATCGACTATCGTGTTGGCAAGACCGTGCAGCAGATTAGCTCGGCTGACGATACCCGCGAGCCGGCCGTCGCTGAGCACCGGGACGCGCTTGATGTGATGGCGCTCCAGCAGTTCGGCAATTTCATTGAGTGGCGTGTCCTCGTCCACGGTAAACACGTTTCGCGTCATTACCGCCCCGGCAGTGCGGCCGAGCGTCTTTTCGTAGGCCACCGGCTCGCCAGCGAAGACCGCCTCCAGCCACCACGGACGCCGTCTCCCGGCGCGACTTGCCTCGGGGCGCAGCAGGTCGCCCTCGCTGACAATGCCGACGACCTTTCGCGTGCCGTCGACGACCGGTACGGCACTGATCCGGTACTTCAGCAGTAGACCCACGACGTCGTGGACAGGCGAATCTTCCGAAACCGAAATGACGTTTACCGTCATGATATCCTTGGCGTGCATGGACCAACTCCTTTCGAGTGCAAGAGTTATGCGCCGCCAGCGTGGCGCTGCTGGAGCCCTGCCTCTTTTTGCAGGATATCTTCTTCCTCCGAGCGCCCATTGACATGGATCAGATGGTGCCTGGAGCCGTGCTGTCAGCTTTCTGTCCCAAGATCGTTGACCGGCAGCACCCTTTGTCGCTCCTGATCGCAAGTGGCTATGCTCCGAGCCGCCGCAGAACGACGCAACTGAGCCGCATCGGAATGGCCGCTCTCCGCCAATTGCGCCAACCGGGCCGCGGCGTCGATTTGACCGGAGCTGGTACGGCGTCAGCGGACAAAGCTGGGCTCCACGGCTAAGGCTGGGCGTAGATCGCGCGGCGCTCATCGCGGGAGGCCCCATAAACCTGCCGTGACGCGTCAAGGTTCAGCGCGAAAATACCGAGACCGACAATCAGATCAGGCCATGCGGAGGCCGTTGCCGCCGTCAGCAGACCGGCGGCGATGATCGCGACGTTGGCCAGCGCATCGTTTCGCGATGATAGGAACGCCGCGCGTGTCAGGCTTCCGCCGTGGGTGCGGAAGCGCGAAAGGCGAAAGGCGCAGAACAAATTTATTGCAAGCGCGCCCAGGCCTGCGAGCGACAGGGGCAGTGGCGCTGGCGGCAGCGGGAGCTGGAATTTCTGCCACGCCATCCACGCCGTGGCGATTGCGGGTACGAACAGGACGGCCGCGAGTACTATGCCCACGATTGATCGCCGACGTACATTCCATCCGAGGGCAACGAGGATCAACCCGTTGACAGTCGCATCTTCGAGAAAGTCGATCGAATCAGCGAACAGCGACACCGACCCGATCAACAGCGCAACTGCAAACTCGACCCCGAAATAGGAGAGGTTCAGCAGTGCCACGAGCATTACGGTACGGCGTAGGACGACAGCATCGGCCATTGGTGGAGACTAGCCCAAAACGGGCGGCGCGCCTCTCCGTTTGGCGCCGAGCCCAACATAAATTCGGATTTATTGCACGGCGTGCGCGGTGTTACCTATGGCGCCAGACTTTGAAAGCCGAAATCACCAGGATGACCGTGAGCAGCGGCAGCAGGATGGCATTTGGAACCAGCCCGAGCAGCCGGCCGCCGATGAAGCTGCCGACGATAGACCCCGCTGCCATCACCAGCACAAAGCGGCGGTTTTCACCGAGAACGACAAAGCTCCGATCCCGGCTATAGCGGGCAAAGCCGACGAGCATCGTCGGCAGGCTCACCGCGAGCGACAGGCTCCCGGCCAGTTTGATGTCGGCACCGAACAGCAGGATAAGCGTCGGGATTAGTAGCTCACCCCCTGCCACCCCGAGCAGCGCAGCGACGACACCGATCACCAACCCGGCAACCACCCCGACTACCATTTGCGCCGGGCCGATCAGCATGGCTCCCGAGGCTGACGCCTCATGGCCGAGCAGCAAAATGGCAGCGATAGCAGCGAGCAGTGCGGCGATGATGCGGTAGAGCGTCGGTGATGCCAGCCGGGTTGCCCAACCTGCGCCAAACCAAGCACCGAGTAGGCTTCCGGCAAGAAGGTTGAGGATGATTGACCAATTCGCGGCAACGGCCGCAAAGGGAACTGCCGCTGCTCGGAACGGCAAGGCAGAGGCGACAACGACGAGGCTCATGGCCTTGTTGAGGATCACGGCTTGCAGGGCGCCGAAGCGGAATGCCCCGATCAATAGTGGCAATCGAAATTCCGCACCGCCGAGGCCGATCAACCCGCCCAGCGCGCCGATCATTGCGCCGCCCCCGAAGGCCGCCAGGCTGCCGCGCGTTTTTCCGGCGGCCGACGGAGCGTCAGCGACATCGCCAACCTTATCCGCTAGCACCGGCATGTGCACCTGCCCTGTCATTGCAGCCTTCTGCGCTATGGCAAATTATCTATAGCGCTAGCCGGTCGCTATGGCAAAGCTGCTATAGCGTCAATCTGTCAGATTTTCGGGCCAGCCTCCGGGCGGGCCCGGCGAGCGAGCGCCGTCATATCGTCGCCTGCGAGCCGTGCGGCCGTCTTCTCCAAACGCCGGTAGCGTTCAAGCAGCTCGACACCAAACGCCGTCAAGCTCGCGCCGCCCCCGTGCGCCCCGCCCGGCGCGGCTGTCACGACCGGCTCAGTGAAGGCTTGGTTCATGCTATCGAGCAGCAGCCAAGCGCGCTTGTAGGACATCCCCATGTCGCGCGCAGCGGCCGAGATGGATCCAGTATCGCGGATGCTTTCCAGCAGCGCCGCCTTACCGGGGCCGATGCGCGCGCCGGAGTCCAAGACAATGCTGAGCCTGAGCTTTGCCATGCTGACGACGATACAATGGCCGGAGTGGGGCATGAAGACCCATTACCGGGGCGAACGCTGGGGGTCGGCCTTCGGGTCGATCTGACGCGTTCACCCGTGGGAAGCCCAACGACCGGTTTCGGCGGGCCAAGCCGACATTAGGGACGGCGCCTCGGGCTGTACCCGAGCCAGCTGCTCCAGCCCTCTCTCGTCGGAAAACCCACGCGTACGAGCCGAGGAAGCTCCTGAACCTAAGGCTCGATCGCGCCCGTCGGTCGTCAAGTTGGCAGCGGGCTTCTACCGGCCGGAAAGCGGTGCAGCACAGCACTGTGTCCTGTATGTGTATCAAGACATTGAGAGCGCGTGTTTCTTCTCGCCCTTCAACGTTTGGGAACGCTGGAAATAAAAGCGTCATCAGATAGCAAAAGAGAACGATGAGCGTGACGACCGCTGCGATCTTCTTGATCGGATAGCGCAACGCCAGAGGGGGGATCAGCGCGAGGGCGCCGCGCACCGCGAAGAACACAAAGCCGCCGACGAGGCCGAGATGGAGCCCCGCGATCGCCAGGAGGTGCGAGAGGCCCGATTGGCGAAACGCCTGCTTCACGTCCTCGGCCATCGCGCCGCGCTTGCCGGTTATGACCGCGGAGGCAACCCCGCCGGTCGAGCCGGGCAGGGCCGCGTTGATCCGCGCCGTCATCTCGGCGCGCAGCCG
>JBARKH010000576.1:0-15492 GCA_049801295.1 Allostellaceae bacterium | reverse complement strand
GGTGCTGGCGCTCGACCTTGTCGGCGCCGCCGAGCTCGCGGGCCTGCCGCTCGCGCTCGCGCAATTCGTCGAGTTCCGGCTGCCAGCCCATCCCCGTCTCCGACCCCCGCACCGCCGTCCGCGCTCATAGTATTACCGCGATTTCAGAAAATCGCATTCCCGGCGAAGGCCGGGACCCACTTGTCGGCCTGTGAGTTGGCGGAGGGATGGGTCCCGGCCTTCGCCGGGAACGCGGTTATTTCGATCAGCGGTCGCGCATCTTGGGGTCGAGTACGTCGCGCAGCGAGTCGCCGAACAGGTTGATGCCGAATACGGTCAGCATGATCGCCAGACCCGGAAAGATGGCAATCCACGGCGCCGTCGTTGCGTATTCCTCGGCCCCGCCCTGGAGCATCAGTCCCCACGCCGGCACCGGCTCCTGGACGCCGAGCCCGAGATATGAGAGCGCCGCTTCGGCGAGGATCGCCTGCCCGACCCAGGCGGTGATGATCACCAGGAACGGCCCCATCACGTTGGGTATCATATGGCGCAAGATGATCCGGGAATGGCTGTAGCCGAGGGCGCGCGCCGCATCGATATAGGGCACCTCGCGGATCGCCAGCGCGCTCGAACGCACCACCCGTGCGCAACGCGGGATCCCCGGGATCGTGATCGCGATGATGACGTTCTGGACCCCGGTGCCGAAGATCGAGACGATCGCCAGCGCCATGATGATCAGCGGGAACGACATCACGATGTCGAGTAGGCGCTGCAGCCACAGATCGAACTTGCCGCCGAAATAGGCGCTGGCGACCCCGATCACCAGGCCGCTGACGCCGCCGACCAGGGCCGAACTGAGGCCGACGATGTATGCGGTGCGCGCGCCGAACAGGATCCGCGATAGCAGATCGCGCCCGAGCTGATCAGTGCCGAGCCAATGCGCCAAGCTCGGCGACTCGGTCATCGCGGCAAAGTCGTTCGCGGTCGGGCTGTAAGGGGCGATCCAGTCGGCGAAGACACCGGCGAGCCCGAAGATCAGCACCAGCACCATGCCGATTGCGCCGACCGGTTGGCGTTGCAGGAAGGTCCAGGAGACCGCAAAGATGCCGCGCGGCGCGAGGCTGCCATCGTCGGCGAGGGCGGCAATACCGGTCGGGGTCGGTTCGAGGACGGTCATGGGTCAGGCTCTCATCCCAGACGAATGCGCGGGTCGAGCCAGGCATAGAGCAGGTCGACCACGAGGTTACTTAGGATCGCGATCGTGACGACCAGCATCACCAATGCCTGGGTCATCGTATAATCCTGGTTCTGCACCGACAGCACCATCAGTCGGCCGATACCGTTCAGGTTGAACACCTGTTCGGTGACGACGAGGCCGCCGATCAGGAACGCGAACTCGAGGCCGATCACCGTTACCACCGGCAGCAGCGCGTTCTTCAACGCATGCCGGTTGATCACGATCCGGTTGATCAGCCCCTTGGCGCGCGCGGTGCGGATGTAGTCCTCGCGCAGCACCTCGAGCATGGCCGAACGGGTCATCCGCATCGATACCGCGGCATAGCGATAGCCGATCGTCAGCGCCGGAAGCATCACGATGGAAAGATTGCGGATCGGGTCCTGCCACAAGGGGACATAGTCAATGGGAGGCATCCAGGGGTGGCCGGAAATCGCTTGCGTCAGGTCGAGCACGATGAGGATCGACACGATGCCGAGCCAGAAAGCCGGCGTCGCCAGTCCCGCGATCGAAAAGGAGCGCACGACCAGGTCGATCCAGGTGTTCTGCTTCAACGCAGAGATCGTGCCGAGTGGGATTGCGATCGTCACCGCGATGATCGTCGCCATCACCGCAACTTCCAAGGAAATCGGAAAGCGGGTGGCGATCTCGACGATAACGGGCTTGCCCGACCACATCGAGATCCCGAAATCGAAGCGCGCCATGCCCCACAGGAAATCGAGGTATTGTACGATCCACGGTCGGTCGATGCCGATCTCGGCATGACAGCTGGCAAGCGCCTGGGCGGTAAAGCTGCTGCCCTCGCCGCCGAGCCGCACCAGGCAGATGTCGCCGGGAACGAGGCGCATCAGGATGAAAACCAAGGTCGCGGCCCCGGCCAGGGTCGGGATAACCAGCAGTATCCGGCTGATGATGTAGCGATACATTGCGGCCTATGCCCTATCCACTATCTGTCGAGCCACACGGTTGCCAAATCCTGGTTGATGAAATGGCTCGGGCTGATCTTCCAGCCCTTGACGTACGAGCGGTAGGGAATGATCCGGTACCACCACACGACCCACGCCTCATGGGCCTCGGTATCGAGCACAAGCTTCTCGAACTCGCGCATCAGAACGCGCTGGCGGGCGGGATCGGTCTCACGCAGCATCTTATCATAAAGCGCGACCTCGCCCTTATCCTCGAATTGTCCGTAATTGCCGCTAAAGACCGAGCCCGGCAGAAAACGCTGCACGTCGGCGACCGGGTTTGGCACGCCGTGGCAATTGGCCGCCGAGAGAACATCGAAATCGCCGCGCCGCATCGCCTCGAGCCAGGGGCCCGTCGGCATCACGCGTTGGGTGACATGGAGACCGACCTTGCTCCACTCGTCGACGAGCCACGTGCCGACATATTTGTAGGGCTGGTCGACACCGCGATTTAAGAGCTCGAAGCTGAGCCCTTCCGCCCCGGCTTCCTTCAAGAGGCGGCGTGCCTCGGCGCGCGATTTCTCGATATCGGGCCAATAGCCGGCGAGCTGCTCCAGTTCCTCCTTTGTCGCCGCCATTGGCGAACCCGGGAAGACGATGCCGCCGACGGTGTGGACATCGGCCACCTTCGAGAGCGCCGGCACGCCGTGCCAGCGGTCGACCGCCAGGGTCAAGGCGCGGCGCACGCGGGCGTCGTCGAACGGTTTTTTCTTGTGGTTGGGCTCAAAGAGGCTGCCGCAGTTCCAATCGCTCTCTTGCACCGTGACCTTGTCGCCGAGCGACTGGACCAGTTCGTCGCGCGCCGAGGGCGGCAATCCGCGGAACTCCATGGCGGCGCGATCGCTGCGGATCGCGTCGATCCGGGTCGCCTGCTTGGCCGCATAGATGCCGACAAAACCATCGAGATAGGGCAGCCCCTTCCGATAATAATCCGGGTTGCGCACGCCCTTGATCGCTTGGCCGGTCTCGTAGGAGACGAACTTGAAAGGGCCCGAACCCATGACGTTCTTCTCGTACCAGTGCGGGTCCTTGTCGATGATCTCCTTCTTGTAGATCCAGGTAAACGGATCGGCGAGCGCCGGCAGGAAGGCGTTGGTGGCGAACTTCAGGTGAAAGACGACGGTTTTTGGGTCGGGAGCCTGGACCGTGTCGACCATCCGGTAGAAGCTCTTGCGTACGCTCAACACCCCTTCGGGCGGGTAAATGATCTCGTTCCAGCTCGCCGCCACGTCTGCGGCCGTCAAGGGCGAGCCGTCATCGAATTTGACCCCGTCGCGGATCTTGAAGGCGTATGTCGTATCCTCTTCGGTCGGCTTCGGGATCTCGGTGCACAGATCGCACACGAAATCGGTGGTCGAGGACGGGTTCTCCGGGTTGACCCGGATGAGGACGCTGTAGAACGGGGCAAAGGCGTGCAGCATCGCGAAGGTGCCCTCGCGATGGCCATCGAAGCTCGGCGGGGCGTCCGCCGGGATCATGAAGGTCAGCGTGCCGCCCTGCTTCGGGGTCTGCGCGAAGGCGGGGGACGCCATCACCACGAGGACGGTGCCGAAAGCCGCTGCGCCTAATCGCAAAAGCCGTTGCATCGCGTTTTCTCCCACCCCGCGGTCTTGCGCGGTTCTCCGCTTCGCCTTGCCCGGAATGACGCACGATCCGCGGCTATTTGTCGAGCCAGATCGTCCCCAGATCCTGATTCACATAGTGGCTCGGGCCGATCTTCCAGCCCTTGACGTAGGAGCGATATGGCACAATTCGCCGCCACCATAGCAGGTAGATCGAGTGCACCTGGTCGCTGAGCACACGCGTGTCGAACTGGCGCATCAGCACCCGCTGCTGCGCCTTGTCGGTTTCGCGCAGCATCTTGTTGTAGATGTCGACCTCGGTCTGGTCTTCGAAGTTGCCGTAGTTTGACGACGAGACCGTATGCGGCAGGTATTTGGCGACGTCGGCGAGCGGGTTGACCACATTCTGGCAGTTGCCCTCGGTCGACAACGCGAAGTTTCCGTCGCGCAGCGCCGCGAACCAGGGCCCGGTCGGCAGCACCTTCTGGGTGACGTGCAGCCCGATCTTGCTCCACTGGTCGATCAGCCATAGGCCGTAGTACTTGTACGGCTGGTCGACGGTGCGGTTGTTCAGCTCGAATGTCAGCCCCTCGGCGCCGGCCTCCTTCAGGAGGCCCCGCGCCTCGGCCCGTGATTTTTCGATGTCCGGCCCGTATCCGGCGAGCTGCTGCAATTCCTCCTTGGTCGCGGCGAGCGGCGAGCCGGGATAGACGACGCCGCCGACGGTGCGCACAACCGCAATCTTCGCCAGATCGGGCGCGGTGCCCCAGCGATCGATCGCCAAGGTGAGGGCGCGGCGCACGCGCACGTCGTCGAACGGCTTCCTCTTGTGGTTGATCGTGACGATGCCGCCGCAATTCCAGTCGCTTTCCTGCACCGAGATCTTGTCGCCCAGCGCCGTCTTCAACTCGTCGCGCACGGTCGGCGGAAAGCCGCGGAACTCGATTGCTGCGCGGTCGCTCCTGATCGCCTCGACGCGGGTGACCTGCTTGTCGGCAAAGATCCCCTTGAACCCGTCAAGGTAAGGAAGGCCCTTGTGGTAGTAATCGGGGTTGCGCTCGCCGACAATCGACTGGCCGGTCTCGTAGTTGACGAACTTGAAGGGGCCCGAGCCGTTGACGTTCTTCTCGTACCAGTGGGGGTCCTTGTCGATCTGCTTCTTCTGATAGACAAACGCGTAGGGGTCGGCGAGCGCCGGCAGAAACGCATCGGTGGCAAACTTCAGGCGGAAGACAACGGTCGTCGGGTCGGGCGTCTCGATCTTGTCCACCATCGAGAAATTGCCCTGGCGCGCGCTCAGCACACCCTGCGGCGGAAAGACGATCTCGCTCCAGCTGGCGGCGACATCGGCAGCGGACAACGGATCGCCGTTGTGAAACTTGACGCCCTCTCTGATCTTGAACGTATAGGTCTTGCCGCCGTCGGCCGGCTTGGGCATCTCGGTGCAGAGATCGCAGACGAGATCGCTGCTGTCGCCCGGGTTCATCGGATTAGCCCGGATCAGGACGCTATAGAACGGCGCGATCGAATGGATCGTCGCGTATGTTTCCTCGCGATGCCCGTCGAAGCTCGGCGGCGAGTCGGCCGGGATCACATATGTCAGGATCCCGCCGTGCTTTGGTGTCTCCTGGGCTATCGCCGGCATGGCGAGTGCGATTCCGACAAGGCCGGCGGCGAACCCCAATGTTACTCTCATGCGTTCCTCCAAATCGCGGCCGTCGGCCGGCGCGGTTGACTATTTGTCGAGCCAAACCGTCCCCAAGTCCTGGTTCACGTAATGGCTTGGGCTGACCTTCCACCCCTTGACGTAGGAGCGGTAGGGGACGGTCCTGTACCACCACAACAGGAAGATGTCGTGCGCCTCGGTATCGAGCGCCCGTTTCTCGAACTCACGCATCATCGTCCGCTGTTTTGCGAAATCGGTTTCGCGCAGCATCCGGTCGTAAAGATCGACCTCTGCGGGGTCCTCGAACCGGCCGTAGTTGGCCGCGTAAACCGAGCCCGGCAGATAGCGTTGCACGTCGAGTAGCGGGTTGACAACGCTCTGACAATTGCCAGTGACGCCGACGTCGAAATTGCCGCTGCGCAGCGCTTCGAACCAGGGACCGGTCGGCATCACGCGCTGGGTGGCGTGCAGCCCGATCTTGCTCCACTGGTCGATGACCCAGGCGCCGTTATACTTGTAGGGCTGGTCGACATTGCGGTTGACCAGTTCGAAGGTGAGGCCCTCCGCTCCTGCTTCCTTCAGGAGGCGCCTCGCTTCGGCGCGCGACTTCTCGATATCGGGCCAATACCCGGCGAGCTGCTCCAGCTCTCCCTTGGTCGCGGCCAGCGGCGCACCGGGAAAGGCGACGCCGCCCACGGTGTGCACATTGGCGATCTTTGCCAGCGCCGGCGCGCCATGCCAGCGGTCGATCGCCAGGGTCAGCGCGCGGCGCACGCGCACATCGTCGAACGGTTTTTTCTGCGCATTGGGCTCGACGATCGTGCCGCAATTCCAGTCGCTGGTCTGCACCGCGATCTTGTCGCCGAGGGCGCCGACCAGCTCGTCGCGAACGGTCGGCGGAAAGCCGCGAAACTCGATCGCCGCCCGGTCGCTGCGGATGGCGTCGACCCGCACCGCCTGCTTGGCGGCATAGATCCCGGTGAACCCGTCGAGATAGGGCAGCCCCTTATGATAATAGTCGGGGTTACGCACCCCCTTGATTTCCTGGCCGATCTCATAGCTGGCGAACTTGAAGGGGCCCGAGCCCGAGATGTTCTTCTCGTACCATCGCGGATCCTTATCGAGGATCGCCTTCCGGTAGATCCAGGAATAGGGGTCGGCGAGCGCCGGCAGGAAGGCGTTGGTGGCGAATTTGAGGTGGAAGACGACGGTGGTCGGGTCCGGCGCCTCGATCGTGTCGACCATCATGTAGTGGCTGCGCCGAGGGCTCAGCACGCCTTCCGGCGGGAAGACGATATGGTTCCAGCTCGCCGCCACATCGGCCGCGGTCAAGGGCGACCCGTCGACGAACTTCACACCATCGAGGATCTTGAACGTATAGGTCTTGCCGCCGTCGGTCGGGGTCGGTACCGCCGTGCACAGATCGCATACGAGATCGGTGCTCGATCCCGGGTTCATCGGATCGACCCGGATCAAGACGCTGTAGAATGGCGCCGCCGAGTGGATCGTCGCGTAAGTAGTTTCGCGATGCGCATCGAAGCTCGGCGGCGCATCCGCCGGGATCACATAGGTGAGCGTTCCGCCGTGTTTCGGCGTCTCCTCGGCCGCGACCGGCACGGCCAGCGAGAACGCGGCGGCGAGGCCCGCGATAACCGATAGCTGCAAGCCCATGTCTTCCTCCCATTCATTCTCGTTGTCGTTCGTGCCGGCCCGTTATTTATCGAGCCAGATCCTCGCCAGGTCCTGATTGATGAAATGGGTCGGGGCGATCTTGAAGCCCTTGACGTAAGACCGGTAGGGCACGATCCGGTGCCACCACAATGCCCAGATCTCGTGCGCCTGATCGTTGAGCACGTAGCTTTCGAAGCGGCGCATCAACACGCGCTGTTTGGCCGGGTCGGTCTCGTGCAGCATCTTGTCATAGAGATCGACCTCGGTCGGATCCTCGTAATGGCCGTAATTCTCGGCATCGATCGATGAAGGCAGGACCTTCTGCACATCGAGCGGCGGGTTGACGATGCCGTAACCGGGGGCTTCGACGACGACGTCGAAATCGCCCTTGCGCATCGCCTCGAACCACGGTCCGGTCGGCGCGACCCGCTGGGTCACGTGCAGCCCGATATTGCTCCACTGGTCGATCAGCCACGCGGCAACGTATTTATAGGGCTGGTCGACATTGCGATTGAGGAGTTCGAAGGAGATCCCCTCGGCCCCCGCTTCCTTGAGCAATCGCCTGGCCTCGGCCCGCGATTTTTCGATATCGGGCCCATACCCGGCCATTTCTTCGAGTTCCGTCCGGGTTGCCGCCATGGGCGAGCCGGGAAAGACGATGCCGCCGACCGTCTGCACGATCGCGACCTTGGAGAGGCCCGGGGCGCCGCCCCAGCGGTCGATCCCCAGGGTCAGCGCGCGACGAACTCGCACATCATCAAACGGTTTTCGCTGATGATTGGGCGTTACCGCGCTAGCGACGTCCCAATCGCCCTCCTGCACGCTGAGCTTGTCGCCAAGCGCATCGACCAGTTCGTCGCGCGCCGAGGGCGGCATGCCGCGGAACTCGATCGCCGCGCGGTCGCTGCGGATCGCATCGACCCGGACGGCCTGCTTGGCGGCAAAGATGCCGATGAAGCCGTCGAGGTAGGGCAGGCCCTGGTGATAATAATCGGGGTTGCGCACGCCCTTGATCGATTGACCGGTCTCGTATCCGGCGAATTTGAAGGGGCCAGAGCCCATCACGTTCTTCTCGTACCAATGCGGGTCCTTATCGAGGATCGCCTTCTGGTAGACCCAGTTGAAGGGATTGGCGAGGGCGGTCAGAAATGCACCGGTGGCAAACTTGAGATGGAATATGACGGTCGCCGGATCGGGCGCCTCGACCTTGTCGACCATCACATAGTTGCTGACGCGCGCGCTCAAGACCCCGGCCGGCGGAAAGATGATCTCGTTGAAGCTCGCCGCCACATCGGCGGCGGTGAGGGGCGACCCGTCATGCCACTTGACCCCCTCACGGATCTTGAAGGTGTAGGTCCGCCCCTCGTCGGTCGGCGTCGGCATCTGGGTGCATAGATCGCAGACCAAGTCGGTGGGCGAGGCCGGGTTGTCGGGGTTGACCCGTATGAGGATGCTGTAGAACGGCGACACCGCGTGCACCGTCGCGTAGGTGCTTTCGCGATGCCCATCGAAACTCGGCGGCGCGTCCGCCGCGATCATGTAGGTGAGCGTGCCGCCGCGTTTGGGGGTTTCCGCGGCGGACGCCGGCAGAGTAAGCGCGAAGAGGGCGGCCAACGCCGCCATCGGAGGCAGCTTCAATCGCAAATCTTCCTCCCGCCGGAAATCGTTGGCATCCCGGCCGGTGCGTTATTTATCGAGCCAGATCGTCGCCAGATCCTGGTTGAGGAAGTGGCTCGGGCTGATCTTCCACCCCTTGACGTAGGACCGGTACGGCACGATCCGGTACCAGTAGATCATCGGCAGCTCGTGCGCCTGGGTGTCGAGCACATATTTCTCGAATTCACGCATCAATCCCCGCTGCTTAGCCGTGTCCGGCTCGTGCAGCATCTTCTGGTAGAGGTCGATCTCGGGCTGGTCTTCGTAGTTTCCGTAATTTTCCGTGTAGACCGTGTGCGGCAGGTATTTGCCGACATCGAGCACCGGGTTGACCACGCTCTGGCAGTTCGCCTCCATCGTCACGTCGAAATTGCCGGTGCGCATGTTCTCAAACCAGGGGCCGCTCGGAACCACCTTCTGGGTCACCTTCAACCCGATCTTGCTCCACTCGTCGACGACAAAGGTGCCGATGTATTTATAGGGCTGGTCGACCCCGCGGTTCAGCATCTCGAAGCTGAGGCCCTCGGCCCCGGCCTCTTTCAAGAGGCGCCGGGCCTCGGCGCGCGATTTCTCGATATCCGGCCAAAAACCGGGGATCTGCTGCAATTCCTCCTTGGTCGCGGCCAAGGGCGAGCCCGGGAAGACGATGCCGCCGACGGTGTGGATGATCGCGATCTTGGAGAGCGCCGGGGCGCCACGCCACTGGTCGATCGCGAGCGCCATGGCGCGACGCACCCGCACGTCGTCGAACGGCTTTTTCTTGTGGTTCACGGTGATCAGATTGCCGCAATTCCAGTCGCTCTCTTGGACCGTGATATCCTTGCTAAGCTCCTTGACCAATTCGTCGCGGGCCGCCGGGGGCATGCTGCGGAACTCCATCGCCGCGCGGTTGGCGCGGATCGCGTCGAGCCGGGTCGCCTGCTTCGGCGCGTAAATCCCGACGAAGCCGTCGAGATAGGGCAGTCCCTTATGATAATAATCGGGGTTGCGCTCGCCCTTGATCGACTGGCCGGCCTCGTAGCTGACGAATTTGAAGGGGCCGGAGCCCAGCACGTTTTTTTCGTACCAGTGCTGGTCCTTGTCGAGTTTCGCCTTCTCGTAGATATAGGCGAAGGGATCGGCCAGCGCCGGCAGAAACGTCGTCGTCGCGAACTTCAGCCGGAAGACCAGGGTCGACGGATCCGGCGCCTCCACCTTGTCGACCATGATGTAATAGCTTTGCCTGGCGCTCGTGACCCCGGATGGCGGGCTGACGATCCGGCTCCAGCTCGCCGCCACGTCCGCGGCGGTCAGGGGCGAGCCGTCGTGGAACTTGACGCCGTCGCGGATCTTGAAGGTGTAGGTCTTGCCGTCATCGGTGGGCTTCGGGATCTCGATGCACAGATCGCACACGAAATCGGTGGTCGAGGACGGGTTCTCTGGGTTGATCCGCAAGAGCACGCTGTAGAAGGGCGCCACCGAATGCATCGTCGCATAGGTGGCCTCGCGGTGTCCGTCGAAGCTCGGCGGTGCATCCGCCGGGATCATGTAGGTGAGGGTCCCGCCCCGTTTGGGCGTCTCCGCCGCGATCGCCGGCGCGAGAGCGCTGGCTAGGGCGAACGTCGCCGCGAAGGCTAGTCGGTATGTAAATTCCACGGCGTTCTCCCCTGTCGATGCGCGCAAAACGCACAATCGAACGAAAACTGTTCGCGCGTTATCAGTAGGCCGCCCGGCGCGCCCGCGAAAGCGGAATACGCGGGCGCCGCCGCTCCACTGGTTGCCCCCGACTTATGCTTTCGGGGGAGGACCGATGCCCTTTAGCGGTCGAGCCAGATCGTTGCCAAATCCTGGTTGATGTAATGGCTCGGGCTGATCTTGAAGCCCTTGACATACGACCGGTAGGGGATGATCCGGTTCCACCACAGGATCTTCGTGGCATGCGCCTGGGTGTCCATGACCAGCTTCTGGAAGGCGTTCATGTCGGTGCGCTGTTTCTCCGGGTCGGGCTCGTGCAGCATCTTGTTGTAGAGGTCGACCTCCGGCGGATCCTCGTAGTAGCCGTAATTCTCGGAGCTGATCGAGGTCGGCAGATAGGGCTGCACGTCCAACAGCGGGTTCACCGTGCTGTGGCAGATCGGATAGTGCACGGCTGCGAAATTGCCGGTTCGCATGGCCTGGAACCACGGCCCGCTCGGCACCACCCGCTGCGTCGCGTGGACGCCGATCTTCGCCCACTGGTCGATGAGCCAGATGCCGACATATTTATAGGGCTGGTCGACGTCGCGGTTTAACAGCTCGAAAGTCAGGTTTTCTGCGCCGGCTTCCTTGAGGAGCCGCTTGGCTTCTTCCCGCGACTTGTTGATGTCGGGCCAGAACCCGGCGATTCCCTGAAGCTCTTCCTTGGTCATGGCGAGCGGCGACGTCGGAAAGACGATGCCACCGACCGCCTTGACGATCGCGATCTTCGACAGGGCTGCCGCCCCGCCCCAACGGTCGATCGCCAGGGACAGCGCGCGCCGCACCCGGACATCGTCGAACGGCTTTTGCTTATGATTGAAGAACAGATCGCTGCCGCAGTTCCATACGCTCTCCTGCACGGTGATCTTGTCGCCGAGCGCCTGCTTCAGCTCGTCGCGCGCCGTCGGCGGCAGCCCGCGGAACTCGATCGCGGCGCGGTCGCTGCGGATCGCGTCGACCCGGGTCGCCTGCTTCGGCGCGAAGATCCCCTCGATCGCGTCGAGGTAAGGCTTGCCCTTGTGGTAGTAGTCGGGGTTGCGCACCCCCTTGATCGACTGGCCGGCCTCATAGCTGACGAACTTGAACGGGCCCGACCCCATGATGTTGTGCTCGTACCAGTGGGGATCCTTGTCGAGCTGCGCCTTGCTGTAGATGTAGGCGAAAGGATCCGCGAGCGCCGGGATGAAGGCGCCGGTCGCGAATTTCAGGCGGAAGACGACAGTCGTCGGATCGGGCGCCTCGATCTTGTCGACCATCTCGTAGAAGCTCTTGCGCGCACTCATCACGCCCTCCGGCGGAAACACGATCTCGTTCCAGCTCGCCGCCACGTCGGCGGCCGTCAAGGCCGACCCGTCGTGGAACTTGACGCCCTCGCGGATCTTGAAGGTGTAGGTCTTGCCGTCATCGGTCGGCTTTGGAAGGTCGGCGCACAGATCGCACACGAAGTCGGTCGTCGATGCGGGGTTATCCGGGTTGACCCGGATCAAGACGCTATAATACGGCGAGACCGCGTGGATCGTCGCATAGGTCTGTTCGCGGTGCCCGTCGAAACTCGGCGGCGAGTCAGCCGGGATCGCATAGGTCAGCGTCCCGCCGCGTTTCGGGGTGTCGGCCGCGCCTGCCGGCGCGATGGCGGCGAGCAGCGCGACGGCCGCCGCGAGCGATCTTTGGTATCCTAATCCCACGGTCATCTCCCTTTTTCTGCCCCGATGCACCCTCTTGCCTGCGCGCTTCGGAATTCCGGTCCGCTGGATCATTGGATCCCGAAACCGCGCATCCGCGAGGAAGGCGCGGGGTTACCCTACCTGGCTACAGGCTACCCAATGGCTCGGCCGCAATTGGCGCAGCTCCGGGCGGACCTCTTGGCACTCTGCGACCGCGAGCGGGCAGCGCGGGTGAAAGACGCAGCCGGACGGCGGGTTGATCGGGCTCGGCACCTCGCCGACCACCGGCTGAAACGCGCGGGTCGCCTCGACCGTCGGGTCCGGCACCGGCACCGCGGCGAGGAGCGCGGTCGTGTAGGGGTGGAGCGGGTTGTCGAACAGCTCGTCGCATTGGGCCAGCTCGACGACGCGGCCGAGATACATGACCGCAACGCGCTGGCACAAATGCCGCACCACCGACAGATCGTGCGCGATGAAGAGGTAGGTCAGATTGAACTTGTCGCGCAAATCTTCGAGCAAATTGATGATCTGCGCCTGGATCGACACATCGAGGGCCGAGACCGCCTCGTCGCAGACGATGAATTCCGGGTTGAGCGCCAGCGCCCGCGCGATCCCGACCCGCTGGCGCTGGCCGCCCGACATTTCGTGCGGGTAGCGGTCGGCGAAATTGGGGTTGAGGCCGCACAGCGACAACAGCTCGCGCACGCGCGCCGTGCGCCGCGTGGCGTCGGGCTCAACGCCGTGTACCCGCATCGGCTCCTCGATGATCGAGCCGACCTTCTGGCGCGGGTTCAATGAGCTGTAGGGGTCCTGGAAGATCACCTGGATGCGGCGGCGCAGTGCCACCAGCTGCCGGCGGCCGAGCTTGGCGATATCGACACCGTCATAGAGGATCTCGCCCGCGGTCGGCTTTTCGAGCCGCAGGATGCAGCGGCCCATCGTCGTCTTGCCGCAGCCGCTTTCGCCAACGAGGCCCAAGGTCTCGCCGCGGCGGATCGTGAAGTCGACGCCGTCGACCGCCTTGACGTCGCCGATATGGCGGCGCGCGATCATCCCCTCGGTGACCGGGAAATGCATCTTGAGGCCGCGCACCTGCAAGAGCGGCGGTGCATTGTCGGCCGTCGCGGTCATGCAGCCTCGCCCGACACCGTGCCGAGTTCGTTGCTGCGGTAGCAGGCCGAGAACTGGCCCGGTGCGCCGGCCGGGAGCAGCGGCGGCGGCGCAGTGGCGCAGATTTCGGCGGCAAAACGGCAGCGCGGCCGAAAGCTGCAGCCCTGGTCGAGCCGGGTCAGATCCGGCGGCTGGCCTTCGATCGGGTCGAGCCGGGCCTGCCGCGGGCGGTCGAGCCGCGGCACCGAGCGCAACAGAGCGATCGTGTAGGGGTGGCGCGGATCGTGGTACAGCGCGGTGGCGCTGCCGCTTTCGACGATGCGGCCGGCATACATCACATTGACGCGGGCGGCATAGCGGGCGACCACCCCGAGATTGTGCGTGATGATAATGAGGGCAACGCCGAGCCGGCGGGTCAATTGCTGCATCAGTTCCAGGATCTGCGCCTGGATCGTCACGTCGAGCGCGGTCGTCGGCTCGTCGGCGATGACGAGCTTCGGATCGCAGGCCAGCGCGATCGCGATCATGATGCGCTGTCGCATGCCGCCCGAGAGCTGATGGGGATATTGTTTTAGGCGGCGCTCGGCGTCGGCGATGCCGACGAGGCCCAGGAGCTCGATCGCGCGACGCTGCGCTGCGGCGACGTCGCCGCCGCGATGCTGCTCGATCGTCTCGGTGATTTGCCGCCCGATCGTCAGGACGGGATTGAGCGAGGTCATCGGCTCCTGGAACACCATGCCGATATCGCCGCCGCGCACCTGGCGCATCTCCTCCTCCGACAGCGCCATCAGATCGCGGCCGGCGAACAGGACCTGCCCTTGGGTGATCCGTCCGGGCGGGTTGGGGATAAGGCGCAGAAGCGACAGAGCCCCGACCGATTTGCCCGACCCGCTTTCCCCGACGATCGCGACGGTCTCGCCGGGATCGACGCTATAGGAGACCCCGTCGACTGCCCGCACGATTCCGGCCCCGGTGCGGAACTCGGTGTGGAGATCCTTGACCTCGAGCAGTGGCGGCAACCGGTTCATCCTCCCAATACCAGCATTGCCGCCGTTGGTAGCGGGGGCGAGGGAGAGTGTCAACGGCGGCGCGGTCGCGGCCGCGTTCGGCGGATTGGCGCGGGAGCCGCGGGGCAACACCGGCGACGACGCGCCCGAGGCGCTTGTTAAGGGGGCGAAATCGGTCGTATAGGGACGGCATGCAGCAAGCCCACGACCGCGCCACGCGGGGCGGTGCTCCGGTCGGCAGCGATGCCGTCAACAGCCTGCTGCGGGTGAAGCTCGCGGCCACGCTCACGTTCTCCCGATATGCGCTACATCGCTTCAGCCGCGACGGCTGCTTTGCGGCAGCCGGCGCGCTCAGCTATACGACGCTGGTCTCGCTCGTGCCGCTTGGCGTCATTGCCCTCGGCATCCTGTCGGCGTTCCCCAATTTCGCGGCGACGCGGCAGCAGCTGCTGGCGCTTGTCTTCCACAATTTCGTGCCGCAGATCAGCGAGCAGGCGGCTTGGTGGTTCGAACATTTCGCCGAGTCGGCTGCCCAGGCCACCGCGATCGGCATCGTCGGCATCGCCGCGACCGGCGTTCTCCTGCTGGTCACGGTCGAGGATCAGCTGAATGCGCTGTGGCGGGTGACGACGCCGCGGCCGTGGGGTCAGCGGATCGTCGCCTATTGGACGCTGATGACGCTCGGGCCGCTCCTCGTCGGGATGAGCCTCACGCTCTCGACCTATCTCGATACCGCCGCCCGCCGCGCCGGGCTCGATCCGACCGCGATTGCCCAATTCGCCAGCGGCTGGCCTCAATTCCTGGCGCGGGTCGTGCCGTTCTTCCTCGAGCTGACCGCCTGCACACTGCTCTATTGCCTCATCCCCAATTGTGCGGTGCGCTGGCGCGACGGCGCGCTCGGCGCGGCGGTGGCGGCAATCCTGATCGAGATCCTCAAGGTCGGGTTCGCGATCTATATCGGCGCGATGTCGTCCTATCAGACGGTCTATGGCGCACTCGCGGCCATCCCCATCTTCCTCTTATGGATGTATGTGTCATGGCTCGCGGTGCTGCTCGGTGGGGTGGTCGCGGCCAACCTGGCAACCTGGCGGGTCGACGAGCGGCTCTCCCATCTCACCGGCGGCGGCGTACGGCTTGGCTTCAGCTTGGCCCTGATCAGCGCGCTGGCGCGGGCGCAGCGGCGCGGCGCGAGCTGTCGCACGGCAACGCTGGCAACCGAACTGGGGGTCGCCACCTCGGTCGTCGACGAGCATCTGCAGCAC
>JBARKH010000575.1:0-6172 GCA_049801295.1 Allostellaceae bacterium | reverse complement strand
ACGATCGGGTCCGCGCGAAGGGCGGCAGCGCCACCCTGGTACCGTTCGACCTGCGCGAGTTCATCAAGATCGACGAGCTGGCGGCCGCGCTCTATCAGCGTTATGGCCGGCTCGACATCCTCGTCGGCAATGCCGCCGAATTCGGCGTCTTCTCGCCGGCCGGCCATCTCGACCCGAAGCTATGGGGCGAGATCATCGAATTAAACCTGACGGCCAACTGGCGGCTCATCCGGGCGATGGACCCGCTGCTGCGCGCCGCTCCCTCGGGCCGCGCGATCTTTGTTACGAGCCGCCTGGCGCGCGACGCGCTCCCTTATTACGGCCCTTACGCGGTCGCCAAGGCCGGGCTCGAAACCCTGGTACGGATCTATGCCGGCGAAGTTGCCCGCACCGCGGTGCGCGCCAACCTCATCGACCCCGGCATCGTGCGCACCCGGCTGCGCGCCACGATTTTCCCCGGCGAGAACCCAGAGGGGCTGCCGACCCCGGAGAGCGTCACCCAGGCCTTCCTCGACCTGGCTCTATCCGAATGCACCCGCAACGGCGAGATCGTCACCGTCGAGCCGGTGGGGTCGGACGACGGAAACCTGAACTGATCTGTCATCCCAGTGGGATGACAAAGAAGGGTTGTTTGTTACGGCGCATAGGGGTTGTCGCCCTTGCGCAGCATTAGGCGAATGGGGGTGCCGGGCAGCGCCAGATCCTCGCGCAGCGAATTGACCAGATAGCGCCGGTAGGATTCGGGCAGTTCGCCGGGCTGGGAAGCGAAGAGGGCAAAGGAGGGTGGCCTCGTATTGACCTGGGTCATGTAGCGCAGCCGTAATCTCCGCCCCGCCGCGACGGGCGGCGGGTGATGCTCCTGGATGGCGTGGAGCCAGCGATTGAGCGCGGCGGTCGGCACCCGTCGGTTCCACACCGCGTCCGCCGCGAATACCGCCTTCATCAGCGCGGCGATCCCATAGCCGGTGAGCCCGGATACCGGAACCAGCGCGACGCCGCGCAGCTGCGGCAGCGCCTCGTCGACCCGCTCGCGCAAGTGCGCCAGCGTCGCCTTGGGATCCTTCACCAGATCCCATTTTGCGGCGGCCAGCACCAGCGAGCGGCCTTCCTCGGCAATGAGATTGGCGATCGTCAGGTCCTGGCGCTCCAGGGGCTGCAGCGCGTCGCTGACGAGGATGACGGTCTCGGCAAAGCGCACCGCGCGCCGCGTGTCGGCGACCGAGAGCCGCTCGAGCCGCGCTTCGATCCGCGACCGGCGGCGCATCCCGGCGGTGTCAATGAGCCGGACCGGCCGCCCGCGCCACGCCCACTCGACCGCGATCGCGTCGCGGGTGATGCCGGGCTCGGGGCCGGTCAGCACCCGGTCCTCGCCGAGGAGGCGATTGAGCAGCGTTGATTTGCCGACATTCGGCCGCCCGACAATGGCGAGCTGAAGCGGCTTTTCCGCGCGGGCCTCGGGGGCGTCCACGGCATCCTCGTTCACCGCAGGCGGGGCGAACGGCAGGAGCCGCTCGTAGAGTTCGCCGAGCCCCTCGCCGTGCTGGGCCGAGATCGCCACCGGGTCGCCGAGCCCGAGCCCGAAGGCTTCGCCCAGTTCGCCCTGTGCGGCCCGGCTTTCGGCCTTGTTGGCGACGAGGATGACGGGCTTGCCGGTGCCCCGCAGCCAGCGCGCGAAATGGCGGTCGCCCGGGGTCACCCCCTCGCGCGCGTCGATGACGAGGAGCGCGACATCGGCCAGATCGAGCGAGCGCTCGGTCTGCGCTCGGATGCGGCCGGCAAGCGTCTCGGGCGGCGCCTCTTCAAGCCCGGCGGTATCGATCAGCCGGAACGCGAGATCGGCGATACGTCCCTCGCCCTCGCGGCGGTCCCGGGTCACCCCGGGCAGATCGTCGACAAGCGCGAGCTGGCGGCCGACAAGCCGGTTGAACAGCGTCGACTTGCCGACATTGGGACGCCCGAGGATTGCGATGGTGAAGCTCATCGCCGATATGCCGCCCTGCACGACAATTTGATCGCTGCCGGTCAACGATAGGCCGAAAGATTTCCGTCATCGCTGAGCAAGTAAAGGACGTTATTGGCAATAACGGGTCCCAAATACGTGGCCGACATGTCCTGCTGGCCAATGACTTCGCCGGTAGCGGGCGATATCGATACCGCCTGCCCGAGCGAGGATATGACGATCAGGCGATTGCCGCCGAGCACCGGGCCGGCCCACAGGATCGGGTCGGATCGTGCCTTCTCGTCCTCATAGCGGGTCAGCTGGTGCGCCCAGCGCACCTTGCCCGCGTCGCGCGTCAGACAGACCAACTCGTTGTCGTTGGCCAGCACAAAAAGATGATCGCCGACGGCCCACGGGCTGTGGCTGCTGGCGATCTGCTGTTCCCAGATTCGGTCGCCGGTGCGCAGATTGATTGCCGCCATGCGCCGGCTATGGCTGACCGCGAAGACCCTGCCGCGATCGATGACCGGGCGGCCCCGGATGTCGGCGAGCCCCGCCACCGCATTGACGTTGCGGGTCGCGGCCAGATTGTCCGACCACAAGGCCCGGCCGTTCTCGACGCGCAGCGCGAAGAGTTCGCCCGAACTGTAGGGAGCGAGCACGATTTCGCCTTCGACCGCGGGGCTCGCGCCGCCCAGGAGACCGGCGGTCTCGGGGATGCCGTTGTGCGACCACAGGCGCTTGCCGTCCTCGATCGCAAGGGCGATCAGTTCATTGTCGACGGTCACCACGAAGATGCGGCCGTCCGCCACGGTCGGCGGGGCATGGACCGGCGACGTCACGCTCTTGCGCCAGATCACCTTGCCGTCGGCCGGATCGAGCGCCAGCACTTCGGCGTAGCCGGTCGCCACATACAGACGGTCCTTCCACCACGCCGGTCCACCGCCGAAGGCGTTGCCGCGCTGGTCCTCCGGTTTGAGCTCGACCTGCCAGACGCGGTTGCCGGTGCCGGCGTCGAGGGCGCTGAGCTGGACGCCGCCATCCATCGTGAAGATCCGGCCGCCGGCGATGACCGGCTGCGACATCACCTTGGTATAGCGCGCCGAGCCGTCGCCGATGCTGGTGTCCCAGGCGCGCGCGAGCGTGTCGGGGAGCGCGGGGTGACCCATCGAATGGGCGGGGTTGCCGCCGGGCTCCGGCCAATCCGGGTTGACGGCAGGCGGCGGCAGGGTGACCGGGGTCGCGGCAAGCTTGGCGTCCGCCTCGACCCCACCCCCGATCCCGAGCACTGCGATCCGCTCGCCGGGCAACGGCTGTTTGTGATCCTTGAACAAATCGCATCCGGCCGCGCCAAACGACAGGAGCAGCGCGGCGAAATCGCGTCGGTTCATTGCCAAGGGACGATGCCTAGGATTTGAGCGCCGCGGCCATCTCGGCGGCGCGGGCGCGCAGCCCCTGCGGCGCCGCGAGGTCGTCGGCGAGCTCTTTGTAGATCGCCAGCGCGCCGCCGCGGTCACCCGCCTTGAGCTTTGCCGCGGCGGTGAGGTCAAGCGCGCTGGCGCGCCACGGATTGTCGGAAGCAGTGAGCGGCTTCAGGCGCTCGATCGCCGCTGATGCGTCGCCCTCCGCGAGCCCCTCGGTGACCGATAACAGCACCGCCAGACTGCGGAATTCGGGGTCGATGCCGGAGGCGCCGGCAAGCTCGTCATAGGCCGCGACCGCCGCCTTCTTATCGCCGCTCTTGGCCAACAGCTCGGCTTTTTCGAAAGCGGCGAGGAGGCTGTAGCCGCCGCCCTCCCCAGCCAACAAGGCAAAAAGTTTGGCCGCCTCGCCATCCTTGCCGGCGCGGGCAAGCGCCAGCGCGCTCGAATAGCGCTCACCCTGGGCGCGGCGTTCGGAAGCCTGGTGATCGCGCCAGGCGACGATCCCCCCGGCAATGACGATCGCCAGCACCGCGACGCCAATGACGTATTTCCCGTAACGCTGCCACAGCTTCAACAGGTTATCGCGACGCAACTCCTCGTCGATTTCGCGGAAAATGTCGCTCACGCGCGCCCCAAAGCCGCCGGATCAAGGGACGGCACCATATCCGCTCGGCCGCGGCGAGGCAAACCGCGCCGCCGAGAATCAGCCGGGAACAGGGTGGGTCAACCGGTCGCACCGCCCCACGCCCTTGGCCGGGCGCAGGGGCGCGAGACGGCTGGACGCTCTCGCGGAAATAGGCAAAATGACAAAACGATGACGGAAGACGCTCGGCGATGATCGGCAACAACGCAACGGTGCTGCCTCTGCGGGATGATCGCCGCCAGCGCCGCACGCTCTATTTCACGCGCGCGGAACTCAACCAGCTCCTCGGGCTCTACAGCCGCAACGTCATCCGCGGGATATGGCGCGATTACGCGATCGACCACCGCGACGGGCAGGCGCTGTTTTCGGTGTTCCGCCATACCCATGAAAGCGCCGTCTATACGATCGTCAAATCCGCTAGCCCCGGAACGAATAATGCGGCGGCGGGCGAGGCTCAGTACATCGTGCTGAGCGGCCGCCAGCGCCTGCGCAGCGCGCGCAGCCTGGGCGACGCCCTCGAATACTTCCGCTCCAAGCTGGCGGTGGTCCCGAGCGGCCGCAGCTGAACGCCGCGCCGCTCGCGATTACACCTCGGAGTCGAGGGCACCGAGGTATTCGAGCGCGGCGGTGACCCCGCCAGCGCGATGCGGAATGCCGGCGCGGTGCAAACCCATCTCCACTCCGCTGAGCGTGCCGCACAGCATCAGATCGTTGAAATGGCCGAGATGGCCGATGCGGAAGATCTTGCCCTTCATCCGGCCGAGCCCGGTGCCAAGCGACATGTCGAACGCGTCGAGGATGGTTTCGCGCAGCCGGTCGGCGTCGTGGCCCTGGGGCACCAGGACCGCGGTCAGCGAACTCGAATAGTCGCGCGGGTCGGCGCAGAGGATTTCGAGCCCCCAGCCAGTGACGGCGCGCCTGGTCGCCTCGGCGTGGCGCGAGTGGCGCCGGAACACCGCCGGCAGCCCCTCCTCGTCAATGAGCATGGTGAGCGCCTCGCGCAGCCCGAATAGGAGGTTGGTCGCCGGCGTATAGGGGAAAAACCCGGTCGTCCCGGTCTCGCTCATCGCCTGCCAGTCCCAGTAGGAGCGCGTGAGCTTCGCCGTTTTGGCGGCGGCCATCGCCTTCTCGGATATGGCGTTGAAGCCAAGCCCGGGCGGCAGCATCAGCCCTTTCTGCGAGCCCGCGACCGTGACATCGACCCGCCATTCGTCATGCCGGTAGTCGATAGAAGCGAGGGAAGAGATCGTGTCGACCATCAAGAGCGCCGGATGGCGCGCCGTGTCGATCGCCGCGCGGATCTCGGGGATGCGGCTGACGACGCCGGTCGAGGTCTCGTTGTGGACGACGCAGACCGCCTTCACCCGATGCTCGCGGTCGGCGGCGAGCTTCTCGGCGACTTGGGCCGGATCGACGCCATGGCGCCAGTCGCCGGGGATGAAATCGATGTCGAGCCCGAGCCGCGTCGCCATCTGCCGCCACAGGGTGGCAAATTGGCCGGTCTCGAACATCAGCACCCGGTCGCCCGGCGAGAGGGTATTGACGAGCGCGGCTTCCCACGCCCCGGTACCGGACGAGGGATAAATCACCACCGTGCCGGCGGTCTGGAACACCCGCCGCATTCCGGCGACGATCTCCTTGCCGAGCTCGGCGAATTCCGGGCCGCGGTGATCGATCGTCGGCATGGCGATCGCCTGCAGCACGCGGTCGGGCACATTGGTCGGGCCGGGGATCTGCAGGAAATGGCGGCCGGTATGGCCGGGCATCTGGTTCTTCATCGCATCGCTCCAAGAGGGCAGCGCAGTTTGGAGGGGAAACGGTGCGCCGACAATGACCGCGCGCACGTCGTTGCCGCTGATTATTCCGTGGCCATGATCTAGATCAATGTTCCGGGTCCCGATATTGGCCAAATCTGGCAGGCGACGATCGGGGCGACGCACCGGCCGGACGCAAGTGCGAGCCGAGGGCCGGTTCCGGCGACCAAGTGAAGGAGGATGACGACGTGAAAAGCATGAGCGATCGCACGGCACATCGAGCGGCGGGCGCCGTGAGCCTTCTCGTCCTCTCGTTGGCGTCGACCGGGCTCTTCGCGGGCGCCCCGGGACTTCCGCGCGCCAGCGGTTCGCCGGCCGGCTTGCTGCTGGCTCAGGCCGCTCCGGCTCCGGC
>JBARKH010000574.1:0-2304 GCA_049801295.1 Allostellaceae bacterium | reverse complement strand
GGCTCGGGAGCGGCCTCCGATCGCGCCAAGGCACCGCGCGGGTTTCGCGAGGTCTGGTACGGGTTTTATCCGAACGGCCGCGAGGTCCTCTTCGGGGTCGAAACGGTGCATGGCAACGACCTCACTGCGGTCTACGCCGTCGGGCCGAGCATCGACGACGCCTATCCGGCCGCCTGGTCCCGGCGCAAGGGCCATATCGTCGACGACAGCTTTGTCTTCGAGGAGAAGGGCAAAAGCGCGCTGCGCTTCCGCCCGCGCCAGGATGGCGGGCTTGCGGCAACCTGGATAGCCGCCGACGGCAAGACTTCGCTCGCGGCGCATCTCAAGCTGATCGACCCGCAGGCCCTGGCCGTGCGGCGCGCGGAGGAGGCCGCCAGCGCGACCGGATCAGCCCCAGTAACGCCCGCTGCTGCCCACCGCGACGGTGATCAGGCCAAGAATTAGGTTGATCGTGACGATCGCGCGGATCTGGTTGAGTTGGCCCGCGGCCACCGGGTAATCCTGCCGCGCCAGCGCCGCTCGGAAGCGCCGCCACGGGGCGAAATAGAGGTGGAAGAACAGAAGCATCATGATGATGCCAAGGCCCTGCATCAGGTTGATGTGCAGGCCGATGCCGCGGAACCCGGCATAAACCCCGAAAATCATGCCGTAGCCGCTCGCCAATAACAGGACGATCGCGGCGAACACCCAGGCAAAGAACTTGCTCAGCACGCGCGACCACAATTCAAGCCGGGGTCCGGGTTCGAGTGGCGCCATCGCCGGCCGCAGCGCCAGGAGCGCGAAGAACATGCCGCCGACCCAGACGGCCGCCGCCAGGCTGTGGAGGACCAGCGCGATCGTGGCGATCGTGACCGTGGCGTTCATGTTCAGTTGCCATAAGCCGGGGCGCGGCGGGCAAATCCGTCGTGGAGGTCGAGCATGCGCCCGCGCCAGGCGCGGACCGAATCGTCCGTCGCCAGCACTTCGAAATCGCTGATCGCGCGGGCCCATTGGAAGGCGCCGAACACGATGTAATCGGCATAGGCCGGAGCCTCCCCCGAGACGAAATTCTGGCGCTCCACGGTGCGGCGTAAGGGGTCGAGGCTGGCGCGGAATTGGGGCAGCCGCGCCGCGCGGTCACCGACGAAGTCTTCGAGTGTCATGCCGAAACGCTTTTCCCGGTCCTCGCGAAAATAAGCCTGATCGGCGGGCCCGATATGGCGGTAGATGTCGAGCAAGACCAACCGGATCACCCCGGGATGCAGCACCGTTTCGGTCCAGTTCTGGACAAAGCGCGCAAGCCCTCGGCCAACCTCTCCGCCAAATAGCGAGGGCCGGTCGGGATAGTGCTCCTCGAGGTAATCGGCGATCGCCGTCGAATCGTGCACGACCCGGCCGCCATCGGTAATCACCGGCACCCTACCGGCATTGGGCTGCGGCAGCTTGTCTTTCTCGGTGAAGCGCCACGGCACGGTCTCGACCGCGAGCCCCTTATGCGCCAACGCCATCTTGGCGCGCCAACAAAACGGGCTGAAGCGGCGATCGGCCTCCACTCCGGCCAGGTCGTACATCGTGATCGTCATGGCGCGCCCCTCGACTGGTGTAGCGCCCCGAGATTGCTTCGTCGCTGCGCTCCTCGCAATGACAACCCTTGCTGTCATTGCGAGCGCAGCGAAGCAATCCCCCTGACGCCAATGCGTTACAACATGCTGACCGCGCTCGCCGCCAGCGTGCCGAAAATAACCACCAGCCACGGCGGTACCGCCCACAGCGCGAGCAGGAGGAACGCGACGATGCCAAGAGCGAAATCGGCTGGGCCGAAGATCGCGCTCGTCCACACCGGCCGGTAGAGCGCGGCGAGCAAGAGGCCGACGACCGCCGCGTTGACGCCGCGCAGCGCCGATTGGATAGCAGGCCGTCGCCGCAGGCTGTCCCAGAAAGGCAGCACGCCGATCAGCAACAGGAACGAGGGCAGAAAGATCGCGACCAGGCAGATCGCCCCGCCGACCCAGCCGTTCGGCGCCGGTCCCATCACCGTGCCGAGATAGGCCGAGAAGGTGAAAAGCGGCCCCGGCACCGCCTGCGCCGCGCCGTAGCCTGCGAGGAAGGCATCGTTGCTGACCCACCCCGGCGGCACCACTTCGGCCTGCAACAGCGGCAGCACGACATGCCCGCCGCCGAACACCAGCGCGCCCGAGCGGTAGAATGAATCGAACAACCTCAATGGCTGCGCCGGCACCGCCGCGGCAATGAGCGGCAACCCTATGAGCAGCCCGAAAAACAGGATTGCGGCCGCGACCGACCATGCGCGCGGCAGATGCACCG
>JBARKH010000573.1:0-8054 GCA_049801295.1 Allostellaceae bacterium | reverse complement strand
GGCTATCGCTGGGGGGTCGAGCGCAAGCGCGCGCTGATCGTCCGCGAGCACGAGGTGGCGATGGCTCGCCGCGGGGCCGAGGCGGCGGCCGAGTGAGATTGCCGCCCGACGCCGCGTGGCCGGATCTCGTAGCCGCCGTCGACGAGCGCGGCTATGCAGTGGTGCCCCGCCTCCTCGATCCGGCGGAATGTTTGCGGCTGGCGGCGCTCTACGCATCCGACGAGGCGTTCCGCTCGCGGGTCATCATGGCGCGACACAATTTCGGGCGGGGCGAATACAAATACCTGCGCTATCCGCTGCCGGCGCCGGTGAGCGCGCTGCGCGAGGCGCTCTATCAGCCTCTCGCCCCGCTCGCCAACCGGTGGCACGAGCGGCTGCGCCTCGCGCCGCGCTTCCCGGCGAGCCTCGCGGAGTACCTCGCCCGCTGTCATGCCGCGGGACAGCCGCGACCGACGCCGCTGATCCTCAAGTACGAGGCGGGCGACTATAACTGCCTGCACCAGGACCTCTACGGCGAACACGTCTTTCCGGTGCAGGCGACGGTGTTGCTGAGCCAGCCCGGTCGCGACTTTAAGGGGGGCGAGTTCCTGCTCGTCGAGCAGCGCCCGCGCATGCAGTCGAAGGGCGAAGTCGTGCCGCTCGCCGAGGGCGACGCGGTCATTTTCGCGGTCAACCATCGCCCGGTCGCCGGCGCGCGCGGCTTTTACCGGGTGAAGATGCGCCACGGCGTCAGCCGGCTCCATTCCGGCCGGCGCTTCACCCTCGGCATCATCTTCCACGACGCGGCGTGAAATTACCGCCCTATCCAGATGTTCCGCCACGCTTTACAACTGCCGTCGAGAGTGGGTCTGGTGCAGGATAAGCGCGATGGCAAAAGGCGGCGCAATTGTTCACAGCGACCGGGAGATCCTGGGCGGAACGCCGGTGTTTGTCGGCACCCGGGTACCGCTGCGGAATCTGATCGATTATTTTGAAGGAGGCTACAGCCTCGACGAGTTCCTCGACGCCTTCCCGTCCGTGTCGCGCGAGCAGGCGGTCGCCGCCCTGGAAGCCGCTCATAAGGCGTTGACCACCCGTGCGCATGTTGCTGGATGAGCAGCTGCCGCGACAGCTGGCTCGACACATCCGCGGTCATCAGGTCCGCACCCTGCAGCAGCAGGGCTGGGCCGGGCTAGGCAACGGCGAGTTGCTGCGGCGTGCGGCGGTCGATGGCTTCGAGATTTTTGTCACCGCCGACCAGAATCTCCAATTCCAACAAAATCTGGCAGGGTCGTCGTTGAGCGTGGTCATCCTGATCGCCCGGACCAATAAGCTCGAAGACCTCCTTCCGCTCGTCCCGTCTCTGCTACCGAGAGATCCGGGATGCGCAGCCCGGTGAAATACGGCGGGTTGGGAACCCGTAGCCGGTCACCGCCGCTCGAACACATCCTTGGCGACGAGCGCGGCGGTCATTGCCTCCGGCCAGCCGGCGTAGAAGGCGAGGTGGGTGATGACTTCGCCGATTTCGTCCTTAGTCACGCCATTGGCGAGGGCGCGGGCGAGATGGCCCTCGAGCTGTTTCTCGCGGCCGAGCGCGATCAGCGTGGCGACGACGATCAGGCTGCGGTCGCGTTTTGAGAGGCCGGGCCGCTCCCAGATTTCGCCATAGATGATCTGGTCGGAAATTTCGGCGAGCTTCGGCACGGTGCCGCGGATGGCTTCGCGGGCGGGCGAGGTCGGCTGTGCGGGCATGATCTTTGCTCCGGGTTGTTCCAGGTCGCCAGCCTAGAGTAAGTCTCCATCGCGGCAAATCCGCTGTTGCGGGAGGACCCTCATGCGTATTGCGGTCATTGGCGCCGGCGGGATCGGCGCAATCTATGGCGCCGCGCTCGCCAGGGCCGGCAACGAGGTAACGTTTGTCGCGCGTGGGGCGCATCTGAAGGCGATGCAGCAGAGCGGGCTGCGCATCGAGGGTGACCGCGGCGAAACAGTGATTTGCCCGGCCCAGGCGACCGAGGACATCGCCGGGATCGGTCCGGTCGATTACGTGCTGCTCTGCGTCAAGTTGTGGGACGTCGAGAGCGCCGGTGAGCAGATCCGTCCGATCGTCGGTCCGGAGACTGCGGTCGTGCCGGTGCAGAACGGGGTTGACGCGCATGAGCGGCTGATCCCGATCCTCGGGGAGCGCGCGGTAATGGGCGGCAGCGCCTTCGTCACCGGCTCCATCGTCGCGCCGGGCGTTGTCCGCCAGACCGGCACCTATTTCCAGATGACGTTTGGCGAACTCGACACCCCTACGAGTCCGCGCGCCGAGCGGCTGCGTGATCTATGTGCCGCGGCCGGCATCGAGGGGATCCTCAGTCCCGACATCCGGGTGCCGCTGTGGGAGAAGTTTGTCCTCCTGGTGCCGGTCAGCAGCATCAACGCGCTGACCCGCGTGCCGATGGGTCGATACCGCAACGATCCTGATGCCTGGGGTCTCGTCGAGGCGATCTTGCGTGAGAGCGTAGCGGTCGGCCGCGCCGAGGGGGTTCGCTTGGCGCCGGACGCCGTCGAGCGCGGCCTCGCCGGCATCCGCCAGATGCCCGACCATCACATGACCTCGATGGGCAACGATTTGTTGCGCGGCAACAAGCTCGAACTGCCGTGGTTCGCCGGCAAGGTCGTCGAGTTGGGCCGGCGTCATGGCATCCCGACACCAGCGACCGCCTTCGCCTACGCCGCGCTGAAGCTCCACGCCAACGGCGCGCCGGCTAGCTAAGGCTAAACTCCACCCCTTCGTCGAGCGGGATGACCGGGCGGGGCAGGCGGGTCCACTCGAAACGGTTGAGCATGGGCGAAGTAAGGCCCGGGAGATCGACCTCGATTATCTGCGTGGGGCCGAAGAACTCGTCGAAGCCGCCGCGGAAATGGCCGCGCGACTTGACCGCGACGTTGCGTGCGTTGGCGATGTCGAGCCCCATCATCTCGAAGAAAATCGGGTCGGCGCATTGCAGCCGCCGCGACACCACGACAACCGTGATGCCGTCGATCGCCAGCGCCGCGCAGGGGCCGAGCGCGAGGCGCTGTCCGGCATAGATGCCGCGGCGGCCGACGCAATTGCCGCCGGAGAGCGCCGCAACCCGCGCCGGCGTGATCCACGGCTCGGAAAAATTGGTCGTCTCCTCCCGATTGAAGCGCGCCGTGAAATTATAGTGGAGCCCGTGTCCGTGCGCCTCGGCCGCAAGCGGCGGGTCGTAGATGATCCCAAAAAGAGCGCCTTTGACGCCGGCCTCGGCAAAGTCACGCAACAGGAACATCGTGTTGCCGCGCCCGCCGCCGCCCGGATTGTCGGCGACATCGGCGAAGGCGAGCGCCGGCAGGCTCGAATCGCGCCCGGCCGCCAGGGCCTTCTCGACCGCCTCGTCGAGCGGGGTCAGTTTTGGGTAGAAGCGCGCTCGGTTGTCCCAGCCGAATTGCGCGATCTCGCGGGCGAGCTTGTCTGCGGCCATCCGGTCGCCGCGCGCGGTGACGATGACGCTGAGGCCGTTCTTGGCGGTGTCGGCATAGGCGAAGCCGCCCATCACCGAGACATTCATGATCGCCGGGTGCAGTTGTGCCTGGCGGCGCTGGCCGAGCTCGATCATCTTGGCATAGGGGCCGGCAGCGGTCAGCATCGTCACCGTGGGCGGCACGATCGGGAGGCGCAGGCGCACCCGCTCAGTCCGGGTGCCGGCGAGCAATTCGAGGAGCGCGGCGGCCGACTCGGCGCCGCGCTCGCGCATGTCGAGATGCGGGTTGGTGCGGTAGCCGATAAAGGCGTCGATGAGATCGACCATGCGGTCGGAGACATTGGCGTGGAGGTCGAAACTCGCGACCACCGGCACGCGCGTGCCCACAATGTTGCGGACGGTCTCGAAGAGGACGCCCTCGGGGTCGTCCTCGTCTGTGGTCAGCGCCGCGCCATGCGCGCAGATATAGACGCCGTCGAGCGGCAGCGCCGCCTTGACCCGGCGCGAGATGGTTTCCAGCAACTCCACGAAAAACCCATGCTCGACCGGGCCGTTGGGCTCGGCCATCGCGAGCGCGATGCCGATCGGCTGCCATGGCCCGGCGCCGTCCATCGCCGCGACAAAGCCCGGTGTCTCGGGCAGCATCGTCGGGGTCGGCGCGCGCGCCTCCTTGATGATGTCCTCGCCTTCGAGATAGGTGCGAGCGAGGAAATGCGTCTTCGTCGCCGGCGGCGCGAATTTGTTGCACTCGATCGAGAAGCCGAGGACGCCGATGCGGGGGTTGGCGGGAGGCATGGCTGGCGGCCGGGGCAATATTGCGGGCAGCAAGTTTAGGCTGACCGTCCGGCCCTCCTCAACCGTCATCCCGTGACATTTATAGAGGTGGCCATGCCGCCCGAAGCGGATCCGGCGTATAATGCCGCCATGCCACAAGACGCCGCGCCCATGCAGATTGATTTCGCGACCGCGCCCGGGCGCTACCGCCATTGGCGGCTGGAGTGCGCCGGCGCCATGGCGACGCTGACGCTCGATGTAAATCCGACCGGCGGACTCTTCGCCGGGACCGAGTTAAAGCTCAACTCCTACGATCTCGGGGTCGATATCGAACTGGCCGATGCGGTGGCCCGGCTGCGCTTCGAGCACCCCGAGGTGCGCGTCGTGGTGGTCCGCTCAGGCAAGCCGAACGTGTTCTGCGCCGGCGCCAATATCGGCGCGCTCGCCCGCGCCAGCCACGCGCACAAGGTCAATTTCTGCAAATTCACCAACGAGACGCGCCTCGCAATCGAGGATGCGTCCGAATATTCCGGCCAGCGCTATCTGGCGGCGGTGGGCGGCACTGCGGCCGGCGGCGGCTACGAACTGGCGCTGGCCTGCGACTGGATCACGCTGATCGACGACCGCCGCTCATCGGTGAGCCTGCCCGAGGTGGCATTGCTCGGCGTGCTGCCCGGCACTGGCGGCCTGACGCGGCTCACCGACAAGCGCCGGGTGCGGCGCGACCGCGCCGATCTGTTCTGCGCGACCGAAGAGGGGCTGCGCGGGAGCCGCGCGCTCGATTGGCACCTCGTCGACGAGATCGTGCCGCCTTCGGCCTGGGACGAAAAGGTGAGCGAACGCGTCCGGGCGCTGGCCGCAACCTCGGATCGCCCGCGGGATGCCGCGGGGATCGCGCTGCCGGCGCTCGAGCGCAAGCTCAGCGATGATAGGATCGACTATCGCCACGTTCGTGTGGCGCTCGACCGGGCCGGCCGCTGTGCCACGATCACCGTGCAGGGGCCGGCGCGCTTGCCGGCCGATCTCGCCGGCATCCATGCCGAGGGCGCCGCCTTCTGGCCGCTGGCGATGGCCCGCGAATTGGACGATGCGATCCTCCATCTGCGCTTCAACGAGCCCGGGCTCGGCATCATCGTCTTCCGCTCGGAGGGTGACCCGGAAGCGGTGCTGGGGGCCGACGCGCTGCTCGCATCCCATGCCGGCGATTGGCTGGTGCGCGAAATCCGGCTCCTCGTGAAGCGCGTTCTGAAGCGGATCGATGTGACCTCGCGCAGCCTCTTCACGCTCATTGAGCCGGGTAGCTGCTTTGCCGGGAGCCTCGCCGAGCTGGTCTTTGCCGCCGACCGCGCCTTGATGTTTGCCGGGTCGCGCGCTGGCGACAATCACAGCCCGGCCACCCTCCGCCTGTCGCCGCTCAATTTCGGGGCCTATCCGATGGGCAATGGGTTGACCCGGCTCGCGATCCGCTTTCTCGGCGAGGGCGACGGCGTGGAGCGGGCGGAAGGGGCGATCGGCCAGGCGCTCGATGCCGAGGCGGCCGAGGCGCTGGGGCTCGTCACGGCGAATTATGACGAGGTTGATTGGGACGAGGAGGTTCGCCTGATGCTCGAAGAGCGGGCGAGCTTTTCGGCGGACGCCCTGACCGGGCTTGAAGCCAATTTACGCTTCGCCGGGCCGGAGACGATGGAAACGAAGATCTTCGGCCGGCTCAGCGCCTGGCAGAACTGGATCTTTCAGCGCCCGAACGCCACCGGCGCCGAGAGTGCGCTGAAACGCTACGGCACCGGCCAGCGCCCGCGCTTCGATCCGGAGCGGGTGTGACCGTGCCGTCATTCCGGGGCGCGACGCAGGCGCGAACCCGGAACCCAGGAACACCGGCCTTACCCATTGGGACGGGGCCGGTGTTCCTGGGTTCCCGCTTTCGCGGGAATGACGATGTAGGGGTGAAGCGTCTTGCGAGGAGAGAAACACATGCCCGAAGCCACTGCGGTCGATTACGACGGGCTGATCCCGAACAATGTCGGGCTCAATGCCGACCCGCGGCTCCGCCGCGCGCTCGAAAGCTGGCATCCGCGCTCGCTTGACTGGTGGCGGGAGCGCGGCCCCGAGGGGTTCCAGTCGAACCTTGTCTATTTGCGCACCGCGGTCAGCGTCGAGCCCGAGGGCTGGGCCAAGTTCGGCTATGTGAAGATGCCTGACTATCGCTGGGGGATCCTCCTGGCGCCGGCGGTCGCGGGACGGCGGATCCCGTTCGGCGCGCACAAGGGAGAGCCCGCGTGGCAGGAGGTGCCGGGCGAATACCGCGCGATGCTGCGCCGCCTCATTACCGTGCAGGGCGATACGGAGCCCGCTTCGGTCGAGCAGCAGCACCGCCTCGGCGCGACCGCCCCCTCGCTCTACGATCTGCGCAACCTCTTCCAGGTCAACGTCGAGGAAGCCCGGCATTTGTGGGCGATGGTCTACCTCCTGCAGAAATATTTCGGCCGGGACGGGCGCGAGGAGGCCGAGGATCTGTTGCGCCGCCGTTCCGGCGACCAGGATAGCCCGCGCCTCCTCAGCGCCTTCAACGAGCCGACGCCCGATTGGTTGGCGTTTTTCATGTTCACCTTCTTCACCGACCGCGACGGCAAGATGCAGCTTCATGCGCTGGCGCAGTCGGGGTTCGATCCCCTCTCGCGCACCTGCCGCTTCATGCTGACCGAAGAAGCGCACCACATGTTTGTCGGCCAGTCCGGGATCGGCCGCATCATCGAGCGCACCTGCGCGGCGATGCGCGAGGCGGGCATCGCGGATCCCACTGACATCGAGCGGGTGCGCGCGCTGGGCGTCATCGACCTGCCGACAATCCAGAAGCGCGCCAATCTCCATTTCTCGCTGACCCTCGACCTCTTCGGCAGCGAGATCAGTACGAATGCCGCCAACGCCTTCAACGCCGGGATCAAGGGCCGCTACCTCGAAGACCAGATCGTCGACGACCACCTGCTGACCGGCGCCACCTATCCGGTGCTGCGCCTTCAGGCCGGGCGGATCGTCGAGGAGCGTGTTGCCGCGCTCTCGGCGCTCAACATGCGGCTGCGCGACGATTACGTGACCGACGCCACTTCCGCGGTGGAGCGCTGGTGGAACCGGGGAATCGCACGCGCCGGGTTCGACTATCGTTTGACCCTGCCGCATGTCGCGTTCAACCGGCGGATCGGCGAGTTCGCCGCGATCCACGCCGATCCGCAAGGCGACATTCTCGGCACCGAGGAATGGCAGCGCCGCAGGGCTGAGTTCCTGCCGTCAGCCGCGGACGATGAATTTGTCGCAAGCCTGATGCGCCCGGTCACCGAGCCCGGCCAATTTGCCTCGTGGATCGCCCCGCCGCGCGCCGGAATCGACAACAAGCCCGGCGATTTCGAATACGTGAAGCTGCAGGGATAGGGCTCAGGGCACCAGCACAGCGGCGCCTTCGAGAGCGCCGCTGCGCAGATCAGAGAGCGCTTGGTTCGCCTCGGCGAGCGGATAGATGCGGGTGGTCGTGCGAATGCCGGCTTTGGGGGCGAGGGCGAGGAATTCCTCGGCGTCGCGGCGGGTCAGGTTGGCGACCGAGCGGATGACGCGCTCCTCCCAGAGGAGGCGATAGGGGAAGCTTGGGATGTCGCTCATATGGATGCCGCCGCACACCACGGTGCCGCCCTTCCGGGTCGCCGCCAACGCCGCCGGCACCAAGGCCCCGATCGGGGCGAAACTCAGGGCCGCGTCGAGCATCTCGGGCGGCGCCTCGTCGGAGCCGCCGGCCCAGACCGCGCCGAGGCCGCAGGCGAAATC
>JBARKH010000572.1:0-4088 GCA_049801295.1 Allostellaceae bacterium | reverse complement strand
GTGCGAGGGCTCCGGTCATCCGCCGGCCGTCGTCACGGCGTAGAGGCTGGCGGGACGCACCGTCAGGTCGACCGCGAGCTTGGCCGCCACCGCCAGTACCAGCAAGGCCAGCAGAAAGCGCAGCTGTTCGCCGCGCAGCCGGGTTCCGAAGCGGGTGCCGAACTGAGCCCCGAGCACCCCACCGGCGAGCAGCACCAGCGCCAGCACAGCATCGACTGTGCGGTTGGTATAAGCCTGCAGGAAGGTCACGTTCGCCGCGACGAAGATGATCTGCAGGAGCGAGGTGCCAGGCACCACCGCGGTCGGCATCCCCAGCGTATAGATCATCGCTGGCACCAGGACGAAACCGCCGCCGATGCCGAGGACCGCGCTCAACACGCCGACGGCGAAACCAAGCCCGATCGGCAACAGCGCGCTGATATAGAGCTTCGAGCGCCGGAACCGGGTCTTGAGCGGCAGGCCGTGCAGCCAATTGTGCTGATGGAGCTTGCGGCGGTACCCGCCGGGCCGGCGCTGGCGCAGGAGTGCGCGCGTGCTTTCGACCGCCATCATCCCGCCGAGGATCCCCAGCAGCAACACGTAAAGCAGCGAGATCGTCAGCTCGACCTGGCCGAGGCGCTTCAGCCAGGTGAAAACCCACACGCCGAAAACCGACCCGGCAAGCCCGCCGATCAAGAGGATGAAGCCCATCTTGAAGTCGACCGCGCCGCGCCGCCAATAGGCGATAACCCCGGACACTGAGGCGCCGACGAGCTGGTTGGCCGAAGAGGCGACCGCGACGGCAGGCGGCACGCCGATGAAGATCAACAGCGGGGTCAAGAGAAACCCGCCGCCAACGCCAAACACGCCGGACAGGAAGCCGACCCCCGCGCCGATCCCCAAGAGGACGAAAACGTCGAGCGACACCTCGGCAATCGGCAGGTAGATGTCCAGCATCGTGCGGGTGCAGATCGTTCTCGCGAATCACGTGCCACACCGCACCGCGCAGGCGGGCAGTGTGTCGGCCAAGCCTACAGCCGGTATGCCGCTCCGCAAAGCAGCAAAGCCCGGTCCCTCGCCCGGCTCACGGCCGCAGCAGGCCGGTGATGTCCTGGACCTCGCGCAATACCGGCAACGCAATCGCCGCGGCGCGCTCGGCGCCGCGCCGCAGGATGGCGTCGATCGTCTCGGGGTCGGACAGGAGACCGCGCATCTCGCCGCCGATCCGGCCGAGCACCGCCACGGCAAGCTCGGACAGCGCCTCCTTGAAGGTCGAGAAATTCTGCCCGGCAAAGCGCGCCAGCGCCGTCGCGCGCGAAACATCGGCGAGTGCGGCGTAGATGCCGACGAGGTTGTCAGCTTCGGGCCGCTTGTCGAGCGCCGCCAAGGTGTCGGGCAGCGGCTCGGGATCGGTCTTGGCGCGGCGGATCTTCACCATGATCTGGTCGGCGTTGTCGGTCATGTTGATGCGCGAATAATCCGAGGTATCGGATTTCGACATCTTCCTGGTGCCGTCGCGCAGACTCATCACGCGGGTCGCTTCGCCGAAAATCTGCGGCTCGGGAAGCGGGAAGAACTCGCGCTCGTAGCGCCGGTTGAAGGCGCCGGCGATGTCGCGGGCGAGCTCGACATGCTGTTTCTGGTCTTCGCCCACCGGCACGTGCGTCGCCTTGTAGAGGAGGATGTCCGCCGCCATCAGCACCGGATAGGCGTAGAGGCCGAGCCCGGCCATCTCGCGCTGCTTGCCAGCCTTTTCCTTGAACTGGGTCATCCGGTTGAGCCAGCCGAGCGGGGTCAGGCAGCTCAAGAGCCAGCCAAGCTCGGCATGGGCGCTGACCATGCTCTGGTTGAAGATGATGCAGCGCTCGGGGTCGATCCCGGCGGCGATATAGGCCGCGGTCACCTCGCGGGTCGCAGTGCGCAATTCGTCCGGGTCCTGCGGCTGGGTCAGTGCGTGCAGGTCGACGATACAGAAGATGCACTCGTAATCGTGCTGCAGCTGGACCCAGTTGCGGATCGCGCCGAGATAATTGCCGAGGTGAAGATTGCCGGTCGGCTGGATGCCGGAAAAGATGCGGTTCATCGGTCTGTTATCGCCGCCCGGGGAGTCGCGTCAAGCCGGTTGGCCCCCGGATCGCATCAACCGGCCGCGCAACTCGCGCCAATCGGTCACCCCGAACACGAGGACCAGCGCGGCGAACGAGAACAGACCGGCAGCGATCAGCCCGGCCAACGCGCCGAGCCGCAGGAGCGTGGGGCCGGCGAGCGCCGGGGCGAGGGCGAAGCGCAAGCCGACGAGGATCGTGGCCATGCCAATGGTCGCCGCGGCGATCCGCGGAATGTTGCCGATCGCCCGCCGATCGAGCCGGAAATGCCCGTGCCGCGCCAAAAGGACGAGAAGGATCAGCGCCTGCATCCAGCCCGACGCCGAGAGCGCGATCGCCACCCCGACATGCGCGAGGAACTGCATCAGCACGAGGGTCAGCACGAAATTGAGGCTGACCGCTGCGACCGCGACCTTGACCGGGGTCGCCATGTCGCGATGGGCATAGAACCCCGACGGCAGCACCTTGACGAGGACGAAGGCCGGCAGCCCCACGGCGTAGGCGGCGAGCGCCGCGGCGGTCGCCGCTACCTCGGCAGGGCCGAAGGCGCCCCGCTCAAAGAGCACGGCGAGGATCGGCTGGGCCAACACGATGAGCGCCGCCGCCGCCGGCAGGGTCAACAGGAGGGCGAGTTCGACCCCACGGTTCTGCGTCGCCATCGCACCAGCAGCGTCGCCCGTGCGCACCTGACGCGACAAGCTCGGCAGGATCGCCGTGCCGATGGCGATGCCGACGACCCCGAGCGGCAACTGGTTCAACCGGTCGGCGTAATAGAGATAGGAGACCGAGCCGCCCGCCAGGAGCGAGGCAAGCGCGGTCGAGATCAACAAATTGAGCTGCGTCACCCCGGCGCCGAAGACGCCCGGCGCCATGATCCGCAGCGTCTCCCGGACGCGCGGCGTCAAGTGCGGCAGGCGCAGGCGCAGCGCCACCCCGGCGCGCGCGCACGCGATCGTCAGCCAGAGGAATTGCGCGACCCCGGCGGCCGATAATGCCCAGGCGAGCGCGTGGCCGTCGCGCCAGCCGAACCGCGCCATCAAATAGAGCGCCGAGATCAGTGACAGGTTTAGGAGGATCGGTGTCGCCGCCGGGGCGGCGAAGCGATCGAGCGCGTTCAATAGCCCGCCCAAAAGCGCGGTCAGCGAGATCAACAGGAGATAGGGAAAGGTGATGCGCGAGAGCGTGACGACGAGATCGAATTTTCCCGCATCGGCGCCAAAGCCGGGGGCGACCGCTCGCATCACCCAGGGCATGAAAACTTCGCCAACGAGGACAAAGACTAGGAGCACGGCGAACAGGACGGCGAACGCCTCCTCGGCAAATTCGCGCACCGCGGGCTTCCCACCCTCGGTCAGCGCGCCCGAAGCCAATGGTACGAAGGCGGCGCTGAAGGCGCCTTCGGCGAAGAGGCTGCGGAACAGATTGGGCAGGCGCTGGGCAACGAAAAACGCGTCCGCCACGGGCCCCGCGCCGAGGATCGCCGCAGTGAGGATGTCGCGGATGAAGCCGAGGACCCGGCTCACCAGCGTATAGGAACCGACCGTGGCGACCGAGCGGAGCAAAGCCATACGGTCTCGGTGTAGAGGAAAAATGGCCCCAAGGAAATGTTCGCGCCTCATAACCTACGCCGATTGGGATTGCTTCCCCGCGGGTCGCAATGACGGTTTCAGGTTGTCATTGCGAGGAACGTAGCGACGAAGCAATCTCGCCAACACGGATGAGGGATTGGGAGGCGGTCATGGCGGAGACCAGGATCGGTGTGATGGGATGCGCCGGGCGAATGGGCCGCATGCTAGTCCGCGACATCGTCGCCACCGAGGGCTGCGCGTTGGCCGGCGGGCTTGCCCGACCGGGCAGCGCCTCGCCCGGCCAGGATGTCGGCGAGCTGGCCGGGCTCGGCCGCATCGGCATCGCGGTCGACGACGACCCGGAACGGCTGTTGCGCGACAGCGATGTCGGGATCGAGTTCACCACCCCGGCGGCGAGCGCCGAGCACGCCCAGCT
>JBARKH010000571.1:0-6745 GCA_049801295.1 Allostellaceae bacterium | reverse complement strand
GGCGCCAAGCCAAAGCGCGCCGGCGAACGCGAGTACGACCGGCCGCGGCACCCGGCGCCGCCAGGCACCCCGCCCGGGCTTTTCCAGGAACGCGGTCGCGCTATCCTCGATGTCAGGCATCGGCGCATCCCCCGGCGTTATTTCGCCTGGAGATTACGCTCTACCGCTCGTGCAGGGAGTGACGCGCGAGCGGCGCTTCTCAGGCGACAGAGTCAAGTAATCCTGTAACGGCGCGACACAGCTCGCCGGCGCGATAGGGCTTGCGCAGTAACGGGATGGCGAGCGCGTTGTGCAACGGGCTGCGCACCAAATTGGCGAACCCGGAAGCGTAGAGCACGGGAAGCCCCGGGCGCAGCGAGCGTGCCGCAATGGCGAGATCGATGCCATCGAGCTGCCCGGGCATCACAACGTCGGTAAACAGAGCATCGACCCGCAGATCTGGGTGCGCCAGCAACAGGGTGTAGGCATCATCGCCGCTCGCTGCGGCAATCACCCGGTAACCCACCGCTTCGAGGACGTCGAGCGCCACCTCGCGCACCTCGGGGTCGTCGTCGACGACAAGAATGGTTTGTTTCGGGTCGACCATTTGCCCATTACCCAGCATCATTTTGCAAACACCGCCGGCGCCTGATCACTCCCCCGGATGACTTGATTGCGCCAAAATACCGGGTAGTAAACCGGTTGCGATCACGGCACGGGCGGCGCCGATGGCGGGAGTTGGACCGCGCGCTCCCCTCGGCCGCGATCCCGCGACGCCGCTGCCGCCCGACCCGCGGCTCTTCGTCATCGCCATGCCGCGGCGATGGCGCTAAATTCCCCAGCCACGTGCCCGTGGTTTAAGGGAGAGCCCCGATGTTGCAGATGGCCGGACGCATGGGCGTTCTCGGCACCGAAACCGCCTTCGAGGTCCTGGCGCGTGCCAATGCGCTGGCGGCGCAGGGCCGCTCGATCATCAATCTGGGGATCGGCCAGCCCGATTTCCCGACCCCCGATCATATCGTCGAAGCGGGCAGGAAGGCGCTTGCCGACGGCCATCACGGCTATACCCCGGCCAACGGCATCCCCGCCCTGCGCGCCGCGGTGGCGGCCGATCTGTGGCGGCGCCACAAGGTCGAGGTCTCACCCGACCAGGTGCTCGTCGTGCCCGGCGGCAAGGTGACGATGTTTTTCGCGATCATGATGTTCGGCGAAGCTGGGACCGAGATCCTCTATCCCAACCCCGGCTTCCCGATCTACGAGAGCGTGATCAAGTTTTCCGGCGCGACGCCGGTTCCGGTGCCGCTCTATGAGAGCGCCGGGTTTTCGTTCAGCGCCGAGGAGGTGCTGGCGAAGATCACGCCGAAGACCCGGCTCCTCATCATCAACAGCCCGGCCAACCCGACCGGCGGCGTCGTGCCCAAGGCCGAGCTCGACCGGCTTGTCGAGGGGCTCCTGCGCCATCCGCAGGTCGCGGTGATGAGCGACGAGATCTACGGCGAAATCCTTTATGACGGCGCCGAGCATATCAGCCTCCTGCGCTATCCCGAGTTGAAGGACCGCCTGATCCTCCTCGACGGCTGGAGCAAGACCTATGCGATGACCGGCTGGCGCTTGGGTTACGGGGTGTGGCCGAAGGCGGTTTTCGCCGACGCCGAGCGGCTCGCGATCAATTGCCATTCGTGCGTCAACGCCGCGGCGCAATATGCCGGGATTGCCGCGCTCCAAGGCCCGCGCGAGCCGGTCCACCGGATGGTCAAGGCCTTCGCTGAGCGGCGCGAGGTGATCGTCGCCGCGCTCAACGCCCTGCCCGGGGTTGGCTGCGCCCAGCCGGGCGGCGCGTTTTATACCTTCCCCAACATATCCGGGACCGGCTACGACGCCCGCTCGTTCCAGAGCGGGCTCCTCGACGAGGAAGGGGTGGCGACAATCGCCGGCACCAGCTTTGGCGCGTTCGGCGAGAATTATGTGCGTTTCTCCTATGCCAACAGCCTCGAGGCGATTACCGAGGCGATGGCGCGCATCCGCCGCTTTCTCGGCAACCGGCCGCGGGGTGCCGCTGCCAAAGGTTAAGAAACAGGCAGCGAAGGCCGGACAATTGCCCAATAAATGAGCATAAATCGGTCCTGCGGTCTTCGCCATCGCTGCCGGCCCCTGGCATGGGTTATGCTCTGCTCGGCGTCATGAGCGGCGCTGCGCGCACAGAGAGTGGATTTCGATGAAGAAGGTCGAGGCGATCATCAAGCCATTCAAGCTCGACGAGGTGAAGGAGGCGCTTCACGAGGTCGGGATCAAGGGCATCACCGTCACCGAGGCCAAGGGTTTTGGCCGGCAAAAAGGCCATACCGAGCTCTATCGCGGGGCCGAGTACGTGGTCGATTTCCTGCCCAAGGTCAAAATCGAGGTGGTGATGGAGGATTCGATGGTCGAGCGCGCCGTCGAGGCGATCCAGCAGGCGGCCCATACCGGGCGGATCGGCGACGGCAAGATTTTCGTGTCGACGATTGACGAGGCGATCCGGATCCGCACCGGCGAGCGCGGGCCGGACGCGATCTGAGCCGATAGCCGAGCAACCCTCTCAACCCTCAACCAGCCAACGGAATGGTGCGATGAGCGATACCAAAAAAGTCCTCGATATGATCAAGGAACACGACGCCAAATACGTCGATTTCCGGTTCACCGACCCGCGCGGCAAATGGCAGCATCTCGCGCACCATGTCCGCACGATCAGCGAAGGCTTCCTCAATGACGGCGTGATGTTCGACGGCTCGTCGATCGCCGGGTGGAAGGCGATCAACGAATCGGACATGCTGCTGGCGCCGGATTGCTCGACCGCGGTCCTCGATCCCTTCGCGGCGCAGACCTCGATCATCGTCTTCTGCGACACGCATGAGCCGTTGACCGGCCAGGCCTACGGTCGCTGCCCCCGCTCGATCGCCAAGAAGGCGGAGAAGCACCTCGTCTCAACCGGGGTCGGCGACACCGCCTATTTCGGCCCCGAGGCCGAGTTCTTCATCTTCGACGATGTGCGCTACGAATCGACGATGCAGTCGGCCAGCTACACGATCGACTCCGAAGAAGGCCCCTGGGTCAGCGCCAAGCAGTACCCCGACGGCAACACCGGCCACCGGCCGCCGGTGAAGGGCGGCTATTTCCCGGTGCCGCCGGTCGACGGCCAGTCGGATCTGCGGGCCGAGATGCTCTCGGTCATGAACGACATGGGCCTTAAGGTTGAAAAGCACCACCACGAGGTGGCGCCGAGCCAGGCCGAGCTCGGCAACGAGTTCGACACGCTCGTTAAGATGGCCGATGGCATGCAGATCTATAAATACGTCGTGCACAACGTCGCGCATCAATACGGCAAGACGGCAACGTTCATGCCGAAGCCCATCAAGGGCGACAACGGCTCGGGCATGCACACCCACCAATCGGTGTGGAAGAACGAGCGGCCGCTCTTTGCCGGCAACCTCTACGCCGATCTGAGCGAAACCGCGCTTTATTACATCGGCGGCATCATCAAGCACGCCAAGGCGATCAACGCCTTCACCAACCCGACGACGAACAGCTATAAGCGGCTCATCCCGGGCTTCGAAGCCCCGGTGCTGATGGCCTATTCGGCGCGCAACCGCTCGGCGGCGTGCCGCATCCCTATCGTCTCGAGCCCCAAGGCAAAGCGGGTCGAGGTGCGCTTCCCCGATCCGGCGTGCAACCCCTATCTCGGCTTTGCCGCGATGCTGATGGCCGGGATCGACGGCATCCAGAACCGCATCCACCCGGGCGAGCCGATGGACAAGAACCTCTACGACCTGCCGCCGGAGGAGCTGAAGGACGTGCCGACCGTCTGCGGATCCTTACGCGAGGCGTTGGGCGAATTGCAGGCCGACCACGCGTTCCTCACCAAGGGCGATGTGTTTTCGACCGACTTTATCGACGCCTACATGGAATTGCGCTGGGAGGAGGTGTACGCGATGGAGCACACCCCGCACCCGATCGAGTTCCAGATGTACTATTCGGTCTGAGCCGCCGACCACACCCAAGCGCCGAGGGGCCGGGCAACACCCGGCCCCTTTCGTTTGCGCGATAGTGTAGCTCTGGGCGGATAGCTGCCATTTGCCCATTCGCACGCGAACAGAGAGATAGCCGATGCCACTCATCTGCGCAGTTATCAGCAATCGGTGCTGCGCGATACATAACGGACGTTCGGAGCAAGCGGCCGGTGTCCGTGCAGCCCTCAATCGCGCACCTCAAAAATGCTGCGTCAAGCCGGCAAGGATCGTGCGGCGAGGCCCGAACTGCGGGGCTCCGACACCTACCCCAGTTCCATTGCGAATCTCATATATTTCGTCGAACAGGTTGATCACATCGAGCCGCAACTCCGCGCCTTTCCACCACCCGGTATCGATCTTCTGCACAATGCTCAAATTGACCTGATGATAGTCCGGCAGGCTGTTGCTGTTCGGGTGATCGCTTGAGGCGCGCAACCCGCTGCCATAGAGCAGATCGGTCGATACCCGGGTCTTCGTCGCCGGGAATGTGTACGCGGCACCGGCCGAGGCCGTGTACGTTTGATCGTGATCGAGGTGGATGTAGTGACCGGCAATATAGGCAAGTTCGTCTGGCTGGAAATTGAATTGGGCCGATTCAATGCCTTTGCCGAGCGCTTTTGACGCAGCGAAGTTGCCGTAAAACGACCAGTTGCCGACATCGTAACTGGCGGTCAGCTCGGCACCCTTGACAATGCCGTGCGCGTAGTTGAACGGAGTGAGAAGAATCGGCGCCCCAAACTGGCCTTCATCGATCAGGTTGGCGGCCCATTTGTAATAGCCGTCGACGCCGACCCTGAGCCCAGGAAAGATGATCTGGCTCGCGCCGACATCAAAGTAATCGTCGTGTTCGGCCTTTGTCGTGCCGTCCAAGGGGACTGCCGGTGCGGCGCTGGTATTAGCGAACAGCGCGATGTCCGTCGAGCCTATCAGTTCGAATGGCGGCGGGACCAGATAGCGCGCATACCCGGCGGTGAAGGTGGTCGTCGCAGTGGGTTCCCAAACGACATTGATGCGCGGGCTCAGCATGTGGTCGTGCGCGTATTCGTCGATGATGTCGAAGCGGGCGCCGTAATTGACCGTGACCGTTGGCACGATCTTCCATTCGTCCTGCAAATAGACGCCGTAGAGCCAGCCCGTCTTGCCGCCGGAATCAAGGATCGAAGTCGGCTGGTCCGAGACTTGGCTGCCGTCCGGGTTGAGCGCGACGACCAGCGAATCCGTGGCCGAGGTCGAGCGCTCCCCCTGGACGAAGTAGCCGGCGCGCAGCGTGTGGTCTTTCGAAATGCGATAGCTGCCATCGCCCTGGGTGCCTGTGGCGATGCTGCGGCGATAGGCGGTCTGCGCGACGCCGTTGAACAACAAATCGCCGAGCGGGTCAGGCGTGAAATAGGCGCTCGAATAGCGGCTGAAGACCGAGACCTGAAAATCGATGTCGTCGAGCTTCTTCTGCAGCGCGAGGATGCCGTAATGGGTGATCTCGCGCTGGTTCTCGTCGAGGAGGGATGAGTCGAAACCGGTCTGTCCGTTGACCGTGAGTCCGAGGCCCGCCGTTTGCCTGGGGTTGTTTGGTATCTGGTATTGGCCGCGCGAGGTACCGAGGATGGCCGACACCCGCGTCGTCGGATCGATGATGCCGGAGATGAAGGCAAACCCGCGCTCCTGATCGGTCTGGTCATGGATCGCGTTGAAGCTGCCCGTCGGGTTCTCGACGCCGATCGAGTTGTGCAGGAAATCGCCGCTAACGAAATAGTTAACCTCCCCGACATGCCCGCCGTACTCGAAGCTCGGCTGCAGCCAGCCCTGCTGGCCGCCATATATCGAGATCGATCCGCCGGGTTCGATCAAGCCTGACTTGGTCTTGATGTCGACGACCGCCGCGGTGCGGAACCCATATTGCGCCGGCAGCGCGCCGGTGATCAGCGACACCGAGTCCGCAAGCCGTGTTTCGAGTGCCTGGCCGAAGACGTTGATCCCTTCGGGCAGCTGCACGCCGTCGATGCGGAATTGCAGATTGGCGTGGTCGCCGCGCACATGGATCTGGCCGAACGAATCCTGCACAACGCCCGGTGCTTGCAATAGCACCTGGTTGAACGGCGCATTGTCGCCCTGCGTTTGGGCTTCGATCGTCTGCCGCTGGAGCTGGTAGACGGTCGCGCCGAGGCTCGGCTGGATTTGGCCGCGAGCGATATCGAGCGCCTTGGCGATGACGTCGATTTCGCCGAGTTCAACGGAAGTCCCCGGCACCAGCCCTGGCACCAGATCCGGCGCCGGCGCCTGCGATACCGTGGAGGAGGGCACTTGGGCGATTTGATCGTCCGCCGCGGCCCGGGTCGCCGCGAGGGATAGCAGGCAGAGTCCGAATGTGCGCGCCAGCCGGGCGATAGCCTGCCGGCCCGCGCGATGGGGGGAAGTCATCGAGCGCCTGTCTTGATCGCGTGCCGCGGAGCCGCCGCGGCTCGGGAAGTCAGCTCAGGGCGGTCCCGCCATCAGCGCGCGCCGCCGCCAGGCCTGGGTCGCCGAGACGAACGTCGTCAGACCGACCCCGATCACGGTGAAGATCACCAGCAGGAACGGCACACCGAGCGAGTGCAGGTTGTGGATGTGGAGCGGCGTCGTTATCCCGAAATCCGCAGCCTCGGGAAAGGCAAGCGCGAATATCCCGAACAGAAAGAACGCAACACCGCCCCAGCCGAGCGTGCGCGCCGCAGTTGTCAGCGCGATGC
>JBARKH010000570.1:0-6194 GCA_049801295.1 Allostellaceae bacterium | reverse complement strand
GTGCGACACCGCGCTCGGCACCGATACCGGCGGCTCGGTGCGCGTTCCGGCCAGCTTTTGCGGGATTTATGGGATCCGCCCGACGCATGGTCGGCTCGATCTGACGGGCATGATGAGCCAGGCGCCGAGTTCCGATACAACCGGCTGGTTCGCCGGCGACGCCGAGATCTTCGCCCGCGTGTCGTCCGTCATGCTCGGCGAAGCGATCCCCGAGGCGTTGCCAACGCGGCTCGTCATCGCGAGCGACGCCTTCGCCCTGGCCGACCCGGAGACCGCAGCCGCGCTCGAACCGCTGGTCGCACGGCTCGGCGCGCTTGTTGGCGAGGTCCGCGAAGATACGATGGCGCCGCCGGGGCTGGCGGCCTGGGCACGGGCACAGCGCACCCTGCAGCCCTATGAGGCATGGCTGAATTTTCAGGAGTGGATTGACCGAACCAACCCGCGCTTCCAGTTCAGCGTCGCGCGAAATCTTGTACTGGGCGGGTTGATCCCGGCGAGCGAGCGCGGCTGGGCCTCGCTGGTGCGGCAAGAGGCACGCGGGCGGATGCGCCAACTACTGCCGACAGGCACGATACTTTGCCTGCCGACGACCCCGTTTCCGGCGCCGCTGTGCGGCCAGGCGCTCTCGGTGCTCGAACCGTTGCGCGACCGCATCACCGCGCTGTGCGCGCATGGCGGCCTGACCGGGGTGCCGCAGGTGAGCTTGCCCAGCGCGACGGTCGGCGGCTTGCCCGTCGGGTTGTCGATCCTCGGGGCGCGCGGCAGCGATGCGATGCTCGTCGCCGTCGCTCGCGCGGTGGCCGAGCGCGAAGTGCCGGTGTAGCGCTCGCGGTCAGACGGCAAACCTGGCGAGCGCATCACGATCGATGTCGATCCCGAGGCCGGGCCCCTGTGGGATCTCGACCCAGCCACCGTGTTGTCGGATCGGCTCGGTCAGCACCGCCATGCGGATCGGATGCTCCGAGCGGTCGAATTCCAGGAGCGGGTCGATGGCGTGGAGGCCGGGCGGGTTGTGCGGCAGGACGGCGATCAGCTGCAGTGACGCGGCGAGCGCGACGCCGGTGCCCCAGACATGCGGGTTGACCCGGACGCCGAAGGCGCTCGCCATGTCGGCGATCTTCTTGCATTCGGAGATGCCGCCAGCAGCGCAGACATCGGGCTGCAATATGTCGACCAGGCGCTCGGCCAGCAGCGGCCGGAAGCCCCAGCGGGTGAACTCCGCTTCGCCGCCGGCGATCGGGATCTTGAGCGCTGCCTTGACCGCGCGGTAGCCGGCGAGATCTTCCGGCGGCACCGGCTCCTCGAACCACGCGATGTCGAACGCTTCGATGCGGCGGCCGAGGCGGATCGCCGCGGTCGAGTCGTAGGCGTGGTTGGCGTCGACCATGATGGTCATCTTGTCGCCGATCGCGCGGCGCACCGCCTCGCACAACCGCGCGTCCTCGTCGAGCCCGAAGCCGAGCTTGAGCTTGATCGCGGAAAATCCCTCGGCTGCGCGCTGGTGCGCCTCCTCCACCAGGTAAGCCAGAGGGTTGCCGGCGCGCTTCCGATAGAACCCGGTAGCATAGGCCTCAACCTTCGTCCGCAACGGCCCGCCGAGCAGCCGATGCACGGGCAGCCCGAGATGACGCGCCTTCAGATCCCACAGCGCGATGTCGACCGCGCTTAAGGCTTCGATCGCGAGCCCTTTCTGGCCGTGGTCGCGCAGCCGGTTGTAGAGGCTCTCCCAGATCGCCTCGGTCGCCAGCGCGTCGGCGCCGATCAAGAGCGGCTTGTAGAATTCGACGATCGGGGCGGTGAGGCGCGGCGGCCCGAACGCCTCGCCCCAGCCGCTGGTGCCGTCCTCGCCAACGATCTCGACGAGGCACCCACCGCGCCGCTCGTACCACGCCTGCGAATACGCAAACGGCTCGGTCAGCGCTGCTTCGAGGACATAAATCTTGACATCGCGGATTTTCATTACGTCATCCAAATCAATCGCTTGCCGTCGCGGTGGCAACAGGGCCGTGCGGCATTACGCGCGGCGAGCGGCGTCTCGTGCCTGAACGGTTGATCCCGATCCACCGTTGCCAATACGATTGGCGCTCAACCGCGAGGGTGGCGGACATGACGAAGTTTAGCTGCACGATGTCTTCGGGTAGTTTTTTTTATTATGTTTCCTTGGTCGCCGAAACTCCACAAGAGGCGAGGGACATGGCGCTCGCCGAGGGAACCCAAAAATTGCAAGTAACCGGCAGCCGCCCAAGAGATTGGAGCGCGGCGGTTGTCGAAGCGGACGTACCGGGTCCGGCCCGGGTCCTGGATAGCGGCCGGCGAAACAATTGACATCGCGGTCGATCGTCGGATCGTGAGTTGACGATCGGCCCGGGTGCTCCCGCATCGCCGCCAGTCATCCCTGCGCTTGACATGAGCGGCGGCGGCGGGCTACCACATCGCGACCGTGGGAATTTGAGCCGACCGGCTTGCGCGCCACGTAAAATATCGCGCTAAAAGGTCGGGAGTTCGAAGGAACCCTGGCCCGCGCGGGACCAGGGTTTTTTTGTTGCCTGGACCGAGCGGGTTTCTGATGGAGAGCCCGCCATGCCAAAGCCGATCCTCTCGCCCGAACTCGCCGCGGAGCTTGCCCCCGCGACGCTCCTGGTGCGCGGCGGCAGCGAGCGCAGCGCCTATGACGAAACCTGCGAGGCGCTGTTCCTGACCTCGGGCTTTGTCTATGGCAGCGCCGCCGAGGCCGAGGCCGCCTTCAAGCAGGACGGGTCGCGCTACGTCTATTCGCGCTACCGCAACCCGACCGTGACGATGTTCGAGGAGCGGCTGCGCCTCATCGAAGGGGCGGAAGCCTGCCGCGCCACGGCGAGCGGCATGGCGGCGGTGTTCGCCGCGCTGCTGTGCAAGCTGCGCGCCGGACAGCGGCTGGTGGCGAGCCGGGCCCTGTTCGGCTCCTGCCACTATATCGTCGCCGATTTGCTGCCGCGTTACGGCATCGAGACCGTGCAGGTCGATGGCCGCGACCTCTCGGCCTGGGAGGCCGCGCTGGCGCCGGGCGCGGCGGTGACTTTCTGCGAGAGCCCGTCCAACCCGGCGATGGAGATCATCGACATCGCCGAGGTCGCGCGCCTCACCCATCGCGCCGGCGGCGTCCTTGTCGTCGACAACGTGTTCGCGACGCCGCTCTTGCAGAAGCCGCTCTCGCTCGGCGCCGATGTCGTCGTCTATTCGGCAACCAAGCACATCGACGGCCAAGGCCGGGTGCTGGGCGGCGCGATCCTCGCCAGCGAAAAATACATCAAGGACGATCTCGGGCTCTTTTACCGGCACACCGGCCCGTCCTTAAGCGCGTTCAACGCGTGGCTGTTGTTGAAAGGGCTGGAAACCCTCGAATTGCGGGTCGAGCGCCAATGCCGCACTGGGCTGGCGATCGCGCGCTTCCTCGAAACCCACCCGAAGGTAGGGCGCGTGATCTACCCCGGCCTGCCGAGCCATCCGCAATACGAGCTGGCGCGCCGCCAGATGACAGAAGGCGGCACCATCGTCGCCTTCGACATCGCCGGCGACAAGGAAGGCTGCTTCCGCTTTCTCGACGCGCTGCGCCTCGTTGACATCTCCAACAACCTCGGCGACTCGAAAAGCCTCGTCACCCACCCCGCGACGACGACGCATTCGCGGCTCAAACCCGAGGAGCGCGCCGCGCTCGGCATCGGCGACGGGCTGGTGCGGCTCTCGGCGGGCCTCGAGGCGGAGGGCGACCTGATTGCCGACATCGAGCGGGCTCTGCGACAGGTGTAGCGATGAGCGCCAGTGCAGATCACGAGCGGTTTGACGTCGCCTACCTGGTGCTCAGCGGGACGACGACCTCGGCGCGCTGCCCCGAGCTGCTGCGCGAACTGGTCGGGCTCGGCTTTTCGACCGTCATCGCGCTGCCGACGCCGAACGCGTCGCGCGTCATCGCGCCGCGCGAGCTGGCCGACATCGCGGGGGTACAGGTCGTCGAATCGTACTTCGATTTGGCGATCCGCCCGCAGCCGCCGCGCGGGGTGGTCTTGTTCGCACCGTGCAGCTTCAATTCGCTCAACAAGCTCGCCCACGGCATCGCCGACAACCTGGCGCTGTCCGTCGCTGCCGAGGCGATCGGGCGGGGCACGCCGGTGATCGTCGGCCCGTCACTGAACGCGCCGCTCCTCACCCACCCGGTCGCGCAGGCATCGCTCAAGACGCTGGCCTCCTGGCGCGTCACAATCGTGCCACCGGTCGACGAGGGTGAGGGACCGCGTCTCGCCCCCTCCGGACGCCTGCTCGATGCCGTTCGTCCATACGTTCGCCGTGGTTGAAATACTTTATAATTCCGTGAATATAAGATAATTTGACACATTGTTATGACATAATTATCTTTAACCACGTACTTAGTACGGGGTTTATCCCCCGCCTCTCCAGGAAGGCGGCGACGTGGCTCAAATCCAAACCATCTCCAAGGCCGAAGCGATCAAGCAGCAAAGTCGGCAACTGCGCGGCAATCTCGCGCAGGATCTCGCCGATACTGCGGTGCCGTTCGACAAGACAGGCTATAGGCTTCTCAAATTTCACGGCGTCTATCAGGGTTATGACCGCGACAGCGCGACCGAACGCAAGCAGCGGGGCGACGACAAGATCTGGCAGTTTATGGTGCGCGTGCGGATCCCCGGCGGACGCCTCACGGCCGACCAGTTCCTCGCGCTCGACGCGCTCGCCGACCGCCATGCGAACGGCTCGCTGCGCATCACGACGCGCCAGAGCATCCAGTTCCACGGGGTCGTCAAATCCGGGCTGAAGGCGGCGATCGGCGAAATCAACGACGCTCTCCTGACGACGCTCGCCGCCTGCGGCGATGCCGTGCGCACGGTGACGACGGTGCCGGCGCCGCTGCGCGATGCGGTTCACCTCAGGCTGGAGGACGACGCGCGCCGCCTCTCGACACATCTGTTGCCCAAGACCGGCGCTTATCACGAGATCTGGGTCGACGGCGAGAAAGTGACGACCGAAGAAGCGGCTGACCCGCTCTACGGCGAGCGCTATCTGCCGCGCAAGTTCAAGATCGGCCTCGCGATCCCCGAGGACAACACGATCGATGTGTTGACCAACGACCTCGCCATCGTCGCGCTGTTCGAGGGCGACAAGCTCCTAGGCTACAATTTCCTGCTCGGCGGCGGGCATGGCATGACCCACAACAAGCCCGAGACCTATCCGCGGCTCGCCACCCCGGTCGCCTTCGTAGAACCCGAAGACCTCCTGGCCGCGGCGGCGGCGGCGGTGGTCCGGCTGCATCGCGACTGGGGCGACCGCGGCAACCGCCGGCACGCCCGGCTTAAATACGTCATCGCCGAGCACGGCGGGGAATGGGCGCGCGAGCGGCTCTCCGAGGACCTCGGCAAACCGCTGGCGGCGTGCCGGCCGATGCCCGATTTCGCCGTGCCCGACCATTTGGGATGGCACGAGCAGGGCGACGGCAGGCTTTATCTCGGGGTGCCGGTGTCGAGCGGGCGCATCGCGGATGACGGGCACTCGAGGCTGCGCAGCGCGCTGCGCGAGATCGTTACGCGCTTCGGCGCTAATCCGATCCTGATGCCGAGCCAGGACATCATTCTGAGCGAGATCGCACCGGCGGAGCGCGCCGCGATTGTGGCGATATTGCAAACCCATGGGGTTCGCTTGGCCGAGGAATTGCTGCCGGTCGAACGCTGGGCCTTGGCTTGCCCGGCGCTTCCAAGCTGCGGCCTGGCGCTGACCGAGGCTGAGCGGGTGCGGGACGAGATCGTCGGCGCGATCGCGGCGCGGCTCAAACGCTGGGGGTTGGAAGAGGAGCGGCTCAGCATCCGCATCACCGGGTGCCCCAACGGGTGCGCGCGGCCCTATAGTGGCGATATCGGCATCGTCGGGCGCATCCCGGGCTTCTACGCGATCTATGTCGGTGGCGATTTCGAGGGAACGCGCCTCAATCAGGAACTCGCCAACCGCATCAGGCTCGACGACGTCGCCGACACAATCGACCCGCTATTCGCACTGTTCGCCGGCGCCCGCGAACCCGACGAAGGCTTCGGTAATTTTTGCCACCGCATCGGTGTCCCCGCGTTGCGCGAGGCGATCGCCGAGTCGCGGGGTAGGGGACGCGACGCGGCCGATTGAGGCGTCAGCCGTCAAGCGCCCGCCGGCGAGGCCGGCCC
>JBARKH010000569.1:0-15062 GCA_049801295.1 Allostellaceae bacterium | reverse complement strand
GCACCGACCTCGCCCAAGCCCGCGAGCGCGCCTACCGCGCCGTCGACCGAATCGACTGGCCCGAAGGCTTCTGCCGCCGCGACATCGGCCAGCGCGGCGGCAGCTGAGCGGGAGGCGGAACGACCCGGCTAGGCTAGAACGCCGGCAGCACGGTAGCCGGGACGACGTGCTCTTCGACGCTGCGCACCCCGGCGGTATTCTCGGCGGCGACGCGCAGCGCCTGCCGCTCCTCGGGGGATTGATCGTCGGAGACCCAGAGATGCACGGCCCGGTCCTTGACCACGATGTCCGCCGCCCAAACCCGGGCCCACTCTTGTCCCTGCAGTTCGGTCAAGAGCGTGTGGCGAATGCTGCGGTCGTCCGCATCGCCGCCGGTCGCCGCTGCGCTCTTCGTTGCCGCGAATGCCCGCACGATGTTGGCCCGGCTGACGATGCCGACGAGCTTCCCGTCGCGCATCACCGGCACGCGCTTGATCCGCTTCGTCTCAAAGAGATCGGCGATATCGGCAAGCGGGGTCGCTTCGGTGACCGAGATGACCTCGCGAGTCATGATTTCCTTTACCGTTCGGCCATGCGATTTGACGTAGTCGCGGGCAAGGTCCTGGTCCGAGGCGAGCGTATCGAGCCAGCGCGCCCGCCGGCGCGAGGTCCGCCGCTCGGTCCCGGTTTCGGCGCGATGCAAGAGGTCGCCTTCGCTGACGATGCCGATCACCTTTCCGCCGGCATCGACAACGGGAACTCCGCTGATCCCGCGTTCGGAAAGAAGCGTTGCCACGGCCTGGACCGAAGCGTCAGGGCCGGTGGTAACCACATTGGTTGTCATCACATCTGCGGCGCGCATTGGAACACCTCCCAGCGAGAACTGCGCCAACGGTAGGTGGCGGCCCGCGGTGCGGCATTGACCCAGATCAACCGGCGTACCGCGCGTAACAATCCCGATTGCCAGCCTCCTGCGGCCTGGCTACCCCTGCGGCCAATTCATCCGGATCGGGTCGTTGCCGTCCCAGCCGAGCGCGGCTTCGCGAACCTGGTCGAAGATGCGCATCCGGGTTGGCGTCGCCTCGGCCATCTCGACGACGGTGCCGGGGTGGCCTTCATTGAGGAAATAGATGAAGGGGCCGCGCGGGGTGTCGCCTTCCTGGCCGATCTGCCACCCGGTCCTCAATGCCCGCTCGCGGATCTCATGGTAATTGACCGGCCAGCTCGACCAGTGCTGCATCCCCTCGTGGCCGGCGCCAAGGAAATCGCGGTAGAGGCTGGGGCTGTTGCAGCGCTGCTGGATCAGTTCGAGCTGCACATCGCCCGAATTGGCGAGCGCGATCGAGACCCTGATGTCGTAGACCCGGCCCTTGTAGCGAAACTCGCTCATCGGCAGCTGTTCGGCGTAGAACCACGGGCCGACGCCGCACACCTCGACCCAATGGCGCATCGCCTTCTCGATATCGCGGACTACGATACCCACCTGACGCATCGGTCCAAAGAGACGGCTCATCGGTTTCTCCTTCGGCGGCGGCGGAACACTTGGGGTAACATGGCGTTTGGGCGGTTGCCGATCATGACAGGTGTGTGCCGCGCATGAAAAGCCGGGTTCGTGTGCGCCATCGGAGGCGCATCCTCTGCGTCTTTCCGCGCTACGCGCCCTCGTTCGGCACTTTTCAGCACGCCTATGCGCTGATGGACGGGGTGCGCGCCTTCATGCCGCCACAGGGCATCCTCCTCGTCGCCGCCTATCTTCCCGCCGAATGGGAGGTCCGCCTCGTCGACGAGAACGTCCGCCCCGCAACCCAAGGCGATTTCGCCTGGGCCGACGCGGTCTTCGTCAGCGGCATGCATGTCCAAAAGGCCGAGATCATCAGGATCGCCGAGCGCGCCCGCGCGCAGGGCAAGGTGAGCGTGCTAGGCGGCCCGAGCGTTTCGGCCTGTCCCGAGGACTATCCGCAATTCGATTACCTGCATCTGGGCGAGATCGGCGATGCGACCGACGCCTTGATCGAAGCGCTCGACGAGGATCTGAGCCCGTCGCCCGCGCAACGCCGCTTCACGACGGGGGAACGCCTGCCGCTCGCCGATTTTCCAGTTCCCTCCTACTATTTGATCGAGGGCCGGCGGTATTTTCTGGGCAGCGTCCAGTTTTCGAGCGGCTGCCCCTACCGCTGCGAATTTTGCGACATTCCGGCGCTCTACGGCCGCCAGCCGCGTCTCAAGGAGCCCGAACAGGTCCTCGCCGAACTCGATGCGATGCTTGCCGCCGGGGTCAGCGGCTCGGTCTATTTCGTCGACGACAACTTCATCGGCAACAAAAAGGCGGCGCGCGCGCTGTTGCCGCATCTGATCGCCTGGCAGAAACGGCGCGGCTATCCGGTGCAGCTCTCCTGCGAGGCGACGCTAAACATCGCTCTGTGCCCGGATATCCTGGCGATGATGCGCGAGGCGCATTTTTACGCGGTGTTCTGCGGCATCGAAACGCCCGAATTGGGCGCGCTCGACGCCATGCAGAAATCCCACAACTCGGTAATGCCGCTCCTCGACGCGGTCGCGACGATCAACAGCTACGGCATCGAAGTCGTCTCGGGGATCATCCTCGGGCTCGATACCGACACACCCTCGACCGGCGCCAACCTGATCGAGTTTATCGACGCCTCGGGCATCCCGGTCTTGACAATCAATCTGCTGCAGGCGCTGCCCAAGACCCCGCTATGGGACCGGCTGGCCGCGTCCGGGCGACTTGCCCAGGAGGGCGAGCGCGAGTCGAACGTCGTCTTCGCCCGTCCCTATGACGAGGTGCTCGCCGACTGGCATGATGCCATCCGCCATGCCTATACGCCCGAGGCGATCTACCGGCGGTTCGCCTGGAACGCCCGCCATACCTATCCGAACCGCATTCGACCGCCCTTGACCCGCGCCCGGCTCAACCCCCGGAACCTGCGCCGCGCCGCGGTGATCCTCGCCAAGATCTTCGTCAAAATCGGGGTCAGTGGCGATTACCGCCGCAGCTTCTGGAGCTTTGCGCTCCCGCTGTTGCGCGCCGGTATGGTGGGCGAACTGATCGCGGTCGCGCTCGTTGCGCACCACATGATCCGCTTTGCCCGCGAGTGTACCGAAGGCGGGCAAAACGCCTCGTTCTATGCCGATCGGGCAAGACCCGCGGCGGACCAGCGCGCCGCCGCGGCGTGATCTGCCGCTTTACCTGAAAGCGATCATTTCCCTGGGGGTGCGTGCGGCGCCGCGGTTGCGCCGGACTTGGCGCCAAGCAGGGTCGTAAAGTCCAAGAGATCGGAGGGTATCGCGACGAGGTTCGCCGGCAGTCCCCGTGTCGCCAAGCCCTCGCCGAGGCCCTCCTTGATCCTGACGTTGGCCAGCGCTTCCAGCGTGGGCAGGACGGGGCCAACGGTGTCGGCGGTGAACTTGTCGTTGATCGCCTTCTGCACGGCCGAATCGAAGGTGAAACTATCGGCCCAGCCGAGATAGTCGAGGGTGATGCCGCGCTCGGTCAGAAAGGCCGTCATTCCCGCCGCCACGTTCTTGACGATGGCGCCGGCGTCCTTGTTGTCGTCGTTGAGCGTGCGGGCGCTGATCTCCCGGCAAACGAGGCTCAGGACCTCGCCGCGCCCGACCCTGTCCATGACGTCCGCCACGCTGCGCGCGTTATAGACCGAGGTAAAGATGACGCCGGGGTCGGAGGGGTTTCCCTTGGGTGGGACGGTCCCGAAATAATAGAGGTATCGCGCCGCGTCTTCCTCGCGCACCGATACGCCGATCGAAATCCCGGCGGTAATGTTGAGCCCCTCCGAGCTCTGGCACGGCATGCCCTCGTTTTTGTTGGAAGTGCCGCGATTGGCCGCCGTCACCCATTCGCGATTGTAGGGCGTGCGGTCGACGATGATCACCCGCGCCGAGGGAACGTAAAAGTCCGACCACGCCCCGGACCCGCTCAGCTTGACATGCGGGATGACAACCCGTTTGGCGGCGACCTTGTTCGCCTTCAGATAGTCGAGCGACATGAACTGGGCCTGGGCGTCCTTGTTGGCGCCGGCATCGGGGATCACGAACGCCGATTGGTTCGGCAGGATGTAGATCGCCTCGGTGTAGTCGTTTTTGTCGTAATAGGCCCACGCATGGGGCGCGGCTGCGATGAGCGCCAGCAGCACGGCCGCCCCGCGCATCGCGGTCAGCCTACGCTTCGCCGGCAGCCACCAGATCGCCGCCAGCACGGCCAATAAGCCGATGAAGGGGATGCCGAGGTTGCCGAAGAACCGCATCCCCCAGATCGAGGTGACGTAGGCGACATCGCTGTTCTGCAGCTGGCTGACCGCGGCGTCACCGGAGAGAATGGTGCTTTCCGGAGAGAACAGGAAATTGACCCAGCCATAGATCAAGACGGCCGCCACCGTGGCGATGCCGCGACCGACGAGTGCGTTCATCTGCGCTCTCCCTCTCGCTGTTGGGCGGTAACGCGCTGCGCCCGCCAGGCGCCGGTGCCGAACTGGCTGCGGTTGACGATGCCGGCATTCTGGTCGCTGGCCGCGCCGAGCACGACGCTCCCAGCCATCGCCCCATCCTTCACCTTGCCCTCAAAACGATAAGAAATCGTGCTCGCCTCATAGCGGCCGTCAAAGGTAAAGCGGATCAGATCAGCCTCGAGCATGCCCTTGACCGGCCCCGCGAATTGCACCGAGTTCTGCTCGCCGGCGAGGTCGCTGCCGGTTTGCCGCAGCGCGAGGCGATGGGTGCGCGCGCCTTGCAGAAAATCGACCTCTAACACCCACTCGCCGTCAACCGCCGGCGCTGGCTGCTGCGCCGCCGCCTGCTGGTTGGTCAGCGACGCGCGCAGCGCCGCGACGACCGCATCGCCGACCTGCGCGGCCTCGCCCGGCTGCAGCTGGAAGGGGTCGATTGCGATCGAATTTGTCGTTGCGCTGTTGTCGTCGAGCATGACCCGCGGTTCGCCGTCGAGCACCGCCTGGCGCAGCGAGAGGCCGTCGAGCGGAAACCGGCCACGGTCCCAGACGATGCGGAGACGCGGCACCCGGTCGACCCCTTCGGGCTCGGTGATCTCGCCACTGACCCCGTCGAGCTCTGCGAGGCGCTTGGCGACGATCGCGCAATCGTCGTACCATTTCCGCCGCTCGGCCGCGGGGTCGCGCTCTTCGAACCAGTATTCGAGCGCGGTCACGACACCGATGATGTCCTCCTTCAAGACCTTCATCGGGCGGCCCAGCGCCTGGTGCGGCGAGCCGTTGCGCCACGCCGCCTCGCAGAGGCGCTTGTTGCCGAGAAGGAGCCCGCTCGTCTGCGGCCCGCGCAGGAACTTGCCGCCGCTATAGATGACGAGGTCGGCGCCACGTTGGAGCCACGGGCTCGGCCGCTCGATGTGCTCGGAGGCGGCATCGACCATGATCGGGATTTGGCGGGGCTTGGCGACCGAGGCGATCTCCTCGAGCCGCACCCCCGAGAGATGCTCCTGCTTGCCGAGGAGCACGATGAGCGCGACCGGCTCTTCGAGCGCGCGGTCGAGCTCCTCGCGGGTGTCGATCTCGATGATGTGGCAGCCGATCATCCGCACCGCCTGGTCATAGGCGAAGCGCTGCTTTTTCGGGATGATCACCCGGTTGACCAGTCCCTCGGTGGAGGGCAGCCGCAACATCTTCACCGGGTCGTTGCCGGCGACGCAGGCCGCGGTGCCCAATGCCACCGCCGCCGCGCTGCCGCAGGTCACGATCCCCCATTGGGCTTGCGTCAATTCGGCGATGCGCTTGCCGGCGGCCGCCATCAATTCGTCGAGGTTGACGAACTGGCGGGAGGCTGCATCCATCGCCGCCTTCACCTGCGGCAGCATCAAGCTGCCGCCATGCATCGTGCGCACGCTGCAGCAATTGATAAACGGGCGCACCCCGAGCGCGAGATAGGGGTTCGCGTCCGATTGAACGACGGACATGCCACCTCCGATAGCAACAATGTGTGACCATAATAGCCGCCGCGCGGTCGTCATTGCGAGGAGCGCAGCGAGCGACCATGTCGTGGCCCATGAGCCAGACCAGCCAAGTCATTCAGCCCGAGGCGGCGCTCGTCTTGTTCTCCGGCGGCCAGGATTCGACGACTTGCCTCGCTTGGGCGCTCGCCCGCTTTCCTTCGGTCGAGACCGTCGGCTTCGATTATGGCCAGCGCCACCGGGTCGAACTCGAGTGCCGCGGGCGAATCGCCGAGCGCCTCAGCCGCGAATTTCCGCATTGGGGCGACAAGCTCGGGCCCGATCATCTGATCGACCTCGGCGTCCTCGGCCAGATCAGCGAGACCGCGCTCACCCGCGACAGCGCGATCCAATTCGCCGCCAGCGGGCTCCCCAACACCTTCGTCCCCGGGCGCAACCTCCTCTTCTTCACCTTCGCCGCGGCGATTGGCTATCGCCGCGGGTTGAAGCACCTCGTCGGCGGCATGTGCGAGACCGATTATTCGGGCTATCCCGATTGCCGCGACGACACGCTCAAGGCGTTGCAGGCAACGCTCACGCTTGGGCTGGACCAGCGCTTCGTCATCCACACGCCCTTGATGTGGCGCGACAAGAGGGCGACCTGGGTGCTCGCCCACGAGCTCGGCGGCGGCGCCCTCGTCGAATTGATCCGCGAGGAGACCCACAGCTGCTATGAGGGCGATCGCAGCCATCGCCACGATTGGGGCTATGGCTGCGCCGCCTGCCCGGCCTGCGATCTGCGCCGCAAGGGCTGGGAAGCGTTTATCGGCAATCAGTCAACCTGACGGGTATGCCCCCTAAATCACCGTCAGCACCTTTTCCGGCGGGCGGCCGAGCGCGGCCTTGGCCCCCGAGACGACGATCGGCCGCTCGACCAGGATCGGGTTCTTGACCATCGCGGCGATCAGCGCTTCTTCCGAGAGCTTGGCGGGGTCGATCCCGGCGGCGGCCGCTTCCTTTTTGCGGACCAATGCCTTGGCCGGCATTTTGAGCTGGCCGAGCAGCGTCTTCAGTTGCGCCGCGGTATAGGGCGTCTTCAGGTATTCGACGATCTCGGGCTCGATTCCGCGTTCCCGCAACAATGCGAGGGTGTTGCGCGAGGTGTTGCACCGCGGGTTATGATAGATGCGGACCGGCATGGCCTTCCCTCTTCGAATGATCGTAGCTAACGGGGTAGACTCGGCCGCAGGCAAACGCAAGGGTCGGCGCAAGTGGCGCGAGCGTAAACACGATGGCGCGTAGCAAGGCAGAGCGGCCCGACCTCTTGTTCCGGGCCGTTGTCGAGGCGGCGGTCGACGCGATCGTCGTGATCGACCGCTTCGGCGCGATCCGGTCGACCAACAAGGCGACCGAACGGATCTTCGGCTACACCGCGGCCGAGCTCGTCGACCGCAACGTCAAGGTGCTGATGCCGGAGCCTTATACCAGCGAGCACGACACCTATCTCGCCAATTACCTGCGGACCGGGGAAAAGAAGATCATCGGCATCGGCCGCGATGTCTCCGGCCGGCGCAAGGACGGTTCGATCTTCCCGATGTCCCTGGCGGTGGCCGATTCCGAGGTCGACGGCGAAACCATCTTCGTCGGGATCATCCGCGACCTGACCGAGCGGCAGGCGGCGGGACGCCGCATCCACGACCTCCAGGCCGAGCTCCTCCATGCCTCGAGGCTCAGCGCGATGGGCCAGATGGCCTCGACCCTGGCGCATGAACTCAACCAGCCGCTGACCGCGGTGATGAACTACCTCGCGGCGGCGCAACAGTTGCAGCGGAACGACCCGAAATCGGTGGAGCGGGTCGGCGATCTTATGGGGCGGGCGGTGGCGCAAGCCGAGCGGGCCGGCGAAGTCATCCGCAGCCTGCGCCAATTCGTCAGCAAGGGCGAAACCGAGCGCCGCTCCGAGAACCTCAACCGGCTGGTCGAGGAAGCGCTCTCGCTGGCCCTGGTCGGCGCCCGCCAATCGGGGGTCCGGGTATCGCTCGATCTCGACCGCAATCTGTTGCCCGTCCTCGTGGACGCGGTGCAAATCCAGCAGGTCGTGGTGAACCTGGTGCGTAACGCCGTCGAGGCGATGGAGACGGCGGCGCGGCGCGAGCTGAGCGTCGCCACGCACGCGCTGTCGGGCGAAGGCGCCGCCGAGGTCACAGTGGCCGATAGCGGGCCGGGGATTCCCCATGAAATCGCCGATCGGCTGTTTCAGCCCTTCGTCACGACCAAGACGACCGGCATGGGGCTCGGTCTCTCGATCTGCCGCGAGATCGTCGAGGCGCATAAGGGGCACCTCGCCGTCGCCGCCAACCCATCGGGCGGGACGGTGTTCCGGCTGACCTTGCCGATGCCTCCGGAGAAGTTAGCGCACGAAGGAGTTGGCGGTGGCTAACGAACGCCCCGGCGAACGCCTCGTCTATGTGGTCGACGACGACGAGGCGGTGCGCGAGTCGCTGGCGGCGCTGCTCGAGGCTAAATCCTACACGGTGCGCAGTTTTGCCCTCGCCCGCGACTTTCTCGCCGCCGCCCCGACCTTGCGGGCAGGGTGCCTGATCGCCGATATCCGCATGCCCGAGATGGATGGGCTCGAATTGCAGCGGCAGCTGACCCAGCGCGCCTTCAATTTCCCGCTGATCGTCATTACGGGGCACGGCGAGGTACCGCTCGCGGTCCAGGCGATGAAGGCCGGGGCGATCGACTTCATCGAAAAGCCGTTCGCGGCCGAGGCGATCCTCGCCGGCGTCGAGGCCGGTTTGGCGCGTCTTGCGAAAGAGGGCGGGGACGATCCGCTCGCGACCACCGCGGCGGCGCACCTCGCCCTCTTGTCGCCGCGCGAGCGCGAGGTGTTGCAAGGGCTCTTGGCCGGCCTTCCCAACAAATCGATCGCCTACGATCTGTCGATCAGCCCACGCACAGTCGAAATCCACCGCGCCCGGGTGATGGACAAGATGGGCGCGAGGAGCCTTTCCGAATTGATCCGCATCAGCCTCGCCGCCGGCCTCCACCTACGGCCCTGATCAGCCCCGCCCGCCGGCGAAGGCGGGTGCGACTTCGGCCATGAAGCGGGCCATCTCGTCCTTGACCTGGGCGTGCGGCTTCAGCCCGACATTGACGTAGAGAATGACCTCGGCAACGCCGGCGGCCTCGACCTTTTTCAAGCTCTCGGTGATCTGCGCGGAGGACCCGAGCAGCACCGAATTCTCGCTCAGGTTCTCAGGCCGCACCTTGGTCAGCCGGTCGACGATCTCGACAAAATAGCGATAGCTCGGGGGCGCGGTCGCGGGGTCGCCCGGAAAGGCGGCCGTCGCGCATTCCTTGTAATAGCGGATCTGCCGGGCGCGGGCCGCCGCCTCTTCCGCGGGCGTGTCGGCGAAATGCAGGAAATAGCTGCACATGAGGCGCCCGGCGGGCTTGCCGTGGCGGGCGCAGGTCTCGTCAAAGAGGTCGCGCACCTGGCGCAGCCCGCCAAAGGTCATCGCCGCGGCAAAGGGGGCGACGATCAAATTGCAGCCGAGCCGGCCGGCAAGCTCGATCGAGGGCCGCGAGAACGAGGCGACATAGGCAGGGATCGGCCGCTGCACGGGTTTGGGCGTGATCGCGACGTCGTCGAAGTTGTAATGCGCGCCGTGATGCGAGATCGGCCCGTCCGCCGCCCAGAGGCGCCGCACCACCTCCATCCCTTCTTCGAAAATCGCCTGATTATCCTCGAACGAGACATGGAAGGGCGCGTATTCGCGCCGGTCATAGCCGCGCCCGGCGGCGAAATCGACCCGGCCGTTGGAGAGAAGATCGAGCGTCGCCCATTGCTCGGCGACCCGGATCGGATGATGCAGCGGCAACACGGTGACCGCCGGCGCGAGGCGGATGCGCGTCGTTTTCGCGGCGACCTGCGCCAGCACCAGATCGGGGCAGGAGAGGACGCCCAATGTCGAGAAATGGTGTTCGCCAATCCACGCCGAATGGAGCCCCAATTCCTCGGCATAAAGCGCCTCGTCGAGGATGTCGGCGATGAGCGTATTGGCCCCCCGCCGGTTATCGACGTAATGGTTGTCGGAGAGCGTGAAATACCCGAATTGCATCGCTTCCTGTCCCCCGCCCGGGTGCAACCCTCGGTGTATGTCCGACGCGACCCTCACCTGATAGTACAGGCCGGGATCAGGTGACGCCCCAACCCGAAGTTGAAACCTCTCAATCCGGCGACTATCCGAATTGTTGGCAGCATACTCTACGAATGCGGCAATTTTAGCGTCGATGTGGGTGCGGTTGGCGGTGCAAGCTGCGCAAGCAGGATCTCCCTCACGCGCCCCTGCGACGGCGCCTTTGCGCCGATTCCGATCGTTTGCGGGACCGCAGTCGAACCGCGAGGCTCGACCGAGGCAGTGGGAAAACGCGTCATACGACGAGGGCAACAGTTGGCTGCGGTACGGGGAGGCCGGTTCTGAGCAACACCGCGAACTCCTCGGGAGGCAGAGGCGGGCTGAAATAGTACCCTTGCGCCTCGTCGCAGTGGTGAGCACGGAGAAATTCCAGCTCCTCCAGATTTTCCACGCCCTCCGCAACGACCCGCAACTTAAGGCTCCGGGCCATGCTGATCACCGCGGCCACGATCGCGGTATCTTCACCGACGGTGCTGATCTGACGGACGAAGGACTGGTCGACTTTGAGGGCATCAAGCGGAAGCTTCCGAAGATAGCCCAGGCTGGAGTACCCGGTGCCGAAGTCATCGATCGCCACTCTCACCCCTCCTTTCCGAACGGTTTGGAGTATGAATGCGGTGGTCTCCGGATACTTCATCAAAACGCTCTCGGTCAGCTCCAGCTCAAGGGATCTCGGATCGAGGCCCGTGTCGGCGAGGATTTCCAGCATCCGCGGCAGGAAGTCGTCGTCCCGCAACTGCGTCACCGAGACGTTTACCGCCATCATCCCCAGAGGCAAGCCTCGATCGACCCAGGCTCGGGCCTGCTCACAGGCTTCCCGAAGGACCCAGGCGCCGATCGGCAGGATGAGGCCGCAATCTTCTGCAACCGGAATAAACTCCGCCGGGGGGATCAATCCTCGCGTGGGATGGGTCCAGCGTAACAAGGCTTCTGCGCCGACAATCGCTCCCGTCTTCAGATTAACCTGGGGTTGGTAGTGCAGCGCGAATTCGTGCTGTTCCACGGCATGCCTTAAATTCTCCTCGATGAATTGCCGCTCCACCGCGCGGGCATGCATTTCCGGTTTGAAGAACTGAAAGCCTTGCCGTCCGTGTTCCTTTGCCTGATACATCGCAGTGTCCGCGCTCTTTAGCAGCGTCTCAGCATCCAAGCCGTCGTCGGGATAGACGCTGACACCGATGCTGGCGGTGACGTGAAGATCTTGGCGGTCGATGGTATGGGTCTCGGCCACGGCATCCAACATCCTCCTGGCCGTAATAGCAGTATCGACGTGAACTTGGTGCGGCTCGACGGAATGAGGCCCGACCACCGCCTCAACGACTTTTCTGACCGCAAGAACGGCATCTTCCGATCGGTCCATTTCAGAGAGCAACACGACGAATTCATCGCCACCCAGCCGGCTGACCGTGTCGGAGCCGCGTACGCAAGCCACCAGGCGCTTCGCGATGGATTGCAGAAGCTTGTCGCCAACGGCATGTCCGAGGGAATCGTTGATGTGCTTGAAGCCATCCAGATCCAAAAACAGCACCGCCACATGGTTCTTGTGACGCTGAGCCAAGGCGATCGCCTGGCCGATCCGATCGTTCAGGCGCACGCGATTGGGCAAATCCGTCAGGAAGTCGTGCTCGGCCGAATAAGCCAGCTCGAGCGCTGTCTTCCGGGCCAACTTCATGGCCGTGCTCAAGGCTGTGCCGCGTTCCTCCTGATTGCGTAGTTCCGCTAGCGAGTCGGCGAGCGTCGCGGCCTGCGTCCATTGCCGTCCGAAAGCGTACGCGGCGATCGCGATCGCAAAAGCAGAGCCCCATGCACCCAGCCACATCAGCAAGGCGATACGCCGCCAGTTCGCCAGCGCCGCCTGTTCGGTTATCGTTGCAATCGTGAGGACGGGATAATTCCTCACCAGATGCGCGGCTTTGATGCGCATCTGGCCATCGACCGGACTGAGTTCGCGCAACGTCGCCGAAACCTTGCCGTGCAGCAGGCGTTGGGAGTTTGAGTAGATCTTGCCGATTGTGTCGCTCCGCGGAAAGCGCACGAGCGTTACGCCATCCAATCGCATGATTGCTACGCTGCTACCCTCTCCGAGTGAGATGGCTCGGTAGAAGTCTTCGAAATATTGCATCTGGATCGCACCAAGAATGATCCCGAGGAACTCGCCCTTTGTTCCGTTGACTCGATGCGCCAGGAAGATAATCCAGCTTCCGGTTATGCGGTTCTGGACCGGTTTTCCGACGTAATTCTTCAGATTTGGATCGTCTTTTAACGCTCGAAAATAGTCGCGATCGGTGACATCCGCCTCAGGCATCGGCCAGGGCCGCGAGGTGTTGATCAATTTGCCGTCGCCGCTGATCACCGTGAGGGCATCGAGCTGCCGGATGCTGCTGATCTTCTCCCGGAGAAGGAGATGAGTGTCATAGCTGGCCATTTTCCGCGCAAACGAAGCGGCATCGACCTCGCCATCGGCCGCTATCCGCTCGGCGACGCTCGAAATTATCAGATCGACGGGCTCGAACGAGCGATAAGCCTGTTCTGACAGTATCAGGCTGAGGTTTTTCTGATGCTCCTTCTCGTCACCAATTTCGCTCGACCGGAGATGCATGATCACGGCGACATTGGTAGCGAGCAGCACCAAGATCAGGAGCAACGCCCCGGCATAAAGGAAAATCAGTCGAGGGGGGCGCGAACTTCGCATTGCGATACAGCTCCGATATCTCAATGCTCATCCTATCACCCGTATTTCTCGAATGATATACTGGACAACTACCTATGCGTGTATCTTGATCGGCGGCCAGCGTCGGCGAATGACCCAAACGGGGCATAACCCGCCGGCCGGAAATCCGGAGGTGCGATCTCACATCGTTTTCTTCCACAACGCAGCGCTCGCGATCCGCGCGCCCTCGGCGAGCGCGGCGAGTTTGACCCAGACGACGCTGGGGTGGACTTCGCAGGTGGCGGCGAAGCTGGCGAAGCCGCAATCGGCGCCGGCGATGACGTTCTCCTTGCCGACCGCGCTCGCGAAGCGGGCGATGCGCTGGGCGATCAGCTCGGGGTGCTCGACGATGTTCGAGGAATGGGTGATGACCCCGGGAATGAGCGACTTCTCCTCGGGGAGTTTGACGCCCTCCCACACCTGCCACTCATGCTCGTGGCGCGGGTTGGCGGCCTCGAACGAATAGGCCCCGGCATTGACCCGCAGCATGATGTCGACGATGTGCTTCAGTTCCATGTCGTGGACGCGCGGCCCGATATTGATGCTGTAGCAGGTGTGGTAGCGGATGCGGTCCTGGGGCAGACCGCGCAGCGCGTGGTTGAGCGCGTCGACCCGTACACTCGCCCATTTGCGGCAATCCTCGATCGTCGCTTCCGGGTGCATCACGTAATAGGAGGCTAAGAGCGGATCGTCGACCTGGAGGACGAGCCCGGCATCGATGATCGCGCGGTATTCGTGCGCGAGCGCGTCGGCCAGCGCGTAGAGGTATTCCTCGTCAGTTGTGTAGTGTTCGTTGCGGTTCCAGTTGAGGAGGTTGGCGGGCGACACCGCCGGCATGAACGCTTCCTCGTGGGGCACGCCCTCGAGCGCCGCCTTCAACGTGGCGATGTCGTTTTGCAAGGCGGGCAGGCCCTTGTAGGAGACCGGCCCCGTGCACACCCAGCGGGTGCGCCCGGTTTGCCCGGCGGTGCCCGGCATCCCCGCCGCCCAGGCGTAGAACTCGGGGAACGCCTGGTATTCGCGCGAGAGGCCCCAGTAATTGGCGCTTTCGGCGGTGGGGCTCGGCGTGATCCCGGCGAGGCGCTCGTTGACGTAGGGGATGAAGCCGATGCGGCCCATCTCGCCATCGGCGACGATGTCGATGCCGGCGTCACGCTGGCGCTTTACCACTTCGGCGACCGCGCTCTTGACCCGCGCAGCGAAGGATGCCTCGTCAATCCTCTCGCCCTGCTGCTTCTTGAGGATCATCGCGCGCAGATCGTCGGGCCGCGGCAGGCTGCCGACATGGGTCGTCAGGATGCGGCTTATGCTGCGTTTCATGGTGTTCCTCCCCGATTTGCCGGCAGCCTAGCGCGGATCGCCTATTTTGTCCGGAGCAGCTCGACGCCAATCCCGAGCTGATTGGCCGCTCGTTCCAATCGCCGATCCAAAGTCACAAGCGCCGCATCCAGCCGCGCCGCGATCGCGAGATGCAGAGCGTCGGGTGCGCGCAGCATAAGGTCGAACCGGCGGACAAACGCATATGTGAGCCGTGCATCCGCCGGATGAATATCGACGGGCGAGGCCGCCGCCGCACGCCAAGCCTCGAAATCGGCGAACCGAGCCAGGGCGTCGCCGGTGGCGAGCAGGTGCATCCGCACCAGTCGCGACAAGGCGGAAGCCACCTCGGCCGCGGCAAATTCGCTGACCAGCAGCTCCTCCTCGGTGGCGATGAGATAGGCGCTAACGGCGTCGCTTATCTCTTCCTCTACCAGCGTCGGGATCAGAACGCTGGTGTCCAAATAAATGCTCATCTTCGTCTATCTCATTCAACAGATCGAGGATCTGTACCGAGTTCAGGCCAACGCTGGGGCGTGAGCGCGTTCGCTCCGCGAGCCACTCATGAATTCCCTTTGGGCGCGATCCCCGCGGCGCGGCGGGCCGGAGTTCGACCACAGGCTTGCCGCGGCGTGTGATGATGACCTCTTCGCCCTGAAGCGCGCGATCGATCAACTTCGGAAGGTGGTTTTTGGCGTCGGCGACGCTGTAGTCTGTCATTCACGGCCCCAGCGTATGATAGCTATCACGATAGCCAACAATCATGCCGAGTACAATCATCGCGGCCGCCGGCGATATCACAACCGTGCGGCGCCTGTTCCGGGCCTATGCGGACGCGCTGCCGTTCAGCCTCGACTTCCAGGGGTTTGCGGCCGAGCTGGCGGGGCTGCCGGCGCCCTACACGCCGCCCGCGGGCTGCCTC
>JBARKH010000568.1:0-11043 GCA_049801295.1 Allostellaceae bacterium | reverse complement strand
TTCAGGACCACGCCGTTCGCCGGATTCGCAACGTCAGTCGGGCTACGCCCTCCTGCCGTCACGCATCCGGCGACAGTTTCTCATCCAGATTGACGCGCGCCTCTCACCCTGTTTGCCGCGCCGCACCCTCGAGACCGACGAGCAGGATCACCTGGCGTTGTTCCTGTGGCAGCTTGCCGATCGCGGCTTCGAGATCGCGCAGTTCAAGCGCGGCGAGCGCGCTCGACTGCACGGTCAGGACCGGCGCCATGTCCTCGATACCGACCGGGGTGCCCTCGCGCAGCGAGCGCCGCACGTCATTGACATGCTGGTTGTGCAGGATCGTGAAGAGCCAGGCCCGCAGATCGGTGCCGGGCTGCCAGAGATGCTGTTTGGCGATGGCCCGGGTCAGGCAGCTCTGGACGAGATCGTCGGCTCGGGTCACATCCCGGGTCAATGCGCGGGCGTAGCGCCGAAGCCGCGGGATCTCCACTTCGAGCAGCCGAGCGAAATCGCTCATCGTAAAACCTCATCCTTGCCTCGCGTCCCCGCGTGGGGCTCAACGATGAGGTAGAGGATGGAGGCTCAGTGTAACCCTATGATGTACGATGAATCTCGGCACGGTAAAAAGTTGTAACGTTTCTGCTTGTTCCGGTATCTGGTTGGTAAAAGCTTTCCTATTTTGTAAACGGCACGAGCGATGAGAGAGATTTCCCTAGTAATCTCCAGATGGCAAGTGCTCTACTCCGATAAAATTATCGAATTTAGTCGTCTCCGCCTCGAAATGCAGTTTGATCGTGCCAATCGGTCCGTGGCGTTGCTTGGCGATAATGACGTCGGCCATCCCGTAGGCGGTCTCGCAGCGCTCCTTCCAGCGGTCGTAGCGGTCGTTGAACTTGTCGTCGCTCTCTTCCGGGCGGCGGGTCGGTTCGCCGCGCGAGAGGTAATACTCCTCGCGGAAGATGAACATCACGACGTCGGCATCCTGCTCGATCGAGCCGGATTCGCGCAGATCGGCGAGCATCGGGCGCTTGTCCTCGCGCTGCTCGACGGCGCGAGAGAGTTGCGACAGTGCCAGGACTGGCACTTCCAGTTCCTTGGCGATCGCCTTCAATCCGCGGGTGATGTCGGAGATTTCCTGCACCCGGTTTTCCATCGCCCGGGTTTGCGCCGAGGGGCGGAGCAGCTGGAGGTAGTCGACGACAATGAGGCCCAGCCCATGCTGGCGCTTCAGGCGGCGCGCGCGGGTGCGTAGCGCTGCGACCGAGAGCGCCGGCGTGTCGTCGATATAGAGCGGCACGGCGGCGAGACGCTGCGATGCGGCGACGAATTTATCGAAATCCTCGCGGCGCACCTCGCCGCGGCGAATGCGGTCAGAGGAGGTGCCGGATTCCTCGGCGAGAATCCGGGTGGCGAGCTGTTCGGCCGACATTTCGAGCGAGAAGAACCCGACGACGGCGCCATCCTCGGCCTCGCGGGTCAAATCTATCCGGCCGTCCGCCCCGTGCGCCGGGCGATAGGCCTTGGCGGCGTTGAACGCGATGTTGGTGGCGAGCGCGGTCTTGCCCATCGACGGCCGCCCGGCGAGGATGACGAGGTCGGCGGGGTGGAGGCCGCCGAGCTTCTTGTCGAGATCGACAAACCCGGTCGCAACGCCAACGGTCTTGCCGTCCCGCTTGAACGCCGCCTGGGCCAGCGTGATCGCGCTGGTCAGCGCCGTGGTAAACGCCTGAAAGCCGCCCTCGGCCTGCCCGGCGGTCGCCAGCTCGAACAATTTCGCCTCGGCGCGCTCGATCTGCTCGGTCGCCGGGTCGTCGAGGTCGTGACGAAACGCGTCGGTGACGACGTCCTGCCCGACCGTGATCAGCTCGCGCCGCAGGTGGAGGTCGTGGATCGTGCGGCCGTAATGCTCGGCGTTGATGATCGTCACCGCGGCCTCGGCGAGGCGCGCCAGGTATTGCGCCCCGCCGATCTCGGCGAGCGCGCCATCCTGATCGAACAGGTTTTTCAGGGTGATCGGGTTGGCGATCTGACCGCGCTCCAGGAGCTTGCCGATCGCGGCATAGATCCGCCCGTGCACCGCATTGGCGAAATGCTCGGGGGCGAGAAATTCGGTGACCCGGCCATAGGCTGCGTTGTTGATCAGGATCGCGCCCAAGAGCGACTGCTCGGCCTCGGTGTTCGAGGGCGGTTGCGGCACCCGCTCAAGATCGGGCTCGCGCAGCGGGGTGACCCGCGAAGTCGTTGTCGTTTCCATGCCGGTTGAGACTACCACCACGGCACCGGGGTACGGCGGCGCGATAAGAATCCACAGCCTGTGTTACCTGGGGACTAAATGCGGGTCGGCTGCTAGAGCCGAGGATCCTGCCGAATCACGCGGCGCGTCCGGCCGCTCGTTGTGCCCGTGGGCCGTGTGCGCGCTCCCAGTCGAACATGTAGTCGCGGGTCAGGGGCACGGTATTGACCGACTTCGCCATTTGCATCTGGAAGACCAGCGAAAAGTCGCGGCGGAACGCGAGCTCGGCGCCGACCAGGTACATCTCCCACATCCGGCAGAAGCGCTCGTCGTAGAGTTCCCGGATGCGCGCGCGGTTCTGCTCGAAGCGATGACGCCAAGCGCGTAGCGTCTCCGCGTAATGGAGGCGCAGGATCTCGATATCGGTGATCCATAGCCGCGCCCGTTCGGCCTCGGGCACGACCTCGGACAAGGCGGGGGAATAACCACCGGGGAAAATGTACTTGCGCATCCAGGGATTGGTCGTCCCTGGCCCGTCCATGCGGCCGATCGAATGCAAGAGCGCCACCCCGTCGGGCGCGAGCAGCTCGTTCAGCCTGCGGAAAAATGCCGGGTACTGGACGACCCCGACATGCTCGAACATGCCGACCGAGACGATGCGGTCGTAGCTGCCCTCCTCCTCGCGGTAATCGCGCAGATGAAACCGTACCCGGTCGCTGAGGCCGGCCGCGGCGGCGCGGCGTGTCGCCACCTTGTGCTGCTCCGCCGACAGGGTGAGCCCGGTGACGTCGGCCCCGCATTCGGCGGCGAGGTAGAGCGCAAGGCCGCCCCAGCCCGACCCGATATCGAGCACTTTCTGGCCCGGGGCGAGCAGCAGTTTGGCGGCGATATGCCGCTTCTTGTTTTCCTGCGCGGTATCCAGATCGTCCTCCGGCATCCCGAAATATGCGCAGGAATATTGCCGGTCGTGGTCGAGGAACAGCTCGTATAGCTGGTCCGACAGATCGTAATGGTGGGCGACGTTGCGGCGCGCGCGCGGGACCGGATTGTACTGGTGTAGGCGGCGCACGAGGCGCCCCGCCGCTTGGCCCAGCCGCTGTGGCAGCGCGTCGATCTGCGCCGCGTCGTTCGTCGTCAGGATATCGATAAAATCGTAAAGGGTGCCTTCCTCGACGGTAAGCCGGCCCTCCATATAGGCCTCCGGCACGAACAATCGGGGCTTCAGGAAGAGCTTCCAGTGAAGCCTGCGGTCATGCAGCCGGATCGTTGCCGAGGGGCCGGGCGAGCCCTCGAACACATGCCGCTTGCCGGCGGCGTCGATGACGCTGAGCCGGCCGATGCCGATGAAACGGGCGAGTACGGACGCGAACAGCATGGCCTGATACTATCGGGTAAATTGAGCAAGGAAAACAAGTCCTCTAAAGCGAATTGCGCCCGATGACCGATGCCGGTGAGGGAGTCGGGCGGACGGTGCCTTGACAGAAGCGGGGCGGGGCCCCGTAATGAACCCTGCCGCCATGCCGTGGCAGTATCGGCTGATGAGGGCGGGGCTCTGCCTCGGTCCGGTTGTCGCCGGGTCTGTCACGACTGAAGCGGCGGAGTCACTCACTACCCTGGTGCAAGAGGAAGCTGATGTCAGACGACAGCCGCAATCCCGAGGAGGCGGAGTTCATTACCGCGGCCTATGCGGAAAAAGTTAAAGAGAGTTTCCTGGCATTTGCCGAGAACCTGTCCGTCGGCCAGGCCGAGAAATCCTGCACGGATCGCTTTTTGAGGTCGTTAGCGATGATCAAGAAGGCGCGTGATTTGGCGCTCGTCGCGATCCTCGAGGGGGAGACCGTCGAGGCGCAGGCACCGCGCGCCGGCGGCGAGGAGGCCATGGGCGAGGGGCTTTCCGCGGAAGATCAGGCGATGATCGAGCACGCCCTCTCCGGAACGACCGGGGTCGCCAAGCCGGTCCGCCTCAGGTAGAGTGGCCGCGGCGCGCCCCGACACGCGACGGATGCGCCGGTTCTCCAAACGCGAGGTGGAGGAGTTTTACCGGCGGCTCGCGGCGAGCCGGCCGATCCCGCGGACCGAGCTCGAATTCATCAACCCGTTCACGCTTCTCGTCGCGGTGGTGCTATCGGCGCAGGCGACCGATGTCGGGGTCAACCGGGCGACCCCCGCGCTCTTCGCCCTCGCCGACACCCCAATGAAAATGTTGGCGCTCGGCGAAGAGCGGGTCGCGCAGCTGGTCCGCACCATCGGGCTCTACCGTACCAAGGCGAAGAACATCATCGCCTTGTCGCGGATCCTTATCGAGAAGCATCACGGCATCGTGCCGCGCGACCGCGACGCGCTCGAAACGCTGCCCGGGGTTGGGCGCAAGACCGCCAATGTCGTGCTCAACGTCGCGTTCGGCGAGCCGACGATCGCGGTCGATACGCATATCTTCCGGGTAGGCAACCGCACCGGGCTCGCGCCGGGAAAAACGCCGCTGGCGGTCGAGGCCGGGCTCGAAGCCGTCACGCCCCCGCGCTACAAGCACGGCGCCCACCATTGGCTGATCCTGCACGGGCGCCATATCTGCAAGGCGAGGAAGCCCGATTGCCCGGCCTGCCCAGTCGCCGATCTGTGCCGCTATGGCGCCAAGACGCCACCGGCCGATATGATCGTCGCCCGGGCCGTCGCTGCTAAGCTTGTGGCCAAAGGGAAGCCCCGAAGAGGGCCCCCCATGGCGTAATTGCCGCCTACTCGAGGCTCAGCATCGGCCACGGCCAAAACACTGGCGCAAAACCACAAGAGTGTTAGCTGCCGAGGCGCGCCAGAATGGGGCGTAAACGGGCACGCTGCGCAATTCGTGATCGGCGAAAGCCAGTTGGGTTTCTAAACCGGGACAGGCGCTCGTCCCGGCATAGGCGGCCAGGGCATGCCTGCGGCTGCCGGTCCAGCCGTAAAGCCAACTTCCTGTGCGCGATCTGGTGCACGGCTTTAAGCCACTTTCCATCTTTGCCTGTTGAATCATTGCTTCGGCATGAACCAATGAGTAATTGTGAGATAGGAACCAAGACAACATAAACGCGCGCACAGCTTCAGCCGCCATAGTGATCGCTCGGATTGTTGGAAAGGGGGCGGATGCTAGGCGAAATTGTGGAGCGCTGTCTAACAACATTCGCGACGATGACAATTTGTCACGGTCAGAGTGAACGAACCCTACGCTCTCAACACCGGAAAGCGAGCTGCTGCGGAGGTGGCGAGGTGCATTTATCGAGTGAGCCGCCGCGCGCGCCGGCCTAGCCGATATCGTTTCGGGTCGAATCACCCTCTCCCTCGCCCGCACATGCGCGGGAAAGAGGGATCACCTTGTAACGGAAGAGCCCCAGGCGATGCGGGAGAGGTTTGCCGCTGATTGGCGCCAGACGCAGCGAAAGGTATAGCCGGTGGCCCAGCCGCTGGTTGCGGCTTTTCCCGTTCGGCGGCGCTGCGCGGACCGGGACGATTCAAATTGAACGGACCCTCCCGTCTCCGCGCACCCGACTCCCTCTCCCCGCTGTGCAGGGAGAGGGCTGGGCGAGGGGCGGCAGCTAAGCGTGGTTGGCCTTGTAGTAGCTGTTGCGCAAGACCCGGCCGGGTAGGGCGCCGGTGTGTTTGCCCTCTTCGAGCAGCACTTGGCCGTTGACGATCGTCACGTGAATGCCCTGGGCCGGCTCCTTGATGCGCTTGGCGCCGGTCGGGAAATCGTGCACGACCTCGAGCGGCAAGGGCTTCACGGTGTCTGGATCGAAGATCGTGATGTCGGCGACCATGCCGGGGCGCAAGAGGCCACGGTCGTAGAGCCCGAACGTCGAGGCCGATTCGAAAGTCAGCCGGCGCACCGCGGTCTCCAGCGACATGATGTGCTTATCGCGCACCCACTCGGAGAGGAGCCGCGTCGAGAAGCCAAAGCCGCTCTGGAACTGGACGTGCGCCCCGCCATCCGAGAGGCCGATGATGGCGTTCGGATAGTTGAGGATCTGCGCGACCGCGGCGTCGTCGACATTGTTTTCGCCGTGCAGCCATTCGGTATCGAGATTTTCCTCGATGGCGAGATCGAGGAAGCAGTCGATGATGCCCTTGCCCTGCAACTTGGCGATCTGGCCAAGGGTCTTCCCCTCATACTCTTTGTTCTTCGGCAGCATCGCGACCTGCAGCACCATGTAGTCCCACCAGGTCGAGCAAATGCCGATCGCCGGCCCGCTCTTGAACTCAACCGCCTCGTCGTGCAGCTTACGGCGCACCTCGGGATCGGCATAGGCCTTCAGCATTTCTTCGGGCGAAGAGAGGCAGATCGGATGCCACACCGGCAGGCCGCGGAAGGTCTGGGTGTTGCGCATCGTGAAGAAGTCGGTGATGCGGTTCGGCGTGCACATCGGGTAGGCGCGGATGCCCTTGGCGGTCGTCGCATCGACCTGCGCCATGTGCGCCTTCCACTGGCCGGGCCGGCGCATCGTCTGACCGAGATTGTTGTAGACGACGGTGCGGCCGGTGGCTTCCGAGAGCCGGCTCATCAGCGCGTCCTTCATCTCGGCCGCGGCGCCGCCGCCCGACTGGATCAGGCCGGTGCCGAGCTCGCGCAACACGTCTCCCAACGCGAAGATCTCCTTTTCATCCGCCCAAATCGCCGGGATGTGTACGCCCTGCGGGTCGAAATGGCCCTGGTTGCGCGACACCGAGAGGCCGAGCGCGCCCGCCTTCATGCCGTCGCGCACGAGATCCTGCATCTGGCGGATCTCGTCGTCCGTTGCCGTTCGCTTTTGGCAATCGTCGCCCATCACGTAATAGCGCACCGCGGTGTGGCCGATAAAGTTCCCGACGTTGACCCCGAGGTTGCGGTCCATCTGATCGAGATACTCAGGCACCGTCTCCCAGGTGATCTCGAGCGTGTCGAGCACCTCCATCGGGATCGCCTCGACATAGGAGAGGAACTCCGACAGGCGCCGCTGCGTGCCCTTCTTGACCGGCGCCAAGGACAGCGAGCAATTGCCGAAGATGACCGAGGTCGCGCCGTGGTCGCACGAATAGGAGCACAAGGGGTCCCAGGTGACCTGCGCGTCGTAGTGGCAATGATTGTCGATGAACCCGGGCGAAACCACGAGGCCCTGGGCGTCGATCGTGCGCGTTGCCGGCCCCGACAATTTGCCGATCTCGACGATTCTGCCGTCCTTCACCGCGACGTCGGCGCGGAACGCTGGCGCCCCCGAGCCGTCGACAACGCGCCCGTTCTTGATCAAGAGGTCATAGGCCATGTGTTTCTCCTTATTTCCCCTCTCCCGCAGTGCGGGAGAGGGAGGGGCCCGTCGCCCAGCGACGGGAGGGTGAGGGGACAGCCGCGCGGCGAAACCCTCACCCGGCTCGCTGCGCTCGCCACCCTCTCCCGCGGTGCGGGAGAGGGGTTGTTTGGTCAATTTATTAATCCATAAAACTTGCCGGCGTTCTCGCAGGTGATCTTGTGGATCGTATCGGGCGGGAGACCGGCGAACTGCTCCTCGATGTATTTGGAGGATTCGGGCCAGACGCCATCGGGGTGCGGATAGTCCGAGCCCCACATCAGGGTCTCGACCCCCATCTCGTCAATGAGCTTCGGGCCGATCCGGTCGAACTGGAAGGTTGCGCGGCACTGGCGGCGCCAATACTCGCTGGGCTTCAGCTTCATCAGGTCGCGGAAGCGGTCCTCGAACTCGAAATCCATGCGGTCGAGCGCGTAAGGGATCCAGCCGATCCCGCTTTCGCCGAAGCCGACCCGCAGGTTCGGATAGCGCTCCAGGACGCCGGCGCCGATGATCGCGGCGATGATGTTGATGAGGTTCATCTGGAACCCGGCGACGCCGGTGAACTGCGCGGCGCGGCGCGAGGATTGCGGCGCCTGCTCGCGGACGCTGCGCGGGGTCGAGGGGAAGGTGTGGAAATGCAGCGGCAGTTGGACGTCGCTCACCGCCTTCCATAAGGGCTCCCATACCGGGTGCCACATCGGCTCCATGTCCCACGAGCACGACAGTTCGAGGCCCCGGAGGCCGAGTTTGGCGACGCGGTGGATCTCCTTCACCGCCGCGCCGATATCGCCATAGGGGAGGCACGCGAGGCCGATTTGACGGTCGGGATAGTGGCTGCAGAAATCCTTCAGCCAGTCGTTGTAGATGCGCAGCATCTCGTTGGCGGCCTCATGGTCCTGGACGCGCGAGGCGACGCCCAGGATGCCGAAGATGATCTCGGCGTCGACGCCGTCCTTCTCCATCTCCTTGATGCGCAGATGCGGGTCGCCGGGGCGGCGCTCGCCGCGCTTGCCGGCGTCGTAGAGCCCGGTCTCGGCCATCTTGTCGACGCGGTAGTTCTGGCCCGGGACAAACGGCGCGCCGACCGAACCGACGGCGCCCGGAATCCCCATCTGGACCCCGGCCTTGGTGACCCAGCGCGGGCCCTCGGGGCCGTCCTCGACATAGGGCATGCGGTCGCGCAATTCACGCGAGGCGCCCGAGGTAAACAGTTCGGGCGGCAGCCACGGCAGGTCGAGATGGCAATCGGCCGAAATCCTGCGGTACTGCATGGCAAGCCCTCCGCTCCGGTTTCACGGGCACTGTACGCCGTTTATCCCGACTGAACACCCACGCCAGCGCATGCGCAGAGGCTGAGCTATGCGGTGCGCGCGGCTCCCGGGACCTTCGCGGGCCTATCCCTCGCCGGATTCATAACCCGCTCTATGAGTTCTGGTGCGCTTCACGCCGCCCGCGCGTCCTCAAGGATCATCGCGGCGCATTTCTCGCCGATCATGATCGAGGGGGCGTTGGTGTTGCCTCCGGGGACTTGCGGCATGATCGAGGCGTCGGCGACGCGCAGGCCCGCGATCCCGTAAACCCGGAGGCGGGGATCGACGACGGCGTTGACTTCGCGGCCCATCCGGCAGGTGCCAACCGGGTGAAGGTTGGAGACGCCGCGCACCCGGATCTCCTCGGTGATTTCCTCGTCGCTCTGGACGGCGGGGCCGGGGATCACTTCTTCGACTACGTAGGGCTTCAGCGCCGGCTGCTCCGCGATCTTGCGGCTGAGCCTCGTGCCGTAAATCAGCGCCTGGAAATCATAGTCGCTGGCGAGAAAGTTGAACTGGATCGCCGGAGGGGCGAGGGGGTCCGGGCTCTTGATCCTGACCGTGCCACGGCCTTCCGGGCGCAGATGCACCGGGCTCATCGTAAAAGCGGAAAACGGGTGCGGCTTGATCCCCGTCCGCAACCGCTCCAAGGCGCTCCAGCCGAACATGTTGATCTGCAGATCGGGCTGTTCGAGGCGTGGGTCGCTCTTCACGAGCGCCCCGGCATAGATCCCGGCATTCGACAGATGACCGGAGCGGCTGATCGCGTATTGCGCCGCCGCCTGCACCTTGCGCATCGCGCTCATCGCCAGATCGTTGATCGTGACCGGCTGAGAGCAGCGCCACACGAGATAAGTGTTGAAGTGGTCGTGGAGATCGGCGCCGACCCCGGGCATGTCGCGCACCACCGGGATGCCGAGTTGCTGGAGGAGGGCGGCGGGGCCCAGCCCCGACAATTGCAGGAGTTGGGGCGAGCCGTAAACCCCGCCCGAGACGATCACCTCGCCGCGGCAATGCGCGGTGAGGAGGCCCGCAGGCGTGCGATATTCGACACCGACCGCGCGGCCGTCCTCGATCAGCACCCGGGTCGCGTGGGCGTTGGTGGCGATTGTCAGGTTGGTCCGGCTCTTCGCCGGGTTTAGATAGGCCTTGGCGGCGCTCCAGCGCCGCCGGTTGCCGGTCGTCGTCTGGTAATAGCCGACGCCTTCCTGGCGGGCACCGTTGAAATCGGGGTTGGCGAGGATGCCGGCTTCGACCGCGGCCTGAACCATCGCGTCGCCCAAGGGTGTCCGCACCGGGTTCGAGACCTTGAGTGGCCCGCCGACCCCGTGAAACTCGTCGGGGCCGCGCTCCTGGTTCTCCGCCTTCTTGAAAAACGGCAGCACGTGTTCCCAATCCCAGCCCTCGCAGCCGCGCTGGCGCCAATTGTCATAGTCCGATGGCGTGCCGCGCATGTAGACCATGCCGTTGATCGAACTGGTGCCGCCGAGCACCTTGCCGCGCGGCTGATAGAGCGTGCGGCCGTTGAGCTGCGCCTCGGGCTCGCTCTCGAACATCCAGTTGACCCTGGGGTCGGTGTAGGTCTTGGTGTAGCCGAGCGGGATGTGGATCCACGGGTTTTTATCGGGGCCGCCAGCTTCGAGGAGCAGCACGCGATAGCGCCCGGATTCGCTGAGCCGCGCCGCGACCGGGCAGCCCGCCGAGCCGGCACCGGTGACGATGAAGTCGAAGGTCTCTGCCGCGTCTGTCACGCTTCTGCCTCTGATCTGCGGTAATTTTCCTGTGCGCGGCACGATAGCCAAAGGCAGCTCGCTCGGGAAGGGCGCCCAACAGCTCGACCAGGAAAGCCGTTGCGGTCGCCGTGATTTGGCGCTACCCCGTTCACGTCAGGGCATTTTTAGTGGCGCCGGTTTGTTGGATGGCGGGCAACCTCGTTCAGGGCGCTCTGTTCACCGTGATGGTGGTTCGCGCGGACCTGCTGCGCGACCCTGCCTTCGCCTATGAATTGGCGCAGCAGGTCGAGCGCAGCCCGCGCTTTTTTCTACACGCGCCGGTGGTGCTCGACCTCAAAGGCGCCGACGGGTTCGCCGCCGCAGAGGAGTTTCTCCAGGCCGGGGAGCTGTTGCGCGAGCACACGCTGGCGCTGGTCGGCATCCAGAACGCCGAGCCGGCGCAACTTGCCGCCGCGGCCGAGGCGGGGTTGGCGAGCTTTGCCCCGAGCCCAGCC
>JBARKH010000567.1:0-3287 GCA_049801295.1 Allostellaceae bacterium | reverse complement strand
CCCGCGCCGCATCCGGCGGCGGCACCCAAGCCGGCAAATCCGCCGGGGAAGGTGGAGCCGAAAAAGGAGGAGCCGAAATAGCCCTGTAGGGGAATAGGGCCGTCAGTCGCGCCGCCGCGATTGGCGGCCCGAGGGCAAGGTTTGATCGGGCTTAGAGGATCCGCGCGGTGCTGGCGCGGTCGCGGAGCCAGACCTGCGCCTCGCGCCCGCAGGTGAGCGCGTCGCGCGCCGCGTCGACCGCGTCGAGGAGGGCCTGTTCCTTGTCGAGATAGGCACCGTAGAGGGCATTGTTGAGGCGGACGATCCACCTGGCGTCGCGCGCCCGCCGGCAGACCTCGAATTCCATGATCCCCATTCATCCCCCCAGGGCGCCACTCGGCCCCGCGCGCCCATTATTATCGCCAACGATTAGCGAAGGATGAAGTCGGTTTCGCGCTCGCTCAGCTGAAGAGGCGACAGCTGCTCAGGTAATCAGAGAGTTTGCGGGCGCAGCCCTATCGCGCGGCACGCCACCGCCCGGCGCTGGTTCCGCGCAGCGCCCGCCAACGGGAGAATCGCAGCCGGCGCTTTGTTTCCCCGCTTATTTCTCGTGCGCCACAAACACGCCGTCCCAGTCGGAGGGCAGCGCCTCCTCCTTCAACTGCTCGATTCGCTCGCGGAAGAGACCATAGAGACCCGCCATGTCCACTTCGGCGGCAAGCACCGGGTCTTCGAGGAGGCCGAGGGCGGCGTCCCAGTCGCGCTGGCGGTAGGCGGCGAGGAGCGCGGCGTGCCGCGTCAGGTACTGCTGGCTTTCGACTGGGTGCGGCGGCAGGGTGAAGATGCGCACCGCGCGCGTCTTGCCCTTGACCGCGACAAGGTCGAGCTCGATGAGGCCGGGTTCGTCGAGGAGCGCGGCGGTGTCTTCGCCGATGATCAGATCGACGCCGTATTGCTTGGTTAACCCCTCCAGCCGCGACGACAGGTTCACCGGGTCGCCGAGCAGCGAATAATTGAACCGCTGGTGCGAGCCGAAATTGCCGACGCTGCACTCCCCGGTGTTGATGCCGATCCCGACATGCAGCGAGCGGCGGCCCTCGGCCTCCCAGGTCCGGTTGAGCTCGACCAGCTTCAAACGCATCTCCTGCGCTGCGGCGACCGCGTTCTTGGCATGGTCGGGGTCGTCGAGCGGCGCATTCCAGAACGCCATGATGCAGTCGCCGATGTATTTATCGATTGTCCCCTTGTGGGCCATGATGATGTCGGTCATCGGCGTCAGGAATTCGTTGATCAGCACCCCGAGCTGCTCGGAGGTCATTCCCTCCGACAGCGTCGTGAACCCGCGGATGTCGCAGAACATGATCGTGATCAGCTTGATTTCGCCGCCGAGCTTGAGCTTCTCGGGGTTTCTGGCGAGCTCGGCGACATACTCCGGTGACATGTAACGCGAGAAGGCTTCGCGGATCTCGCGCTGGCGCGTTTCGGTCAGGCGATAGTTGATGAGCGTGCCGCAGAGATAGACGATGGCCAGAACCGCGATCGGATAGACCGGATCGATCAGCACCTGGCCGTTGCGAAAGGCAAGCCACGAGACCGCCGCCGCAATACTCATCGCGACCCCGGCAACCACCGCGCTCGGCAGCGCGCCGACGAGCGGGATGGCGAGGATTACGATGATCCCGAAAAATACCGCGAACAGGATCTCCGCCCCGGGAGCCCAATCCGGACGGAACAAGAAATCTTGGCTCAGGATCTGCTCGATCAGCTGGGCATGGATCTCCACCCCGGGCATGTCCGGGGTGAGCGGGGTCGCCTTCAGATCGTTGAGGCCGGCCGCCGACGAGCCGACCAGCACGATGCGGTCGGCGATCCGCGCCGGGTCGAAATCGCCGGCGATGATCTTGCTGGCCGAAATATAACGGGGATCGGATTCGCGCGGCCGCGGCGGCGAATAGTGCACCGCGACCTCGCCCTTGGCGTCGGTCGGCACCGCCAAGGGGCCGATTTTGACGGCGTTGAGCCCGGTGTTCTCGCCGAAGCTCTTCGCTGCCTGGGCGCCCGAATAGCGGCCGATAAACCCGGACGCCCCGAGCCCGACCCGCAGCGCCTCGGCGGCGAGCGAGGGAACCGCCCTGTCGCCGAGGCGCAGCAGCAGCGGCACGCGCCGCACGACGTTGTCCCGGTCGGAAATCTGGTTGACGAAGCCATCGCCCTTGGCGGCCGATTGCAGCTCCGGCAGCGCGCACACCGCATCGGGAAAGCTCTGCACGAAGCGCAGCGGGTTGGCGCCCGCCGCGCCGACCCAGGAGAACCCGGCCTTGATCACCGGATTGCCCTCGCCGTTCGCCGCGGTGAGGTCGAACCCGACGACGACCGGAGCCTTGGCGATCGCCTTGGCAAACTCCGCGTCGGGATCCTGCATCGACGAGAGGAGCTTTGCCGCCTCCCCCGGACTCGCGCCCCTATCGGTCAATAGCGTCTTCAACATCTGCGGCGAGGTGCGGTCGGGCTCGCTGAAGAGGACGTCGAAGGCGATGACCGCGGCGCCGGCCTCGCGCAGCTTGTCGACCAGCTCGGCCAAGATGGTGCGCGGCCAGGGCCATTGCCCGATCGCCTTCAGGCTGGGTTCGTCTATGTCGACGATCAGAACCGGCGTATCCGTGGGGGGTTGGCGCGGCGCGATCCGCTGGTGCACATCAAAGGCGACGAGCGTGGACAGCTCGTCGAACTCCTCGGGAAGGACGAGGTGCGCCAGCGCCGTCGCCAACAAGAGCGCCAGCGGGAGCCAGTAGATGATGCCGCGGCGGACAAGGGAGAGAAGACGCTTCACCGGGCTCGCCAGCAATGGCCGGGGCTATATGATTGCCGAAATACCGGCCAATTTTCCAGCGTTTCGGTGCATCCGCCCGCACGATCACAGGGCGTTCACCCCGCGGAAACCGCTTGCCCCGCCGCGACCGAGCGGCGAGTCTTGGCCAGCGGGAGGAGATAGCGCCGTGACGAGCACGATCGAGGCGGAAAAGGCGGCATTCATCCGCGACGCTCAGATGCTGGCCGACGCGCGCGCCGAGGCGTCGGAGCGCGCCTCGCTGCACCGCTTCATCGCCGAGCTTTACGCCCATGTGCCGCCCAACGACGTCGCCACGCGCAGCCCCGCCGATCTGTGCGGCGCCGCGCTCGCGCTGTGGCGCTTCGCGGCTCGCCGCCGGAAAGGCAGCGCCCGGGTGCGCGTCTATAATCCGACGAGCGGGAGGGATGGCTGGTCCTCGCCCCACTCAATCGTCGAAATCGTCAATGATGACATGCCG
>JBARKH010000566.1:0-4463 GCA_049801295.1 Allostellaceae bacterium | reverse complement strand
CCCTCGGCGAGCGCGGCGCGCACCAGCTTGAAGCCGGGGTCGGACACCAAGGGGGTCCCGGCATCGGTGACGAGCGCCAGCCTCTCGCCGCGGCGCAGCGCCTCGATGATTGCCGGGCGAACCCGATCGGCGTTGTGGTCGTGATAGGGGAGGAGCGGCTTCTCGATGCCGTAGCGGGCGAGGAGGCGCGCGGTGACCCTGGTGTCTTCGCAGAGGATCCGGTCGACGCCACGCAGCACCCAGAGCGCCCGAAGCGTTATGTCGCCCAGATTGCCGATCGGCGTGGCCACAAGATGCAGGCCCGCTTCCAGCGCGTGCCGAGGGGTCCAATCGCCGGGGTCGAGTTCGCTGCGCAAAGCTCGCCCGGCAACGGGTGGGCGCGCCGATTTCGTGCGGCCAGGTTCACTTGCTGCGGGTTTACTTGGCGCGGAGCGATGGTTAGGGTCGGCGCCGGCTGTCGCACCCTTGCCGGAGGCCCTACGTGCTGCACTGGCGTGTTCTGCGGTTCGCCTCAACTCTCTTTGCTTTCGCGTCGCTCTTTGCGCTGACCGCCTGCGGGGGCGGGCGGATCGTACCGGCACCGGTCGGCCCGCCGCAATCACCCTCTGTCGCCGCGCGGCCCCTGCCGCCGCACGGTCCGGCGCCATCCGGCGGTGGCCCCGTCAAGGTGGCGCTGCTGGTGCCGCTGTCGGGCGCCAACGCCGATCTCGGCAAGGCGATGCTGGAGGCCGCCCAGCTTGCCCTCTTCACCACCAGCAGCGAGCGGTTGACGCTCATTCCCCGCGACACCGCCGGCACCGCGGAGGGAGCCGCTAGCGCGGCGAAATCGGCGATAACCGACGGTGCGCAACTGATTCTAGGGCCGCTCCTCGCCGCCGAAGTCGAGGCGGTGAAGCCGGTCGCCCGCGACGCCAAGGTCAACGTCATCGCGTTCTCGACCGCGACCCAGCTGGCCGGCGGTAACGTGTTTCTGATGGGGTTCCTCCCGCAGCAGGAGGTGGTGCGCGAAGTTTCGTTCGCGCGCGACCGGGGGCTCACCCGGTTCGCCGCCCTGGCGCCCAATTCGCCCTATGGTCACCTGATGACCGACGCCTTGCGCGAGGCGGTGAGCGCGAGCGGCGGCTCGGTGGTCAAGGTCGAATACCTCGATGCCCGGGCGGCCGATCCCACCGCGGCGATCCAGCATCTGCTGTCGCTGGGCGCCGCCGCGCCCCCGCCGGAAAGCGCAGCGTTCGATGCGCTATTACTGCCCGAAGGGGGGACGCGGCTGAAACAGATCGCGCATCAGCTGAAAGCGGGCGGGATCGACCCGGCGCAGGTGCGCCTCCTCGGCAGTGGCCTCTGGGACGATCCCGGGGTCGCCGGCGAGCCGGCACTCGATGGCGGCTGGTTTGCCGCCTCGCCCCCCGAGCCGCGCCGCGAGTTCGAGCGCCGCTTTCAGACGACCTATGGCCACCCGGCCCCGCGGCTGGCGTCGCTCGCCTTCGATGCCGCCGCGCTCGCCGCGGTTTTGGGGGAGAGCGGCGCCGACCCGTTCTCGCGCGACGCGATCCTCAACCCGCGCGGGTTCACCGGGGTCGACGGCCTCTTCCGCTTCACCCCGAAAGGGCTGGTGCAGCGCGGCCTCGCGGTCCTCGAACTCGAGCCCCAGGGCAATGTCACGGCCAGCCCGGCGCCCCAGACCTTCCAGGATTTTTCGTATTGACGGTGGGCGTCGCCCCGCTCAGCCCATGTTTTCAAGCCAAGAGTGCGGCCAAGACCGCGTTGAGCCGCTGCCGCCCGGCGGCGGTCGCGACGAGACGATCCGCATCGAGGGTGAGGAACCCGCCGTCGATAAGCGGCGCCAATGCCCCGACGAATAATTCCTCGACCGTCTTCTCGGCCAGGGCTTCGAGGCGCTGACGCGCGACGCCTTCGGTGAGGCGCAGCCCCATCATCAGCATCTCGCCGATCGCGTCCTCACGGGCGATCGGGATTTCTTCATCAAGCGCGGCGCCGCTTGTCTCGATCGCGGCAAGCCAGGCTTCCGGTGCACGAGCCTGGCGGGTCGCGATCTTGGTGCCGCCCTGTGTCACCCGGCCGTGCGCGCCGGGGCCGATGCCGAGATAATCCTCGTACCGCCAATAGGCGAGGTTGTGGCGGCACTCGGCGCCGGGCCGGGCATGGTTGGAAATCTCATAAGCCGGCAACCCGGCGGCCGCTAGGCGAGATTGCGTCGCCTCGAACAGCGCCGCCCCGGTTTCCTCGTCAGCGGCGAGCGTCTCGCCGCGCGCGGCGCGGTTGCCAAAGGCCGTGCCGGGCTCGATCGTCAGCTGATAGAGCGAGAGATGTTCGCCGGCGAGGGGCAGCGCCTCGTCTAGCTCGGCTTCCCAGGCGGCGAGGCTCTGGCCGGGCCGGGCATAGATCAGGTCAAACGAATACCGCGCAAAGGTGGCACGGGCGAGGCGGATCGCCGTTATCGCCTCGTCGCGGTCGTGGCCGCGGCCGAGGAAGCGCAGCGCTTGGCGGTCGAGTGACTGGATGCCGAGCGAGAGCCGGTTGATCCCGGCTTCGGCAAAGCCGGCGAAGCGCTCGGCCTCGGCCGAGTTGGGGTTGGCCTCCAGCGTGACTTCGAGATCGGGGGCGACCGGCCAGAGCGCCTGCACGCGTGCGACCAGCGCCGCCGCCGTCTCGGGCGGCATCAACGACGGTGTGCCGCCGCCAAAGAAAATCGACGTAACGGTGCGGCCGGGCGCGAAGGCGGCCTGGCGCTCGAGGTCGGTGAGGAGGGCGGCGGTCCAGCGCGCCGCGTCAACCCCTTCCCGGACATGGCTGTTGAAGTCGCAATACGGGCATTTCGACCGGCAGAACGGCCAGTGGATATAGACGGCGAGCGGCTTCCGGGCCGCCGCCCCCTCACCCCAACCCTCTCCCCCGGTGGGGGCGAGGGGGTTTATTTGGAGCGGCGCAGCGCCCCGAACCCTCTCCCGCATTGCGGGAGAGGGTGGACGCCGCACTCGCGGCGGCCGGGTGAGGGTCTTCTGATTCAAAAGCACGCCGCCACCAGCTTGCCGAAGGCGCGGGCGCGGTGGCTGATCTGGTGCTTAAGGTCCGGATCCATCTCGCCAAAGGTCATTCCATAGCCGTCCGGCACGAACATCGGGTCGTAGCCGAAGCCCTTGTCGCCGCGCGGCGGCCAGATCAGATTTCCATAGGCCTCGCCGCGAAAGGTCGCGATCTCGCCATCCGGCGAGGCGAGCGCCAGGACCGCGACGAAATGGGCGCGGCGGCACTTCTGCCCGAGCTCGCGCTCGACCCGCGCCATGGCGCTGCGGAAATCCTTGCGCGGCCCGGCCCAGCGCGCCGAATGGATCCCCGGGGCGCCGCCGAGCGCCGGCACGACGAGGCCCGAATCATCGGCGAGCGCCGCGAGGCCCGAGGCTTCGGCGGCGAGGCGCGCCTTGAGTTCGGCGTTTTCTTCAAAGCTCGCGCCGGTCTCCTCGGGTTCGACGAGGCCGAGCGCCGCGGCGCCGATTGTCACGACGCCAAAGGGGGCCAACAGCGCGGCGATCTCGGCGAGCTTGCCGGGATTGTGGCTGGCAATCACCAGCCGCTGCCCGGAACTGAGACGGCACGCCATCCTTCAGGCGAGGCCGAGGGCGGCGCGCTGCGCCCTTGTCAATTCGGCGATGCCGAGGCGGGCGAGCGCCAGCATCTCGCCAAACCTGGTCTCGTCGAACGGCGCCCCCTCGGCGGTCGCCTGGATTTCGACAAACCCGCCCGACCCGGTCAGCACGAAATTGGCGTCGGTCTGCGCCTTTGAATCCTCGGCATAATCGAGGTCAAGCACGGCAACCCTGTCGAAGATGCCGCACGAGATCGCCGCGACGCTGTCGTTGAGCGGCATCTTCGACAGCTGGCCGCCAGCGCACAGTTTGGCCAGCGCCTGGTAGAGCGCGACATAGCTGCCGGTGATCGCCGCGGTGCGGGTGCCGCCATCGGCCTGGATGACGTCGCAATCGACCCGGATCTGGCGTTCGCCGAGCGCGGGAAGGTCGGTGATCGCGCGCAGGCTGCGGCCGATCAGGCGCTGGATTTCCTGGGTGCGTCCGCTTTGTCGGCCGCGCGCTGCCTCGCGGTCGGTGCGGGTATGGGTCGAGCGCGGCAGCATCCCGTATTCGGCGGTGACCCAGCCATGCCCGGTGTTGCGCAGAAACGGCGGCACCCGCTCCTCGACAGAGGCGGTGCACAGCACATGGGTGTCGCCAAACCGCGCCAGGCACGAGCCCTCGGCGTATTTGGCGGCCCCCGGCTCGAGAGTGACCGGCCGCATCGCCTCGCTGGCCCGTCCGGAAGGTCGCATCATTCAGCTCCTATAATAAGAGGCGACCCTGGCCGGCGGGAGCCGCCGCAGGGCGTGCCGGCCGGCGCGGGCCGCCGGCGACGACGCCGACCTTGCCGTCGTGGAATTCGAGCTCCAACGC
>JBARKH010000565.1:0-1558 GCA_049801295.1 Allostellaceae bacterium | reverse complement strand
CCCTGGCGCCGCTGTTGCCCGCGGGCGAAGCCGCGATACTGGCGGAAGCGCGCTCGCTCGTCGATTGGCACGCGCGCCACCGGTTTTGCGCGCAATGCGGCTCGCCGACCCGGGTGACGGCGGCCGGCTGGGTGCGGCGCTGCCCGGAATGCAAGGCCTCGCACTACCCGCGCTCCGACCCGGTGACGATCATGCTGGCGATCAGGGGTGAGCGCGCCCTATTGGGGCGCAACCGCCGCCGCCCCGGCAGCCGCTTCTCGTGCCTGGCCGGGTTCATGGAACCGGGCGAGACGCTGGAAGAATGCGTCCGCCGCGAAGTTCACGAGGAATCTGGCGTCCGGGTCGGGCGGGTGCGTTATCTCGCCTGCCAGCCCTGGCCATTTCCCTCGAGCCTGATGATGGGATTTTTATGCGAGGCGCTGACCGAGGAGATCACGGTCGATCCCGAGGAGCTGGCCGAGGCGCGCTGGTTCGAGCGCGAGGAGATCCGCGCCATGGTCGCGCGCGCCGCTACCGGGCCGGACGACCCGACCCAGGTCTCGGTGCCCGGGCCGGTCGCGATCGCGCACCAGATCTGCCGGCGCTGGTCGTACGGGCTCGACAGCCTCTAGCCACCGCACCGGGCCGATCGTCGGTCGGGCGGAATTTCATCACACAAGGGGAGAACAAGATGCCGATACACGCGACCCGGCTGGTCGCCGCCGCTGTCATGTTGCTCGCCGGCCTCACCGCCGGCGCGGCCGGCGCAGCCGAAATCAAGGTGGTGAGCGCGGGGGCGATGCGCGCCGCCTTGGAGGAACTGGCGCCGGCCTTCGAGAAGGCCTCGGGCAATAAGCTGAAAATCGAATATGCGACCGCCGGCAAGGTCGAGGAGGAGGTCGCCGCGGACGAGGAGATCGACGTGGCGATCCTGACCAAGCCGCGCGCCGACAAGCTCGTCGGAAAGGCCAAGCTCGTCGGCGGCACCAGCACCATGCTGGCGCGCGTGCCGATCGCGCTGGCGGTGAAGAAAGGCGCGGCGAAGCCGGATATCGGCTCGGTCGAGGCGTTCAAGAAGGCGTTGCTCGGCGCCAAATCGATCGCCTACAACGATCCGGCGAGCGGCGCCACCAGCGGCATCCACATGGCGCAGGTTCTCGACAAGCTCGGCATTGCCGCCGAGCTGAAGCCGAAGATCCACCTCGGCACGCAGACTGCCGGTAAAGGGGTCGGCGATCTGGTGGCACAAGGCGAGGCTGAGATCGGCATCTTGCCGGCCAGCGAATTGACGGGGGTCGGCGGGGTCGATGTCGTCGGCCCGCTGCCGGCGGAGCTGCAGAGCCCGGACCTCGTTTTCGTCGCCGCGTCGCCGATGATCTCCGAACGACCGCTGCCGGCCAAGGCATTGATCGACTTTCTGTCTACACCGGCGGCCAAGGCGGTCTACAAGGCGAAGGGGATGGAGCCGGGGTAAGATGCCGGACCCCGAGCGGGTCGCGCTGGTCACCGGCGCCAGCGCCGGGATCGGGCTCTACACCGCGCTCGGCCTGGCGCGCGCGGGGTTCCGCGTGGTCATGGC
>JBARKH010000564.1:0-27065 GCA_049801295.1 Allostellaceae bacterium | reverse complement strand
GCGACAATCAAAACGCCGCGCGCCCTCTTGCGCGACAACAACAACGCGACGATCATGCCGACGCCGCGACACCGAGGTTCTCATCCTGATTGTCGCTGTCTTCCCATCCTGATTGCCGCGCTACACGCGCCAGACCGGCAACGCGGCGGGGTTGATGTCCTCCACGACGGACCAACCCCCGGGCTTGAGCCTTTTGCAAGCGAATGCGAGGGATGCGATGTTGGCGTTCGGGGCATGCAAGCCATCATCGATAATAATGTCAAAGTCCTGTCCAACTATTGCAGACAGGTCATCGAAGGATTGAAGGTTTGTTTGATCCAAAAAGTAGGTTATGATGTTCGGTTCTTCGAACAGGACAGATCTGTCGATATCGGCCCCGTGAATGGTAGCACCTGGCAAAAAGTCGCGAAACGCGCGCAGGGAAGCGCCCGGCGAACCGGCGCTCCCCATATTTGAAACGACGGCCGTATTGTTGGTTCCTAGCCCGATCTCCAACAGGTGCGCGATCGCATTTCGGTCGCTGAGGATGTGGCCGTAGAGATGATGATAGTTGTGGCGGCGAGCCTTGTCGCTGCCATATCTATCGAACAACGTCTTCAGTTCCGTTGCCGCGGCTTCAGCTTGTGGGCTAATGGAGAAGGTCTCAATCGGGATCGGTGGTGAAAACGGTGCGCCTATGACTGATTCGATAAGATGAACCAAAAATGGAAAGGTTTGATTGGCGGATTGCACGGTTAGGAATGCGCGTGCTGGGTACGGCCCCGGGGACATCGCTGCGAACACGGGAAATTTACTGATTAGGCTTGCGTCGCGCGAGTGGCGGATGCGATCGATCGCCTCCGGGAGGAGGTATCTGCAACGGACGACAAGCCCCCGGAGGATCGGGATTTGTCGAATTCGATCTTTAATCCAGGCTGCAACCACTGAACCTACGTTCCCCGGGCTCCCGGCCTATTCGGATAGATTTGCGCCTCACCGGGGTGTCGATGCAACGATTCGATCGCAACCGTTCCCGCGCGCAGGAAAATCGCGCCACGATAGCCGTCGGCCAGTCTCAGGGGCGCACGGACCACCGATAAACCCGCGCTGGGTCGCCATGCAACTGGCCGTCGGCCCAGGCGAAGCATTCACGAGCTTCGAGGACGCCGAGCCGGGTGGCCAATGCCAAGACGCCGCAGCTGTATCCGAGATAGGCTTTGGGGCCTTCCGCCCAGCGGTCCGGGTCGCTGACATGCCAATTCTGCAGTTCGACATTGAGATCCCAGGCCTCTTTCCACGAGGCGGGCCACTCGCGGGAGTGAGCGCGGGTAAGAAAGGTCATGTAAGGCGTCGCATAGGCCCGAACCCATCCGGATTTGCCGTTTGTCCGCGCAATCGTCGAGGCCGCCTTCCAGGTAAAGGCGTCGCGCCATGCCGGAAAGCCCATCAGGACCGTCCAGCCCAGGATGAAGCAGAGGAACTCTTCCTCCCAGGCGGCGAAATTGACAGCAAAGGGGACCTTTGATCGATTATCGTCGGCGTATTTGGTAATCCGGAAAATCGGGAACGGCGGCTCCGGATTGCGGACATAGGTCTTTTCGAACCAGGCACGGTTGTTCTCCAGCAGCCGCTGCCAATAGGAGCGCGGCAGCATCCAGCCGGGAACCGAGCTCGGCGTCACCTTGGCAAGTTGTGCAAGATCACGCAGGCACCAGGCGTAGCCGCGCGTCTGCGAGTGTTGCAAGATACCGGCGCCGCCGAGGCGGTATTCGGGAGGATTCTCCAGAAGGCACCACACTGTTTGCAGTTGCAGCGCATCGAGAAAATAGGGGTCGCCGGTAAGCAGGAACGGCACATAGGTCAGTGCCGGATGATGGGCGCCATCGGGCACAACGGGGCACTTGATATGCGAGATCACGATAGCGTTGTGCTCGCGTTCGAGAGAGTTGCCGGCCTGTGGATATTGCTCGATATCAAAGGGTGCTCCGGTCTTCTCGTCGCGGACATGCCAGGGAACCGTGCCCGATGCCTCGGCCTGGGCGAACATTTCCGCGAAGGCAGCCTCGTCGCCGGTGCAGATCCACCGCCCCTGGGCTTCGGTGACCGGGCCGATCTCGTCGTGTTCCCCCGTCGTGGGCATATAAGCGACCAAGCCGGCCAGCCCCATGATCGTATAGGGATGCGGCGCGGCGGACGGGGTCCGCTGCGGCGACGCATCATGCGTCGGGGCCTGTTGCTGCGGCACGTTATGCGTCGGGGCCTGCTGCGCCAACGCATGGTGCGTCGGGGCGCCACGCGGTGCCTCAGGTGGGCGTGCGACCGCTTCGATCTCCCCATTCGATCCGCGGCGAATATCTCCGATGATTGCGGACGCCGGCGGCAGGGTGGCGGTACCCGCAGCGATCGTCGGTTTCCCAGATGGCGGGGCTGTCTTACTGCTGGTGGGGCGGTGCTCCTCAAGTTCACTCGCATGCTGCGAACCGCCCGCCGGCGCGGCATAGGGCGGCAACAGACCCGCCGCGATCAGGTCGTGCACCTTGGTGATCACCGGGCGAGGCGCCGATTGCCACCGCCAGCGCGAGAACCAGAAATGCTCCGGCACATCGATGCGCGCCAGTTGCTTGCCGCCGCGCTCGATCTCGACGGTATAAGGGCCGAGGTGGCGCGGCGGTCCGCTCCACACGCGGCCGAGCTCGACGACGATCTCGACCCTGTCCGAGTCGCGGTCGGGACGCAGCAACACCGAAAGCGGCATTTCCGTGACGGTCGTGAGCACGCAGCGCTGGACGAAGCCTGGCCCCTGATAATCGCCGAGATCGCGGCCGCCGGCCTCGTCGAATTCGTAGCGCTCGCCGTCGAGCGTTACCCGCACCTTGAGCGGCGACGGCGCGGCGGCGGCGAGCGCCTCCGGCCGGCCGATCGCCGCAGATGCTCCCACAGCCATTGACGACAGGAGCATCGAGCGCCGGTTCAGCAGGCTTCGCTTTATCGACATTCTATTACCACCATTATTGCGGATCTCGCAGCGGATGATGTACCGGAACCAGCGGTGCAGGGCGGAACGTCGCCGCGGGGACGGGCGCTGATCGTTGCGGCAGTATCGTCCGCTCCATCATCGTGCGGGCAGCCGCGAGCAATCCGACGATCGTGAAGTAGTAATCCCAATACTCGTAATTACCGAACGCGCCGGCGACGCAGTAGCCCACGAGCGAGACCTGGCTCATCCGACCGAAATCGCCGGCCCACTGCCACTCCGGCCGGCCCCTCGATGATCGTTGTATCCAACGAGCGTTGCGCCACCCGACGAGCAGCAGCGCGAGCCAGAGCAGCAATCCGATGAAGCCGTGCGCCGCCAGCACGCCGAGATAAATGTCATGGACGGCAACCCCTCTAAAACCCGGGAGGTAGCGGTCGATGACCACCTGCGATTCGGTTACGGCGAACCCGCCGCCGGTCAACGGCCGATCCAGCCCGATGTTGAGCGCCACGCCCCAGACTTGAATGCGGCTCATCGCCGATTCATCTTTTTCATACGTCCTCATTGTCTGCATGCGTTCCACGTATGAGTCCGGCATAAACGCAATTGCAGAGACGAAGGTCGCCGCGATGACGACCCCCGAAACCAGCTTCCTCCTTGATTTTAAGAATAGAAGCAGGCTAACCGCCGCCAGCCCGAGCAGCGCGCCGCGCGAAAAGGTGCCGACGATGGACAGGAACGAGCCCATCATGACGGCAAGCAGGCCAATCCGCACCCATCGATGGGCGCTGTTCGTCCGCACGTAATTCATCAGCGGCAGCGCCACAAGCAGCCCTACCCCAAGATCGTTGTTGTTGTAAATGGCGGTATCCGGGGGCCCGTAAATGCGAGCGCTGCCGGCGTGCAATATCGTGAATAATCCCCCCTTCCAGCCAAAATACCCGATCGCGATGACCATGACCCACAACAGGGCGTGCAAACGAATGCGGTTGGTCGTCAGCGCGATTGTGATCAGAACGAACAGGAGTTCCTTGATGGTTCGGCTCCACAAGTACGTCGCCCTGGCGGGATTGAGCGCCAACAGCGTCGTGAATGAAATCCACGCCATGAAGGCGACGATCAGCCAAACCGTCGAATCAAAACGCAGGCGTTTCGGCTCCTCTGAAAAGACCCAGCTGACCACCGTCAGTACTGCTGCAATCAGCGCCACCGGGATCGTCGGGGGGATCCACAAAAGTTGCTGCGGGCTCATGAACGACATCCATGAGTAGAGCAACACGCCGGTGTACGGGTGGAAGAAAATACTCGGAATAATAGCCAGAATAAAAAAGTAGAAGGCAATAGCACGCATTACGTCGAGACTATCTGCTTTTGGGTTACGTGCGCTTAGCCCGATGATCGCTGCCGGTGATACCGATAGCGAATGCCCCGGCGTTGTTTAGTGTCGGGCTCGTCTCATCCCGAGCATCTGGGGGTTCCTGCATGGCAAACAGGCCACCAGTCTTGCCATCCGGCGTTTCATCGTGAGCGCGCAGCCACCGTACCAGCATCACGATCACGACGAATACCCCGAGCAGCGCGAGACCTTCCATCGGGTCCTTCCCTCATTCGGCGTGGGCTTCAGATCCTGCCCTCGCCGACACGCAGTCCGACCGGGCTCTTTCCACGTGCTCCGCAGGCTTCTCTGCGATCATCAGCACCTGGCATGCAAAAGTCGATAACCCCAGCCCATAGATGGCAAGATCATATACAAGACTTAGCAGATAAAATGGCAAAAAGAACTTGTAATAAATCGATTGATAGTACCGCAGCTCCAAGGATCGTAGATTCAGCCCCGCCTGCCGATGGAGCCTCGTCATCGCCGGCGGATCGCAGTATCGATAGAACGCAGGAAACCCCGAGGTGTCGGCCCATTCGGGAAAAAATGTGAAAAGCAGCCGCCGCGCCAACTTCGCAGGTATAATTCGGTTTAGCACTGAGAATGGTGAGAATTGGCAAGGAAAAACGTGTATGCAGACGCCGTTTGGCCTCAACACACGGGCAATTTCGCCAACTGCGACGCGAGGGTCAGGAAGATGTTCCAGCAGCGATCGTGTGACGGCGACATCAATTGACGCATCCTTTAGCGGTAATCCTTGGCAGGCATCAGCGACGATGCCGAAATCTGTTGTCTGATTTTTCGTAATTTGGCTCTCCGAAATATCCAGAGCAATGACAGTCGGCCGGTTCCGCTTTGGTAGTTCCGTGGCAAATGGCGAGTCCCGTCCGCCACCAATATCCAACACTCTGGTTTCAGGCGGTCGCCGCGAGATCTCTGCGACAACGACCAGTAAATGAGCTTGCAGCAGGCTCCGGGTAAAGGAGACAGGCAAAATCCCCTCAATTCGATCGCAGGTGGCACGATTCATTGCGATAAACCGTCCACCAGCTTTCAAAATCTTCCCCTTCCTGAGTTCTTCCATGGCCACGTCACTTTACTCCGCGGAGACAAACCCACTCAGGAAACCGGCGGCGTGAGATTAGCGACCCTTCCGGGTTTCGAGGGTTGGGCAGGGCGCTAACCGGCCCGCACGACCCGCGAGCACGAGTTCTCTACGCGCCGCAAAATTTCAAAGACACCGGACATCGCAGCCTCGAAGACGATCTGGGGAACAGCCGAATGGTCAAGGAAACGCCCCAATGCAAGGGGATTGTCGCCGGGGTAGTTAAAGCGCCGCTCGCACGTCGTCGCCGACAGGATTCCGAGTGTCGTAAGAATGGAGAAATTCTCCTGGTAGTACTCGCCGGCGGGATAGCAAAAATGCGTAAGGGGACTGCGCGCTGCCGGTTCCAGGTGTGCGGCATTCAGCCTGATCTCCCGCGCAACTCGCACTGGATCTGCACTCCATTCATGAAGATGAGTATGGAGCTGGACGTCCCAGCCCAGCTCTCGCAGTTCGGCCGAGGACAGGAGCGAGAAGCGCCGATCGTCCGCGATCCGGTCGAGGTCCACCCCAGCCGAGGCAGCTATCTCTGGAAGCAGCGCGGCTCGATCGTCGAAGGAGAGTTTTCGCGCCTCACCCCATAGCTCGGGATAGCTCAGCGTTCCGAGGTGCGTGGTCAGCCGGTCCTGGCCGCTTTTCCAATAGGCATATTGAGCGAAGAGATTAAAGATCGGCTCCGGTCGATCGAGATAGCAGCTCATCACGTATCCGGTGACCGGAAACCCGTGGAAGATTGGCGCGGCGTTGCGCCATGACGCCCAGCCGTCATCGAAGGTGAGCACCGTCGCCGCCGGCGGGAGAGAGCCATCCTTCAAGCCGCGCACCGCTTCGTGAAGCCCGAGGACAGGAAAGCCCTTTCGTTTCAACCAGTCGATCCGCGAGCGGAGTGCGTCAGGCGTCATGAACAGCGAAGGTCGGAATAGATGCTCGTCGTCCTGCGCGATGCCGTGCCAGCAAACGATGCGCAGACCACGCCTTGTGAGCCAGCGCGCTAAGACAAAGACGCCGAAAACGCGCAGCGCGTAGAGGACAACAATCTTGGCAAGCCCCACGGTTCCCCTCTGCGGTTTGATACCTTCGGCACGCCTTCGCGAACGTAAATCCAGCACCAAAGGCGCACGCCGCCGGGCCGCGCGCAAAGCGCAAAAGAAATTTGATCGCTGCTCCAGCGGTCCGGCGACAGGAGGATAGCACACCCCCGTCACTCAGTCATCTGAAGGTCGCGCTGCGACCGCGGCGACCTGTCGTCCGACACCCGCTGCGAGTTTCTCAGGAAGGCATCGAACATCAGCAGCGTCCACAGCGGTGCGCTGTGGTCGAAGGTTCCCGACAGGTGCTGCTCGATCAGGCGCTCAACAAATCGCATCTCGAAGAGACCCGAGTCTCGCAGCGCCGCTCGCTGAAGTGTCCGATACAGGCGCTCTCGCAGCGGCCCGCGGAACCAGGCGGCGAGGGGAACGGCAAAGCCCTGTTTCGGGCGATAAAGAATTTCCCGCGGAACATAATTTTCAAGCGCCAATTTCAAGAGGTATTTTCCCTCACGGCCATGGAGCTTGAACAAGGGCGGCAGGCGCGCAGCCCATTCGACGAGCGTATGGTCGAGCAGCGGGACCCGCACTTCGAGCGAGTTGGCCATGCTGGCACGGTCGACCTTGGTCAGGATATCGCCCGGCAGGTATGTCTTGAAATCGGCGTATTGCACCCGCGACAAGGGGTGCTCGCTGCCGGAGCGCGCCATGTGCTCGCGCAACAGATCGACCGCCGAATAACCTTGCAGCTCATTCCGGAGCGCGGGGCTGAATAGCTGTCGCCGCAGCGCGTCACCGCAAACAGAGACCGAAGAGAAATAGGCGCCGGCCTGATCGCGCGCCAGCTCTTGAAGGGTTGCCTTAGCGCGGAACGGGCGCGGCAGCCAGTCGAATTTTGGGTAGACCCGCCCAAGCGCCCCAAAGACCGGTCCCCGGACGCTCTGCGGCAGCAAACGCCGCACCCGTTCCTCGCTGCAATGCCAGCGATAGCGGCGGTAGCCGGCAAACACTTCGTCCCCACCGTCGCCGGACAAGGCGACCGTGACATTCTCGCGCGCCATCGCACAGACCCTGAAGGTCGGCATCGCCGAGCTGTCGCCGAATGGCTCGTCATAGATCGACGCCAGGCGATCGACCAGATCGAAGGAATTCGGGTCGACTTCCCTGACATGATGGTCGGTACCGTAACGTTTGGCGATTGCCGCCGCATGGGTGGACTCGTCCCACCCGCGTACCCCGAACGCAATCGAAAAAGTTTTGACAGGCGCCTCCCTCAGTCCCGCCATCATCGCGACAACGCCACTCGAATCGACGCCGCCCGACAGAAACGCGCCGAGCGGGACATCGGAGATCATCCGCAGCCGGACCGCCTCGCGCAGCCGGAGCACCAGCTCCTCCACCACCTCCTCACGGCGCAACCGACCTCCGTCGTCGAACCGCAAATCCCAATAGGCGCGCGGGGCGCTAATGCGTCCGTCTCGGCGAAGGACGAGGCAATGCGCCGGGGGAAGTTTATGGACGCTGCGATAGATCGAATGCGGATCGGGGATGTAGCCAAACGCGAAGAACTCTTCGATCGCCCGCGGATCGAGCCGGCGGTCGACATCGGGGCTGCACAACAGCGATTTCAGCTCGGAGCCGAAAATCAACCGGCCGTCGGCAAGAAAGCTGTAGTAGAGCGGCTTTTCACCGAGCCGGTCGCGCGCCAAAAACAGCGTCTCGGTCCGCCCATCCCACAGCGCAAAGGCGAACATCCCGTTCAGGCGGTCGAGACATGCCTCCGCCCATTCCTCCCAGGCATGGACGATGACTTCAGTATCGCTGCGCGTGCGAAAATGATGGCCGAGTGCCGCGAGTTCGGCCATCAGGGGCTGGAAATTATAGATTTCGCCGTTGAAGACGAGGCAAACCGTGCGGTCCTCGTTGAACATCGGCTGATTGCCGCCCGCGAGATCGATGACCGCCAGCCGCCGATACCCGAGCCCAATCCCCGGCGCATGATAGAACCCATCGCCGTCGGGACCGCGATGCCCGATGACATCGGTCATCCGGTGCAGCAAGGCGCGATCGATGTCGGTTTGTCCACGGTGATCGAAGATCCCGGCGATGCCACACATTTTCTATCTTCCGCACTGTCGTAAAAGGCATTCCAAGCTAACGATCCGGGCCAGGTCGGGAAAAGCACCTATTCGGAAACTCGTCCCGATAAGCCACACCCGGCAGCAAAGATTTCGGAATACGCGGCAAACATCCGCTCCTGGGAGAATTCGGCGATGACGCGATCCCGGTTCTTGCGGCCGACCGCTTCCCGCTTCCCGCCATCCTGCAGCAAGCGCCCGATCGCGTCAGCAAAAGCCTGATGATCGTCGCGCGGAACGATGAAATCTCTGTTCTCCTCGCACACCATCGCCTTGACATCGCCGACGTTAACCGCCGCGACGGCACGGTTTGCCGCCATCGCCTCGAGAAGCGAATTCGGCATCTGCTCTGTATCGGATGACAGTGCAAAGATGTCAAACGTGCCCAGAACCGATTCCGGCCTCACCTGCCCGGTAAAGATGACTCGATCGGAGATGCCGAGCTCGCCCGCCAACCGCTCAAGTGCGCCCCGCTCCACGCCGTCGCCAGCAATTATGAGCCGCGCTGGAACTGAGCTGCCCACCGATGCAAAAACCCGCAGCAACCGTCCGATATTCTTCTCCGGGCGCAATGGTGCCACCGTCCCGACCACCAATTCGCCGGGCCGCCGGATGAACGCGGGAATGATGTCCCGCGCTGGTGCGGCGAAACGCTCGACATCGACCCCGTTCGGCAGATACGACACGCGCTCTGCCGGAAGTTTCCACACGTTGAGTGCGAGATCTTCGAGTCGGCGCGACGGGACCACCACGCGAGTGCTATGGGCGAGCGCCCAACGCCGGCACCACACGCGCCGCTGGAGCTGATGGTCCGCCTCCTCCTTGCCGAAACCGGCTTCGAAATGCACATGACGCGCAACCGCCAACAGGCGGTTGGCGATCGCCCATTCGATGGCGCCCCAGTTATAGGTGATCAGCAGGTTGGGCCGCAATCGCCCGAGGACCAACCTGGCCGCTAGCGCGCTGCGCAATATTCCTCGACTTTGATGCGGTGGTGGCGACAAGGTCACGTCAACATCTTTTGCGAGCTGCACAGCGGCATCAAAGTTATTATTCAACGATATGACTACGTGGGAAAATCGGCTGCCAAAATAGTTAATCACGCGAACCATGCGAAGCGGGACTCCGCCGATCCCGAAGCTCGGGAAAACGTGCAGTAGCATTTCTCCCGCATCGGACGCCTGCTGGCTCGCAATGGCATTGACACGCGCTACCATGCCGAATTGTGCTCGAATTGTACGCTGAGAATATCCAAAACGGATCCGGGGGTGAGTTGGCCTGGATGTCACTTAACGTCAAGACGTACACAATGTTCGTTGTTAGTTCCATGCAATTTCACGGAATCTCTTATCACCCGACGCGTCACGCATGGGTGTCCGGCCGCAGTGCCATCACCTTGAGGAAACGAGCCAGCGTTGTGTTTTCCAGTTTGACGCCGTCAGTTTCGGCCGAGATCGCGATGTAGGCTCCGTCATTCGCGCCGTTGGAAAAGCGGCTCGGGCCTGCAGCAGTTTGGCCTCCAGCGTGCTCGCGGTCGCGCTGAAATTCGATCAGCGAGGTGCCGATCTCGCTCGATCAGCTCCCCGAGGATCTCCGATGCGCTCAAGCGCATCATCGCTGCGATGGGGCGGCAGCGGTATCGTCCGCGCCCGCGTCTAGCACGCTGCTGATGTCTTTGGCGCGGACGAGCTTGAGGGAGGCGCGCATGCTCCAATCCGGGCTCGTACGCGAGAACTCGGCGGCCAATGCCCATAGGTCGATACCGTATTTCCTACCGAACGTGTCGGTCCCGACGCGGTGCTGTTCCTCGTGATGCAATCGACAGAGGCTAACGCCGAAGATGTCATGCGGCTTCTGGCCCTTGCCGGTATTGGCGGCCGAACGGAGATGCGCAAAGTCGACGATTGAGCATTGGCAATCGGGGACACAGCAGCCATGCGCTTTGACCCAACGGCGGTGCCGGGGCCAGATTTTCTGCACCGGCGGCCGCACCCCCATCTGTGGCCGCTTCAGCTTCTCGGGCAGCCTCATGGCGCGTCACCGCAAGCATGCAGCTCGCCTGGTCGGAGAGCGTGACTCTCGGGGGGCCGGTAGGAGACCCGACCATGGCACTGATACAAAACCGCGAGATCGTAGATCGCGTCGATCTCTGTCATCTTATGGAAACCCTTAATGCGCAGCCGGATTTCGATGCGACAGCACCTGGGCCAGATTTTCGCCGCGGCCACCCGTACCCCCATTCTTGGTCGCAGTCTCATCCCTGTTCATCGAGGCATCTCGCAGGCTCGGCGGACCGACCAAGGTGATTTTGAACACCTCGCATCCGACCGCGAGTTCATGAGGTTAAGCTGCGGCCTCTATTTGGCCCCCACGATCATTCGACGAGCGGGCCTCCGGTGTAGGAAGGAGGCTTCACGCGGCCCTCGCCGACATGCGGTTCGCCCCCCTGCTTGAGCGCTAACCGTCCGCCGAATGGGTTGTCGAGTGTTCCTGCGCTGGCCTCGTGCCGGGCTACCTCTTCATGCGCCTCGCGCTCGCGCTCGGCTTCGGCGTTAGCAGCACGCGCGACGGAGGCCAGGTTGTCGAGATCGCGGCGCAGCAGATTGCGGCGCACCTTGACTGGCGCGCGGTTCCACCATTTCGTGAAGAACTCGGTGCCGGCACTGGCCGCGTCAAAAGCCTCTCTTCGGAGGAGTTCGAACGCGTGATCGACGGGTCGGCCACCCTGGACCCACTCGGCAATCGTCGCGCCGGTGGCTTCGGTCAACAGCTCGCCGGCGAACAAATGTGCCAGGTCGTCGGGCGCCTTTAGTCGGTTCGAGTCGGACTCGTAGGCACCGTCGAGCGTCATCGGCAGCACGATTGTCATCTCGTATTTGAGGCGCTTATCTTGGATCGGCTCCCACGGCAGGGTTACGAGCGTTTTTTCTGATCTGCCGTCGATCTGAACGATCTGTTCCTCGATCGGCTGTTTGGCGCGACTACACAGGATCAGGTGCAATCGGGTGGATAGCAGAAAATTGACCAGCTTCTTATAATCGCGCTTCGGGTAGACCCATTTCAGCAAGCCCTTTCGGCCGGCGCGCTCGGCATCATCGGCCATTTCGAGCACGCCACCCTGGCCCTCCCAGCAATGCGAGAAGCTGTCGATGACCAGGATGTCGACGCCGTAGCGCACGAATTCCTCGACCGCCTCAAGATAGCGAAGCGGGGTAAAGGGCGGCGTCAATTCGCCGACAACGAAGCCGCCCGGCACCTTGTCCGCGTGCAGGCGGGCACGACCGCTCTCGGTATCGAGGACACCGATTTTGCCTTGAGGGCCCACCATGCCGCGCGCAAGGCGCAACGCGGTCCGCGTCTTGCCACTGCGTGGGCCGCCGAAGAGCTGGATCAGCAGGTGCGCCCCAGCGCGGGTTGCCGGAGCAATGTTGAGAATATTGGTGGCGCACATTGCGGTCCTCTTCAGTTGGAGGGAACGAGCGCTTCGTGGCGCGGGCACGTCGGCGTGACTACCGGGCAGGCTTGGGGACGGTGAACTCGCCGCCCTCGCTGCGGTCCTGCAATTGAAAGATCGCCCAGGGTGGCAGGCCGATACGGAAGGCCCGATCGCGCGTCATCCCGGGATCGCGGTAACCGGGCCAGTCACCACGCTCGATAGAGCGGGCGAAGAGCTCACAGGCGCGGCGGTTGACCATCCGCCCCCATTCGAGCGCCGCATCGTCAAAGGCGATGACGCTGACCAGATAGGGCGGCTCCTTTTCGACGACAACGAACCAGTGGTCGTCGGGGCGCCGACCAATGACCGCCTCGGCGCCGTCGAGGTACCAGGCGGCGCGCGCGTGGTATCCGAGCCGATAGGCCTGATCGCGCCACACCCGTGGATTGGCCGAGGCGGCGGTTTTCAAGTCGACCAGCCAACGGTGCCGGCGCGGCAGCCAGTCGACCCGCGCCTTGCACGGTATTCCCGTACCGGTATCGCGCCAGGTCAAAGTCACTTCCGGCTCCCCGTCGGTGAAGGCTTCAGCGGCGATTGGATGCGCCCGGATGGAGCCGGCGATCGCCCGCACGATGTCGAGCTGCCACGGTAACAGCGGCACCTTCCCCGCTGCCCGCGCCACCTCGCGGGTTTCGCGCGCCTTATTGGTGCGGTAGTCCGGCTCGTCGACGAGCTTGGTCCGGGCAGCGAATTCGTTTGGCTCCAGTACAGCGAGATGTGCTGCGGAGCCGATATCGAATTCGCTCTTGTCCTCGGCCTGCCAGATCGGGTTCCATGGGCTGCGCCATAGGAACTTCGCCGGGCAATCCTCGGCCAGGACCCACGCACCCGATGCGTTGAGCGCCTTCATTGCGTGGTACTCGACCGCCGGGAGGTCGGTCATGATGCGGGTCTCCCAGTCCGGCGCGATCATCATCGGCTTCCATCGACAAGGGTGATGAAGCGCCGAGCCGCAATGAGCAGCCCGAGCAGCACAAAGCGAAATCGGCCTCTCGCTTTGATCGGCCTCATGAGCACACGGTCGAGATCGACCACCTCGAATGTCTGGGCGATAGCAGCGTTACCGCCGCGAATGTGCATCGGCTTTCGCCGGACGTTCGTTCGCCGATCGTAGTTTCCGCTCGTCCAGCTGCCTCTTCGGCGAGCCATAAATCCTCCGCGGCGCGTCGGCGATCTTCCGGACCCGCGCAGACTTGATAAAATGAATGCTGAGATGACCGGACCGCTGCGTTTCAAAGGCGCCACATAAAACCTCGCCTGAGGCCGTACCAGAACTTGTATCTCTGTCCATCTCGGCCTTTGATTGCATCGCGAGAGCCGAATCTCATAAGATTGATGGCACGCTGCCGCTGGACTGGGTGACGTCGGCGAGCGCAAACTCTGAGGAGCACGGGAGGCGGGCGGCCCGCAACAGCGTCGTCGTGGGTTGTTATCAAGGACGTTCACGGCGGCACACTATGTCCTGAATAATTGATGACATCATGAAATACACGGATGCCTTGGTAGAGTCAATAAAAATAACTGATATGCCGTTATTTTTGGGCTCGCCTGTATGATGAGCCCCGAGCAAAGCCGAGCCGCGCGCGCGTGGTTGGGGTGGTCGCAGGGTGAGCTTGCAAAGCGAGCTAACGTCTCGCTGAGCACGGTTCATGACTTCGAGAGGAGCCAGAGGACGCCGACCGCCAACAATCTTGGATCGATACGACGGGCGATAGAAGCCGAGGGGATTATGTTGCTATTCGATGATACCGGCGCAGCTGCCGGAATAGCTCGTCAGGGCGTGCGCATCAGCTTGTAGACCTGCCATCTGAGTGAGCCGAACCGACCACCACCAGTGCGATCCGCGGTTTGATAACCGCGATCCGAAATGTTCGAACAACCCAACACCAACGCACCGCAACTATGGCATCGGTGATCTCTGATTCGCCGTCCCCGCCGCTGCGCAAGGGCAGCCCGGGCTTCCTCGAGCCGCGCCGGCTGGCCGAGAAGGCGCTGACGGCGGTGATCCAGGAGGCCTATATCCAGGGTGTCTCGACGCGCTCGGTCGACGAACTGGTCCGGGCGATGGGCGTGACCGGCATCTCCAAGAGCCAGGTATCGCGGCTGTGCGGCGAGATCGACAGCAAGATCGCCGCCTTCCTCGACCGTCCGCTCGAAGGCGAGTGGTCCTATGTTTGGCTGGACGCGACCCCCGCCTTCGCCGGGGCAGGCTCTATGTGAAGGCACGCCACGACGGCCACGTCGTCTCGGCCGCAGTGATTGTCGCGGTCGGCGTCGATGGCGACGGCCGGCGCGAGGTGCTGGGCCTGGCGATCGGCACGTCGTGTCATCGGTCCTACGATTCTCCCTGATTGTGGGCTTTGAAAATTCCCCGGTTGGCATTCCCGCCAACCATTCAGCCGGGGCGCGCCCCGGCTGAATGGTTGAGCCGACATCGGTGCCATCCCCCTCTCGGGGGAGGCGGCGCCGATGGTCCAACTTGGAGAACTGATGATGATCCTGGAACTGCATCGACACGGGCTGTCGGTCACCGCGATCGCGCGGCGGACGGGCCGTGATTCAAAGACGGTGCGCAAATACATCGAGCGCGGCGTTGAAGCGCCGGTTTACGGACCGCGGTCGGTTGGGCGGCCCAGTAAGCTCGCCCCATTCATGGGATTTCTGCGCGAGCGGGTGGTCGCTTTTCCCGATCTGAGCGCCGTGCGGCTGACCCGCGAGATCGGCTACGCTGGCGCCTATACGGCGGTAAAGCGCTTCCTGGCCGCGATCCGACCCGAGAACGGGCCGAAGCCCTATGAGGTGCGCTTCGAGACCCCGCCGGGCGTCCAGGCCCAGAGCCTGCCCCGGCGAAGGCCGGGGTCGACTTCGCGCGCTTCGTGGTGGACTGGGATTGAGGTTCAGGTTGACCCGGTTTGGTGGACACCCTGAGTCTCTTACCAGAGGTGCTGCCGATGCCAAGAACCCGTCCACCAAAACGGGGCAACCTCAAAGCCAACGAAATAACCCACCCTGCGGTCCTCATCGCATGCTTACGATGCTGGCGGGACCGGGGCTATAGCATCCCGCCAGCAGGTCGACGATACCGGCGTAGAACCGGAAGCTGTCGCCAGCTTGGACGGTCGTTGCCTGGTTCACGGCTCCATGCACCAGTCGAGCTGATACTTGCAGTTCCCCGTGAACCTAGCCATCGCGTTTGTGTAAGCCGTGGAGGCCCCAGCAATACCAAGCTTCGCCATCGTCGCCAGAGCTGAAGCGGCATACATCATATAGTTTTCCGAATTATTCGGGAAAGTAACAGATAAACCGTTTGAGGGACACGAAGTCGTCTTAGGAATAAAAATTCCGTGTACGCCGCCGGGCGTTGCAGTCCCGAACCCCGTTGCTGTCCCTGGACTCGTAGTGTTTGTCAGGATGAAATGCGTGGCATCTGGAACCTGCGGAATAGCGAAGGTTCCGTTGTACGATCCTGGTCCGGTTGAGGTTACGCCGGCTATGTTGACCTTGCTGTTGGTATCGTATGGGGTGGTCACTAGACCGTGCGGGGTCGCGGTTGTGAACGTAGCGGCATTCCCTACGATTGATATATTGGTGATTGGGATACCCGCGGCCACCAGATCGGCTCCTCCGCCAATCGGGGAGAGCGTCATCGTATTGACGGCGCCACTACCCGTGAGAGTGAGGTTTCCGATTACGTAATCCGTCGTCCCGCAGGAAAATGGCGAAGGCGGCGTCTGCATCTTCGCAGGGCCGACATTCGCGCTGTAGTTCCACGTCCTGAAGTGATCCCCTTCCGTAACAGGAACCGACAGCGGAGCACCCGCACCATTATGTCCATCATACGGGATGCAGCCGGCCTTGCATGTTAAGGTGGAACTGCCGTCTTGAAACGACATAACTGCTTCCAGATTATTTTGGATGCCTACGTCATCTGCAGTGAAAAAATTGCCGGGAGCCGCGTCACCAAAGCACGCCTTATCCAAACCAGATTCATAAGGCATCGACCAATACGTGCAGTAGCTACCGCCAAGCCCGTTATAGACCTTGATGAACCATTGCGAGATAAAATTTGCTTGGGTCACCAGACCGGGGATATAGTCTCCGACTAACTCAGCACCGAAACTTATATCAGTTCCCAAAAAACCGTTGAAAAACGGCTCGAACCCGGCCGGCTGCAAAGCTGTATTGAGATGGGAAGTCGAGCCGTTGAACCCCGTATTGTTGAACACTAGCCCGTTGGTCGAGTAGGGGGCAGGTTGATAAGCTTGATACTCGTCGCACAGATCGGTATTATTGACGGCGACATTCGTAATATAGAGCTGTCTATCACTTCCCTGTGGGGCAATAAATCTTGCCAAGATAACATCGCGGAATTTCCACGCTGCTACTCGCTCGCCCGCTTGGCCGTAGACACAGAGAGTTTGCGAAAAATACTGCCGGCCGCTCGGCATGATCGGGTTGCGTTGCGGCAAGTACGTGGCAAAGGCTGCCATACCATTGGCTTGCTCAACTGCAAAATCAGGATAGGGCGGAGAACCCTCCAGCAACCACACCCCGAACCCAATGTTAGGCGTATGCGCGGACGTGCTGCCGCCATAGCTCCAGCAGCCGGTGCTACCTGCCGGATTGGCTCCGCCGTTTATGTTCGACGAGGCGCCGTATCCCATGCCGAACCATGTCGTCAGCGCATAGGATGGCCCCAGGGAAGCCGGCGTGTTCGGGGCGTCCATGAGAGACGGGATATCCCCAGTCGTGCTCTCAACCCCGTGGAGTTGCAACGTCTGGTTATCATAGGCCATCACACGGGCTAATTGCTGCCAAGGAAGCGTATTGCCAGCTAGATACCCTCCCATGAACCATTCGCCCATAACCGACAGTTCCGGCCGATTGCCCGATTGGCCGATGTTACAGTCCAAGCTGCCCGTTGATCCTGGCGATAGGGCCGCTATCCAACTAATAGCTCCCGATCCTGTGGTGCTTGGGATTATCTTCCCTGTCGCGCCCGCCGCAGAAGCGTGAGCAAAGCTGTCGTACAGCGTCGCGTTGTTAGTCGGAACCCCCGTATTCGTTGCCCAGTAGACCGTCGAAGCGCTGATCCCTCCAGGGATAGTTCCGGTGGACTGCACTTCCACCGACTGCGGAATCCACGGACCAGGGCCAAATATGTTTCCCTGCATAAAAGTTCCGGTCCATGCCCCCGTCGTGGTGTTGATTGCCGTGATCGGAACTGTTGGAAATGGCCCGGTATTTGAGTTGCCGCCGCCGACATAGGCCACGCCCTTCTTTATCGGCGGCACTTTCCCGGTATCGACCACCAGCCCATAATTCTGACTGATCCATACTCCGGGATCGTTCGCGCTCCAGTCTCCCTGCCCGTCCGGCCGCAGCATAGAGCCATGCGCCAGGCTCGGAGTCGTCAGGCCCGTGTATGCCCGAACGGTAGAGCCATTCCGCGTGAACGCGGCGTCGTAGCTGAGCGCCGCCAGCGATGATAGCGCGGGGACGGTCAGGTGAAGCTGCGTATTGTCGATGATTGGACCCCACGAGCGGATCGGACCTAGCGTGGTATCGGCCTTCTCATAGACTAAATAGTACATCGTCACGGTGATGTTGCGATTGAACGGAGCTTCGCTCGTCACCGTTCCCGGATCGCCGGCGCTCGGACAGGTAAAGCTGTTCGTGGCTGCTGTTGCAATGACGCAGGCGACTTTTGGCGTGGACCCCAGCAGTACCTTGTTCCCTACGGCGAGGCCGTGTGCCGTTGCTGTGACAGTCTCCGTACCGCTCGACCATACGCCAGACGCGGAGATAGGCGCCGCGTCGAGGGGCGATGCCACCACCTTGTAGAGCGCTCCAAGCGGCGAGGTGTCGATCAGCGTCACGGTATTGCTCGCGCCGCCGTCGAACACCGCGCTCAGCGCACCGCTGCCGACGATGTCGAGACACGCAGCGGTCGTGCACTTGGCCGTGGAGGTCGCCGTCGTGACGTTGGTAAGAGCATCAACATCAACCAGCGCCTCCCAATCCGTAGCCGTTCGAGTCGTCGTCGTCGGCCAGTTTGTCGTGGTCGCGGTGATGGTGATCGGAGAGTCGACCGATGCGACATCCTGCGGAACGCTGACGACGTAGGGGCTTCCGGCGTTCGGGTTGGAGACCACGTAGGTTGGCGAAATGCCGGATCCGGAAATCTGGTCGTTGACCTTGATTGTACCGGACGTTACCGAAGTCACATACAGCAGGGCATACGCCGGACTCGGCGACCCGGTTTTAGTGATGTATCCCTGAACAACTCCATCAACGGTTGCGTTGGCAACCGAGGTCAGAACAAGAGCGGCCGTCCCTCCATTCGCACTCACATGAACTGCCGAGAAGTCGAATACGCCATGACACCAGGACAAGCTGCCGTTAGCCGTCAGCCGGCGTTCCATGCACGCGAACGGTATAGGTGTCCCGCCGAGTGTCGCATTTATGGTGTTCCCTGGCGGCACCTCGTCTGGCTTAAAAGGCTGGCCGATGTCCCAGAACGCCACAGAGCCGGTAGGAGAGGCGGTCGGGTTATTTATGGTCCGCTGAAGGGCGATGGTGCCCGCGGGAGAGGCCGTAACTGTGAATGCCTGGACATAAGGCGAGTTCGAAATGCCGCCTTGCGTGGCTGAGACGCAAACCCCCGGATAGCTGCCGGCTGTGAGACCCGTTCCGTTGGCCACGAAGGTCGTGTCGCTGGGGCTGACGCCAGAAATTGTGCAAGGAGTAGGAGGCGAGTTCGCCACGCCGCCTCGCCCAAAGAACGCAAACGCACGCGTGCTCGCTCCAGCCGCCAGCAGTAGCAGCAATAGCGCGAAAATTCGTCGTGTCGTCATGGATTACAATTTGTCCCTGGAGTTAGACCATAGAAACTTACCTGATTGTGGCATAGCTTCCCGGCGACGCCGCTGGACCCTGTTGCCCATGCTACGTTATCAATGAACCCGTGTTCGCCGATATTAACAACCGTCGAGGCAGCGCCGCTAAATTGGGCTTTGCCTGCTGTCGTATTTCCTGTCACAGTCCCCGTAGTTTCCGTCCCATCAACGTTTATCGTAGTTGTGCTGGTGACATTGGTAATAATTCCTTGAACGGCGTGGAGCGCGGCGTCTGACATCGTTGCATCGAAGAAGGTCGCACCGCCACGAAGTCGAATAATCCGACATTCACCGGATTCCGTTCGTTGCGACGGGAGGATCGCCCCTTCGGGGTGTCTTGAGCAACGGTAAATGACGTGTTGCGTGTCCCGCAGGGCGTCGAAGCCACCTGTTGACCGTGCCGCCGCGCCAAAATACGGTGCTCGGCCTGCATCGAGGCGCACCTCGACCATCGTTCCGTCGCTGCATCTGACCTCAGCGCTCGTCATGCTGGCTCTGGCGGTGCCCGCAGGCGGGCGATCAGCAACAGGATTTCGGCGAACATCTGCCGCGACACTGCGACCTCGGCCAGCTGGAACGTGACGTAACTCCCGTGGCTCACGACTTTCGCGCCGATCTTGACTAGCTTCTCACGCAGGCTGGTCAGCGACCACGGCTCCGCCGTCTTCGGCATCGCCAGCGTGCGCATGAAATTGCCCAGGTTGTAGGCAAGAGCATGGAGATGGAGGCGGACGGCATTGGCGGCGAAGGTCCGGCATGACAGCCTGGTCCATTTGATCGCGTTCTTGCCTTCCTTGATGTGCTGCTCGCATGTGCCGCGCTGGTTGTAGAAGGCGACGATGCCCTCGGTAGAGGTTGGAGACGATGAAGCCGACGCGCGGATACAACTCGCCCGGATGCCATTCGACCTTGGCCACGACGTGGCGCGGCTTGTTCCAGCTCTGCGCCTGATAGGCGAAGCTGGCGTAGTGGCGTCGCACCTCATGCGGTGGTCGCCCGACCGGGCGCTTGAGCAAGTATCGCATCCTGTCCTGCAAGACCCGGTTGGCCGGCAGCCGGATCGCGTAGCCAACATCTTCGGTTTCGAGGTACTCGTACATCTCGGGGTTGCCGAATGCCGCATCGCCCCGGAAATAGAGGCGCTTCACGCTGCCCCGGTAACGCGCGATCACCGGCTCCAGCAGCGCGCGCCAGCCATCGGCGCTGTGGACGTTTCCCGGGCGCAGGACGCAGGGCTCGACATCGCCGAACTGGTTGAACACGAACAGCGGGTGGTAGCAGGTGCAGCCAAAGTGGCCGTTGTAGGCGCTGCCTTCCTGCTCGCCATAGGTCGGGCTCTCGCTCGATCCATGTCGAGCACGATCCGCTTCGGTGGTCGCCGTTCGTGTACCTTGTCGATCCACCGGCCGGGCAGATCGGCAAGCGCAGCAAGGTTCTCAGGCCGGTAGAGCCACTTCGTCTCAAAGCGGCCCATCTGGCTAGCTGAGGCGGCAAAGCCGGTGATCGCCCGGTCACCCACCACCCAGCGCATCGCCGGGTCTCGGCACAGCCGCTCGGCGTCGTTCACGTCCTCGTAGCCGGCCAGCCGCCCGAACACCGATTGGCGTAGCAAGCCGGCCAGCCGGTGGCGACCGTTCTTACCAGTGCGCGCGTCGGCAAGCCGTTCGGCACCGGTATCGGTGAGGCCAAACGCGTCGTCCAGCTCGCGGTATGCCAGCAGCCCGGCATCGGAGGTGATCGCGGAACCACGAAATTGCAGCAACAGACGACGGTCGAAATCGAGCCTCAGAGCTTCACCCGTCGGGTCCGTCATCGCTGCCCCATTCGATCCCCTGTAACATTCTGAATTTTATCCCAGAACTGCCTCAAGGCCGCTCAGATTTGCACCTTCATCCGACGAATGCGGGTTGTCATCTCTTCGTGCTACGCCGCGGGAACATCCCCAGGCTCTCGCCAAGCATCTGCAGCGCCTTCAGCCGCCCCAGAATCTGCACTTTTAACCGGGTGACGACCCGCGCGGTCTCGTCGCCGTTGCGGTTGCGCCTGACGCGCTCCCACTTACTGTAATTAACAACCCGCTTGAGCTCGTCTGGCCACTGGGACGGCTCCCTGATCCGACCATCCTCGTCAAAGATCCCCGTGGCATCCGCAAAGGCAATCTTCGCGAGTTCCTCTCGCAGCCTTTCGATCCAAATGCTCTCGCGCGCCTGTCGCCTCTCAGTCGCCTTGTTGATTGCGGCGGCGATCTCAGGTTTCCGTAGATTTTCCGACGCGATCACCCGCGCCGTCCTCGCGCTATAGCCTGCCCGGATCGCCGCCTGCGCGCCGTTGGGATTCGCCGCATAGGCCTCGACAAAACGCTGTTGCTTTGCCGTCAGCATCGTATGATAAACTTTCCATCAACTTCGGCAAAAAACCTTATATCACAAAGCTTAACGGTTTTACATTTTTTTTTAATGTTAGGTTTTGTTAGGTTTCCGGAGTTCGGTCAGGCGTCGGGGAAGCCGGGTCGCGGATGTGCTGCACGTTGCGCTCACTGGTCCCGCTCCGACGATTCTGGCACTCTCGCCGCAGCCACTGCCGCAACCGACGCTCGCAGTTGCATCCTCAATCAATCCCGACAAAAGCTTGCAGCTTCGGCTCGGGCTTACCGGACCTGATGGTGCAGCCGAGCACGGTGTGGACCTTGTAGGGCACTGCCTTGAGCAGGGCATGCAGGAAGTCGGCGGCGATGCGCGTGGTGGCTTTGGCGTGCAGCTCGGTGAAGGCGAACTTGGAGGTCCGGTCGATGGCGACGAAGAGGTAGAGCCTGCCTTCGGCGGTCTGGACCTCGGCGATGTCGATGTGGAAATAGCCGATCGGATAACGCTTGAACTTGCGCTTGCTCGGCGTGTTGTCCTCGACCTCGGGCAGTCGGGAGATGCCATGGCGTTGCAGGCAGCGATGCAGCGAGGAACGCGTCAGGTGCGGGATCGTTGCCTGCAAGGCATAATGGCAATCGTCGAGCGGCAACAGCGTGTGCCGGCGGAACGCGACGACGATCGCCTCCTCCTCGATCGACAGCACGGTCGACTTGGCCGCCTTCGGTCCGGTCGGTTGATCGGCGACCGAGGAGCGCTGCCGCCACTATGCAACCGTCTTCGGGTTGATGCCGTAACGCTGGGCGAGTTGCCTCAGGCTCGCTTGACTATGCTGTATCGCTCGACGGATCGCCGTTGTCGTGGTGGCGCAGCCGTGAACAACCTGGCCCAAAGTGCGTCCCTCCATTCTGACGAGAAGACTGCACCATTAAAGCCTGGGAGGCGGCGAGAACAGAGGGCGCCGGGTCGTGCGCGGCGGCGAGGCGGAGTCCCCGGCTGATTTGGCTGCAGCCTACGGGCGGCCGCCAGAGACGTCGAAGACCGGCACGACGCTCGTCAAGCCAGAGAGAAAAGGCATAACGGCCTGATCCATCCGATCGACGCCGTCCGCTACAAGTAGCACCTCCGTCATAGCTGGAACACCTGATGCAGCGCAGGCATCTCGATGTGTCCCGAAAGGTGCGGCGCGAGCGCAACCATCACAGGCTCTTCGCCGTGCACCAGGAAAGTGGTCTCGACATCGGCGATCCCGCGATGCCAGGCGAGCAGCTCCTGCTGGTCGGCGTGTGCGGAGAAGCCGTTGATCGTGTGAACCCGGGCGCGCACGGCGATCTCTTCTCCAAATAGATCGATATGAGGAGCGCCTTCAATGATCCGGCGTCCGAGCGTTCCCTGTGCCGCGAACCCGACAAAAATAATGCTCGCTTCGGGCCGCCACAGATTGTGGCGTAGATGATGCCGGATGCGGCCGCCGGTACACATGCCCGAACCGGCCATGATCACGGCGCCGCCGCTGATCCGGTTGATGGCGATCGACTCGGCCGGCTCGCGGGTGAAATGCAGATTTGGGAAGCCGAACGGATCGCCGCCATCGGCGAACAGGCGAGCCAGATCGCCGCTATAGCAATCCGGGTGGCGCCGGAAGATTTCGGTCGCGGCGATCGCCATCGGCGAATCGAGGAACACCGCCATGGATGGCGGCAATCGGCTCTCCCCGATGCCGCGGCGAAGGACGAAGAGGATCTCCTGCGCGCGTTCGAGCGCAAATGTCGGGATGATCACGTTGCCGCCGCGGGCGAAGGTCGCCGTGATCGCCGCGTAGAGTTCTTCGACCGACTCGGCATAAGGGCGATGCAACCGGTCGCCGTAGGTCGACTCCATGACGACGAAGTCGCTGGCCGCCGGGGGCGTCGGCGGCGGCAGCAGCGGCCGCCCGGCATTGCCGATGTCGCCAGAGAACAGCACCCGCCGACGCTGCCCGTTCTCCGTCGCTTCGATCACGATGCTGGCGGAGCCGAGAATGTGGCCGGCATCGTGAAAGCTGGCGCGCAAACCCGGAGCGAGTTCGATCTGCTCGCCGTAGGCGGCAACGCGGCTGAACCGATCGAGGCTGTCCAGCGCATCGAGCAATGAATAGAGCGGCGACGCTTCGGTCTCCCGGCCGCGTCGGCGGGCCTGACGCTGGCGTCGCCGATTGTCCTCTTCCTGCAAATGAGCCGCGTCAAGCAGCACCAGCCGTGCCAGATCGCGGGTAGCGTCGGTCGTCACCACTTCACCGCGAAAGCCGCGCTTGACGAGCAGCGGCAATCGCCCGCAATGGTCGAGATGGGCATGGGTCAGCAGCACGATATCGACGCCGGCCGGGTCGAAACCGAAATCGGCGCTGTTCTCGACGTCGAGGTCGCGGCCCCCCTGAAGCATGCCGCAGTCGACCACCAGGCACTGGCCGCCGCTTTCGATCATATGGCAGGAGCCGGTGACACCGCGGTCGGCGCCATGAAACGACAACTTCACTTGCCGCTTCCGGCTAGGCCGCGTGGACCGCAGAGTTCCGCGATCGAACCCGGCGGCAGCAGCGGCTCACCTTTCATCTCGTACCAGTTGAGGATATCGCGCCAGATGTCCGCGGCAGATTCCGCGTACCAGAACAACTCGCGATCTTCCGGATCGATGGTGCCCTCGGCAACCAGAAATTCGGGGTCCAACACGCGGCGCCAATATTCTTCACCGACAAGGATCACCGGCACGGGGCCGATCTTGCGCGTCTGCGCCAGGGTCAGCACCTCAAATAACTCGTCCATTGTTCCATACCCGCCGGGAAAGGCGACCAGCGCCCGCGCCCGCATCAGGAAATGCAACTTACGCATCGCGAAGTAGTGAAAGCTGAAGCACAGCTCCGGGCTGACATAGGGGTTTGGGTACTGCTCCTGCGGAAGCGTGATGTTGAGCCCGATCGACTCCGCCCCGGCATCGAGAGCGCCTCGGTTGGCGGCCTCCATGATTCCCGGTCCGCCGCCGGTCATAACCATGATGCGCCCGCCGATTGCCTTGTCACCGCAAACTCCCACCAGCCGTCCAAATTCGCGTGCAATGTCGTAATAATGGCTCTTGGCGAGAACGCGCCGGGCAATCTCCAACCTGCGATTTAAGGCGATGTCTTCAGGGTGCGACGCGAGCCCGGTGGCTAGCGCATCGCAATGGCGACGCGCCACCGCGGGCTCGGGAATTCGCGTGCTGCCGAACACAACGATGGTGTGCGCGACGTCGTGCTCGGCGAGCAGCGTTTGTGGCTTGATGTAATCGAGCATCAGGCGGATGCCGCGCATGTCAGCGCGGCGCAGAAAATCCGGGTCCTCGTCGGCCGCACGATAACTCGGGTCTTCGATAATCGCTTTTATTTTTGCCGGCGCGTCGGGATCCTCCGAACGGGGCTTCGGCCGCTGTTCAGGAAGGGATTGGCGGCGTTGGTGTCTTGGCACTGGCGGTTTCAATTCAAGCCGCTCCAAGAAGGTAAGAGCCAGGATTCTGGGACGAAGATGCGCGGCGTTCTCAGATACCGCTATGGGCGACGGCGATCGCCTCGGCGACCAGCGGCGAGGTATCGAGGATCGTGACATGCCCCGGCAGTGAGCCGTCTTCCTCCGACGCTGATCGCACCGTGTCGCCGGTGACGATGCCGTCGAACCCGGCCGCGCCAAGCACGGTTTTCGCATTGCCGATAAAAAGCCCGTGCGTCGCCGCGGCGAAGATGCGGGCAGCGCCGGCTTCGCGGCACTTCGCCGCTGCGCGGCGCAGCGTCGTCCCGGTGCTGATCAAGTCGTCGTACAGGATCACCCCGCGGCCGCCTACGTCGCCGACAAACATGTCGCCGGTGACAACCCCGCCGGCGCGCTGCTTGTCGACAAAACCCGCGCTCGGTTCCTCGCCAAGCACGGCGGCGAGCGCGCGGCGGAAGCGTTCGGCCCGCTTCGCGCCGCCGACATCGGGGGAGACCACGGCTATCTTCTCGCCCCGCAGCGTAGCGGCGAAATGCTCGACGAACAGTGGCATCGCCTCAATGTTCACCGTAGGGATGCGAAACGCGTTCTCGAAAGCGGCGCGGTTGTGGACATCGAAGGTCATCACCGCGTCGGTGCCGCACGCCTCGAACATTCGCGCGACATATTTCGTGGTGATCGGATCGCGGGTTTGGCTGCGCTGGTCTTTGCGGGCATAGCAGAGATACGGAACGACCGCGGTGACACGGGCAGCCCCGGCATCTTTCAGCGCACCGATCAGAAACAGCAGCCGGCACAGCTTGTCGTTAGGGCTGGCCCCCGGGCTGCCACGGAGCGAGTGGATAACGAAAACGTCGCGCCGGCTCACATCGACCAGCGGGCGGATCTTGTGCTCGCCGTCCTCGAACGAGCGCTCCTCGTGCGCGCTTAATGGCCATTCCAGACGCCGGGCCACCCGTTCGCCGTAAGCGCGGCTACCTTCGAGAGCAAACAGCAAGGCAGAGGATTGTTGCATCATGCATCCCTCGATCGATTGCTCGCAGAGTAATGGCCGGCGATGTCGAGAGCCTTGACCTGCATCAAGGATCGATGGCGGCGAAAAGCACGGAAATCATCACGTGAACCCCCTCGGCGATAGATTCCGCGCATCGGCGCGACATGAGGATCAGCGCAGCCCAGGGTGTCGCCGAGGACGCTTTACCTCCGAGCCGATACCGAGCTGGCCGATGGGGGCGCGGGGTCGGCGTCTGGGCACCCAAGGTGCAGAATGGGATCGCTCACGGGTCTCGGTGGGTGAAGGGAGATCGGGCAGCGCCGGTGCCGTTTTGGAGATGGACGCCCGTTGCCTCGCCGAGTGCGATGACTTGCGCGCGCAAGGCATTCGTGATCCTCTCCTCGTCGGTGCCCCCGGGGCCCACGACACGCAAAGCCTCAGGCCAGTATGGACGGCCGAAGATCACCGAAATCCGTTTGAAGCGCGGTAGATGACGATGGCGGGGCAGCGCCGCGAAAGCGCCCCCGATGTACGCTGGCACAACCGCCACCCCGCTGCGCAGCAGCAGCTCGCCGATCCCCGGCAGGAAACGCTGTAGCGTCCCGTCCGGGGACCGCCAGCCTTCTGGAAACCAGACCTGCGCGTTGCCCGCCCTCAGCACTCTGTCGGCCGCATCGAGCGCGGCATCGGGATACGTCGAGTCGACAGGAAAGACACGGACCGCGCGGGCAAATGCTCTGGCGAGCGAGTTAGAGAAGAGAAGCCGCGCATCCCCTGCCCAATAAAGCTGCCGGAAGCGGCGGAACGGCAGCGCCGCCGCGATCGCCAGGCCGTCAAGATAGCTGACGTGGTTGGGTGTGATGACGAATGGTCCCGACCCTGGCAGCCCTTCGGCTCCAGTCGCGCGGAGGCGGAAAAGGGCGCGCATGGCCAGCCAGTTGAGGGCATAGAGCCCAGCCCCAACGATGCGCAGGAACGCGCCTGGCGGCGCCAACCAGCGCTCGACATCGCTCGCGATTGCGGGTTCTTCACTGGCAGTGAGCGGGCGGTGGTCGATCGACCGGCGCAGCAGGTCGCGGATCGTCTCGATCCCGGCGATATCACTTTCCGACAGATGCACGCCGAGCCGGTCCTGCAAGAGGATTGTCAATTCCATCCAGCCGAACGAGTCGAGGTTCAAATCGAGACCAAGATTGACGTCGAGATCGATTGCC
>JBARKH010000563.1:0-6380 GCA_049801295.1 Allostellaceae bacterium | reverse complement strand
TCGGTCGCGGCGGCGGTGCGCTGCGCCGAGCGCCTCCGGACGCCGCCCTTGCCGGTGCCGCCGGTGCCGCAGAACCTGCCGCCGCTGCCAAAGCGCCCGATCGGCGAATACGAGGCAAAGCGCATCCTTGCCGAGGCCGGCGTACCGGTCCTGACCGAATTCTTGGCGACCAGCGCGGCGCAAGCGGCCGCGGGCGCGGCAAAAGTCGGAGATCGCCTCGTTCTCAAGATCGTCTCGCCGGAGATCACCCATAAAACCGAAGTCGGCGGCGTCATGCTCGACGTGCCGGCGGCCGAGGCAGGGGCCGCCTATGACCGGCTGGTCGAGCGGGTCACCGCGCGGGCGCCGCGCGCGACGATCGAGGGCGTCCTCTTGTCGCCGATGGTCAAGGGCGGGGTCGAGATGATCCTCGGGGTGCAGAACGATCCTGTATTCGGCCCCATTGTCATGCTCGGGCTCGGCGGCATCTTTGTCGAAGTATTGCGCGACGTGACCTTCCGCATCGCCCCGTTCGGGGTCGAGGAGGCGCAGCGGATGATCGCCGAACTGCGCGGTGCCGCGATCCTCGAAGGGGCGCGCGGCCAGCCACCCTGCGACCTCGACGCGCTCGCAGCCGCGCTGTCGCGTCTGTCGCTGTTCGCTGCGGCAAAGCGACGTGAGTTCGCCAGCATCGACATCAACCCACTCCTGGTGCGCGCGAAGGGCGAAGGCGCGGCGGCGCTCGACGCCTTGATCCTCCCCTCGGAAACGATCCCAGGCGAGGGCGCAGCGGCCTAACGAAAAATTAACCCCGTTCTCCTAAAACCCAGTCCCTGAACTGGCGAGGACTGAGAGTTGCACCTTTGGTACGGTAGGCTACGTCCCGCGGGTCGGCGCGACGCGTGGGATCGCGCGGCGCCGCGGTGGCTCGGGCGCCTGCTCGATAGCGTGCGCTTGCAGCACGTAACAGCGGCAATCTGCACGCTCGCGGTGATCGCCTACAGCGCGAGTGCCGTTGTGCCCGTCGCGCGTGGCCACAGCGAGCTGTTGATCGCGGTGATCTCCGGCTGCCTTGGTTGGCTAATGCTCGCCTCGATCAAGCGTCAGCAGCATGCGGTGCGCGAACGGTGCGCGCGCGAGCAGCAACTCGCCGAACAGAGCGCGCTGTTGCAGAGCACGCTCGAAAACATGGGCGAGGGTCTCAGCGTCTTCGATCGCGAGGGGCGGCTGATTGCCTGGAACAGCCGGTTCGCCAAGCTCTTGGAACTGCCGCTCGACCTGACATCGGCCACCTTCCGCGATGTGTTGATGGGGCAGCTGCGGCGCGGCGATTTCGGCCCGGTCGAGGATCCGGAACGGGAGGTTCGCCGCCGCATCGAAGCGGTCTATCGCGACCTGCCGACGGTGATCGAGCGCCCCACCGCGTCTGGCGGGATCGTGCAGATCCGTCGCCGCGCCATGCCCGACGGCGCCGTCGTCTCGCTCTATTCGGATATTACCGAGCGCAAGGCCAGCGAAGACCAGATGGCGCTGGCTCTCGCCCAAGCCGAGCTGGCTAATCGCGCCAAAAGCGATTTTCTCGCCAACATGAGCCATGAACTGCGCACGCCTTTGAATGCCATCATCGGCTTCGCCGAGGCGATGTCGAGCGAGCTTCTCGGGCCGATCCTCGACAAGAAGCAGCTCGAATACATCAAGGACATTCATTCGAGCGGGCTGCTCCTCTTGTCGATCATCAACGATGTTCTCGACATGTCGAAAATCGAGGCCGGGAAGCTCGAATTGGCGCGCGAGAGGGTGCCGGTGCAGCCGGTGATTAGGGAAGCGGTTCGCATGGTCAGCGAGCGGGCGCGTACTCACAAGCTCGCCCTGGTCGCCCGGGTGCCCGACGACGAGATCTCGGTGTGGGGCGACGAACGGGCGATCAAGCAGATCCTGCTCAACCTGTTGTCGAACGCTATCAAATTTTCGCATGACGGCGGCCAGGTCGATATCCGCGCTTGGCTCGACGATGCGGCAGACCTGGTGCTCGAAGTCGAGGATTACGGTATCGGCATGGCTGAGAACGAGATCGAGCGCGCGTTGGAGCCCTTCGGCCAGGCTCGGGCCACGGTAGCCAAGGCCCATGGCGGTACGGGGCTCGGCCTGCCGATCGCCAAGGGGTTGATCGACGCCCATGGCGGCAAGCTGGTCATCGACAGTACCCCCGCGCGCGGCACCCGGGTCCGTATCCTGCTGCCGCAGCAATCAGGCTCGCCCGATGCCGTTTCACCCGATGCCCTTGAAGACGCGAGCACGGATCTCTTCGCCCCCGCCCACGCCGAGCGGGCGGTGGCGTAAGCTCGGCCGGCGGCTACTCGACGCTCGGCGTCACGCTCCCCTGTGCAGCCTTCTCTCCTCGGCCGGCCCGGAACAGGAGAACGCCGGGAGCCACGACAACGGCGGCGATCGTCATCACCCGGAAGCAATCGGCATAGGCCGCTAGGGTTGCGTCCGCCACAAGCCGAGCGGACGGCGGGGCGCCAGACACCGCGGCTGCAGCAGTCACAGCGGCCAGATGGGCCGAGATTTTCACCTGCAGAACCGCGCTCATCAGAGCGACCCCGCTGGCGCAGCCGAGCTGGCGCAGCAACGAATATAAACCGGCCGCATCGGTGCGCATCTCAATCGGCAGCGTGGCGAAGGCATAGGTGCTCAGCGGGGTGAACATCATCCCGGCCCCGATCGCCTGGATCGTGCTTCCTGCAACGAGCCAGCCGAGCTCATCGGGCGGGCGAATACCGGCTAGGACCGCCAATCCCCCCGCCATCAGACCCCAGCCGACCGACAAGAGGACGCGGAAATCGACGCGGCCAATCATCCGGCCGACCATCAGCATCATCAGCATCATCAAGACCGCGCGTGGCACGATCGTCGCGCCGGCCATGGTCGCATCATAGCCAAGCGGGCCCTCGGCCAGGGCCGGGATGAAAACCAAGCTGGTGAACAGCAGCGCGCTCGTCATGAAATTGAAAAACGCCGCCGCGGCGAAGCCAAGATTCCGGAGCACGTCGGTTCGCACAATCGTCGACCCGGAATCACGCGACCGCACCAGCATTCCGGTCGCCGCGAAGAGGGCAATCGCCGCCTCGATGATCAGCTCGGGCGAGTGCAACCAGGACAGGCCGACGCCGCGCTGCAGGGCCAGTTGCATCGCCCCGATCCCGGTCACCAGAAGGAAAATGCCGGTGGCGTCGACCGGCTGGCGGTCGGTAGCCTCGGCCTGCGGCAGGATCCGCCACATGCCCCACAACGCCAGGATGCCGAGCGGCAGGCTGAGCGCGAACGCCCATCGCCAGGAGGCAAGATCGGTGATCATGCCGCCGAAGACAGGCCCGATAATCGGACCGACCATCGTCGTCGCACCCCAGATCCCCAGCATCCGGCCATGCCGTTCTTGCGGGTAGAGATCGAGCAGGATCGCCTGCGTCATTGGGTGGATCACCCCTCCGGCGGCGCCCTGGACAATGCGCAGGAGGATGAGCGCCGGGAGGGAAGGGGCGAGCGCGCAGCCTAAGGACGCGATCACGAACACGGCGATGGCCGCGACGAAGAGATGCCGCGCTCCGTAGCGCCGCCGCAGCCAGCCGGTAAGCGGGGCCAGCACCGCGGTGGCGCAGAGGTAACTCGTCATTACCCAGGCGCCGAGCAACACCCCGCCGCCGAGATCCCGCTCGAGCTGGGGCAGCGCGACATTGACGATCGTCGCATCGGCCGCCTGCATGCCGGTGGCGACCATCAGCGCGATCGTCCCGAGGCGCCGATCGGACAACGAAATTGCGGGTGCTGCTAGCGCCATCCGGACGTCCCTATTCGGCTCGATCTTGTTGGTCCGGCTGTTTTTGGCGGCAGCGTGCCCCGCCATCTTAGCGCGGGCTTGTGAGATTCACCTTCTCTTTACTAACGCCCCCTAGGATGCGCGGTGCCGCCCTGGTTTTGGTGGGGCTGCAGTGGGAAGGAGGCTCTGGTGCAGCGGCTGACAATGCTGGTTACCCCGGAAGGCCAATGGGTATTTCCGAATACCGCCGAATTCTATGCCGCGCTGGGGGATCCCAACCCGGATTACGACGCTGTCGCCTTTGCCGTCAAAAACCTGGGTTTCATCAGGTTCGAGGTGATCGAGAAATCGATCATCGAGATCGAGCTGCATCCGCGCAATGTCGAGCTGCCGGCCTTGCTGGCGGTGCAACAGCAGCTGCTGTCATCAGAGATCAAGTTATTTCGCGTCAGATATTTCGACGAAACCTGGCGATCGGAAATTTCCTCGACGGCGGAACATGCGATCGAACGCCTGTCGCAACTGGCCGCACCGAGCTTCACTTCGATCTCGTCAGATCGATACAGTGCCGTGTTGAAAGATATTTCAAACGTCTTCGACGACGAGGACAACATCTTCCGGCCGTTGGCGCAAAAGTGGCGGGCATCGTTTGGCAATTTCGATTCGAGTATCATTCCCCTTGCGTTGCGCCACCAGTTTCTGCCGCGATTGGCGGTGATCGGGGTCAGCCCGCGCGAAGCCGAGCCGATCTTCCGGTTCATCGGCCAGGCCCACAGCTGGATCGGCCAGAACTACCATCTGGCCGGGATCGGCGAAAAGGTCGCCTACCAGCCCGACAACGAATATGGCCAATGGGTGTCACAGTTCTACAAATCCGTCGCCGCGACCGGGCAGCCGCGCTACGACGTTGTCACCGCCTTATTGCACTACGAAAACGAACAGGGCCGGCCGGAGCGCCGGGTCGTTTACGAGAGGCTGCTGCTGCCCTGGAAAACGCCATCGGCCGAGGTCTTCGTGACCCTCCTTTCCAGGAACGTCGCTGCCGGCGAGACGGCGGGCTTGATACCCCGATTACCCGAAAGCTCGGTCGCCATGGTCTCGGCCAGATCGTCGTAAAGCTCTGCGACCGAGGTGTAAACGAGCGCGAACTCGACATCACCCCAGGGCGACCCGGGATAGGCGATGCTGTAGCTCAGGTGCTTCGATCCGTAGCCGCGCGCCACGCCGCCGTCGACCAAGGCGGGCTTTACATACCCGATAAACCAATCGATCGGCCAACGTCCGCTGGCATATGCCTTCAACACCCGCGGCAGGATGTGTGACAGCTGGCGCCCGCGATAATCCGGCCGCACCCAGGCCGCGCCGCCGTTCCACACCAGCCCGGAGATCAGATCGGCCGCCTCGGCCGTAACCTCGCACGGCTGGCCGTGGTCCTGTCCATAGAACAACAGGCGGGCCTCTTCCCGCAGGCTGGTGTCGGGCCAGTAATAGACATGCGCGGCGTGGACGGCGACGATCTCGCCGTCCTCGTTTTCCCCGGAGATCCAATACGCGTTCTCCGGGGTCAGCTCGACATGTTGCGGGTCGAACATGTGCGGCAGCTCGTACCAGTTGCCCTTCGCCATCTCGTGCCGGTTGAGATAGACGAGTTCGTCGAAATCGTGCCGCAGCCGCAGCGAGACCCCCCGCTCGCGGGCCTCACGGTCTGCCGCCAGCACGAAGCGGGCCAGCAACGGCGCCGGGCCGTGCTTGATCGTCATCGCGTCGGGCAGACGCAGATTATTTAGGGGAACGATGTTGGGGTAATCGAGAGACATGGCCACCCTGTGATCGGCCCCTGTGGGAGCGCAGGCGGCCGGCGTGTTGGTTAACAAATCATTACCAATCGTTACAAACTTCGCTAACGCAGTCAACAATTGACTATTGACTAAAATGTCTGCTGGTCCTCGAGCCTATCATGGTAACCGGACCGCAGCGTCCGATCCGCCGGACGAGAACAATCTCTGGGCGTTTACTGGTCTTACCCGATCCACCAGTAGACGATGTCGACCAGCGCCGCGGCCAGCCCAATAAAAAACACGACGATGGTGGCGATCCTCAACTCGCGGCGCCAGCGCCCGGCGAAAGGCGATCCAGCAGAGACAAACAGCGCGATGACCACCAGGATCAAGGCGCTGAGCATCCGCTGCCGATCAGCGTCGTTCATCTCAGCCCCTCCCCGGTTGCCCGCCGGTGCGCCCCTTCCGGCGGCGATGCCATAGCCGGCGGCGGTCGAATGCCTGTATCATCCCGGCCTGAGGCGGGGTCCGCACGAGAGCATGCGGCATAGCGCCGCAGGGCAAGAAGACGCAAGTGCGGGAGCGGCAATGAGCGGCAAAGGCGAAGTGACCAGGGAAAGCCTGAAACAGAGGGTGTGCGAGGCAATTGATCGCCACGGCAACGAGATCATCGAGCTCGGTGAAACGATCCTTCATCATCCCGAGACCGGGTTCAACGAGAGGAAGACCTCCGCGCTCGTGGCCGAACGGATGGCGGCGCTCGGTCTCGGCCCGCAGACCGGCCTCGCGCTGACCGGGGTCAAGGG
>JBARKH010000562.1:0-1752 GCA_049801295.1 Allostellaceae bacterium | reverse complement strand
GTCACCATTGGTGTAGAAGAAGGCAAACCCACCTACTGACGCCTCGCCAGTGGCTCCGCCGTATGGGGACACCGACGCGCCCGCGTGTAAGAAAAGAGCGAGTGTCTGAGGAACGTCAAACTCGAACGGCACTGAAGCCCAAAGGCATTGCAAGGGTCCGCCCAGAGACACTTCACACCCGCCCAACGAGGCCGATGCCCATTCCACGTTGCCGCCGTTGGCGCCCCAAATCGTCAGAAGGGGTTCGGCAAAGCCATCTCCGGATCCTCCTGTAACCGTGAACGCATAATCCCCGGTGAGTAACGCCGATGCCGAAGCGTCGGGCTGGCCGTTCGCCGCCCACGCGCTGGCGGTCACGGCGAATCCCGGGCCAACCTCGGCTATCGCACCGTTCGGGGACTGGTCATCGCACGACGCGACGTCGCTTGTATACGTGGTGACTCCGCTGCACGAGGCTGACAGGTAGATGGTGCCCGCGAAGCTGGGGACGCAGGCTAGAAGGACCGAAAGGAGAACGCGCATAAACCTCCTTGTCCTCTGTTACGGAGCTTTTTATCTTGTTAGCGCGGCCTGAGAGGCCGCTTGCAGGCTGAGAGCCGGCTGAGAGCCTGCCCCACAATGCCGGCGGGTCTGGAGACCCGCCGCAGGCGTGGACGCCCGCCCCACATTGACAGATTCACAAATATCATCGTGGCGCGCGAGGACCTATTGCTTGTAGACAGTGCCGGACTTCATCACGAAGCGGACGTTTTGCAAAGTGCGGACGTCGCTGAGCGGATCGCCTTCGACGGCGATCACGTCCGCCCATTTGCCCGGCTCCACGGCGCCGGTGCGGTCGGACCAGCCCATGAGCTCGGCCGCATTGATCGTGCCGGTCTGCAGCGCGGCGAGCGGCGTCATGCCGAGCTTGGTCACGTAGACTTCCACTTCGTGCGCGTTCTGGCCGTGAGGATATACGGCGGCGTCCGTGCCCAGCGCGACCTTCACGCCGGCGGCGACGGCTTTCCGCTGGTTTTGGAGCACTGCAGCGCTGACGTCGGTCATTTTCTTCTGGAACATGGCGGGCAGCCGCGGGTTCTCCCGCATCCAATCGATGAGGTAGAGCGTGGGGACCAGCCAGGTACCGTGCTGCTTCATGGCGGCGATGTCGTCTTCGTCGATGTAGGTGCCGTGTTCGATGGAATCGACGCCCGCTTGGGTGGCAAAGAGGATACCCTCGGCGCCGTGCGCGTGCGCGGCAACCTTGCGGCCCAGCCGGTGCGCATCGGCCACCAGAGCCTTCAACTCGTCGAGGCTGTACTGGCTGGCCTTGGGATCGTCGCCTTTGGACAACACCCCGCCAGTGGCGCAAACCTTGATCAGATCGGCGCCGTACTTGATGTTCTGGCGAACGCGCTGCTGGACGGCGGCGATGCCGTCGGCCACTCCGTCCGCGGTGGCATGGTATTCGGCGGGCAGGAAATTGTTGTCGCAATGGCCGCCGGTGATGCTCAGCGGCGGTCCGCTCACCTGCATGTGCGGACCCGGGATGTGGCCCGCGTCGATGTAGTCGCGCAGAGCTACATCGGAGTAGCCGGACGCGCCGACGTTGCGCACGGTGGTGAATCCCGCTTCCAGCGTGACCTTGGCGAAGCGGACGCCGTTGAGCGCTTCGCGCACGGCGTCGGTGGAGAGGCGGGTGTACGGGTCGAAGTCGTTGGTGAAGGTGAGATGGGTGTGCACGTCGATCAGGCCGGGGAGCACGGTCATGGA
>JBARKH010000561.1:0-1564 GCA_049801295.1 Allostellaceae bacterium | reverse complement strand
TTTCATCCAAAAAGACATCCATCTGGCGCGACGGATCGGTGCCGCACACCCCGGCAAGCACGGGGGTGCGAGCGACGATGGGCAACACGTCGCGGGCCATTTCAAGCACCACGCCGTTGGCGTCGCCGTAGGGCATCATGCCGGCGAGTGATCCCCGGCCGGCCATGCGGAACCGCCCCGAATTGTAGATGACGATCAGATCGGCGCCGCCCGCTTCCTCAGCTTTCGCCGACAGCCCAGTTCCGGCGCCGGCGCCAATGATCGGCTCACCCCGCGCTTTCATTGCGTGGAAACGAGCGAGGATGTCGGAGCGCGTGATGCGGGGCATACGATTATCCCCTTGCCCGGCGATGGACCGATCGACCGCCCAACAGACGGCGAAATTCGGCGACGATTTCCGCTGAAAAGCGCGGGTCGTTGATATGTATCGGCAGCCGAATGAGTCGCCGCGAAGCGGTTTGCCGAACGGTGGTCTCGAGCGATCGGAAAAGCTCGTCATCGGCATTCGGATCCGAGAACGGCAGCCCCGGAGCATCGAGCGCCGAGACCCCGCCTCCCGGCAGGAAGAAGCGCACCGGCCCGTCCATGCGGTTGAGCCGCTCGCCGATCCAACGCCCGATCCGCACGTTCTCTTCAGGGGTCGTGCGCATCAGCGTTACGGTGGGATTGTGCACATGGAGCGTGCGGCCGCGGTAGCGCTCGGGCACGCTGTCCATCGGGCCGAAATTCACCATGTCGAGCGCGCCGCACGATCCGATATAGGGGACTCTGGTGCGCGCGATCGCTCCGAACCGATCCTCCGTTGCCGGCAGCACGCCGCCACACAGAAGATCGCAGACCTCTGTCGTGGTGATGTCGATGACGCCCGCCAGCGCGCCGGCATCGACGAGCTTCTCCATGGACTGACCGCCGACGCCGGTGGCGTGGAAAACAAGGCACTCGAAGTCTTCTTCGAGCGCACCGACGATGGCGTCGACGCATGGGGTCGTCACCCCAAACATGGTCAGGCCGATAGCCAGCTTCTTTTCACCGCGCCGCGCCGGCGCTCGATCGCGCTCCTCGCTGGCAACGCGCGCCTTGACCATGCCGACCATCGCCGCGGCACCGTTGGCGAGAACCTGGCGCGTCACCGAATTTAGGCCGGCGACATCAGTCACCGAGTACAGCATCATGATGTCGGACGGACCCACGTAAGGAGCGACATTGCCTGAAGCGACCGATGAGATGAGGACCTTTGGCACGCCGATCGGGAGCGCCCGCATCGCCGGCGCGACCAGCGAACTGCCGCCCGATCCGCCGGCTGAGATGAGGCCGCTGACCGGTTCCTGGCGCCGAATCCAGGCTTCGAACGCCTCGGCCATCGCGGTGATCGCGCCACCCCGTTCACCGCTGAAGACGGCGTTTGGGCCGCCGCGAAAATACGCTGCGATATGGTGCGGCGGCACGTCTGCCGGAGAGGGCCCGCCGGACGTGGAAAGATCGACCAGGATCACCCGCACGCCGGCGGCGGCAATCTGGTCGCGGATGAAACGGAGTTCGGCGCCTTTGGTATCGAGTGTTCCTG